>NZ_JAIDBW010000057.1:0-25178 GCF_029056165.1 Duncaniella sp. | reverse complement strand
TTCATTTGACCAAATAAATCCTTTGTCAGTGTCATTTCTTGGGTATTATATCCCGATATCCCATAGTTTTTTTGTAATTTTGCATTATTATATCATTACTATAAACCAATCAGAAGATTGACATGAAACTTACAGAACTGACAGCCATATCACCTGTTGACGGACGCTATCGTGGAAAATGCGCAAGTCTTGACGAATATTTCTCGGAGTATGCCCTTATCCGTTATCGTGTTAAGGTCGAGATAGAATACTTCATCTCGCTTTGTGAATTACCCCTTCCGGCACTTGCTGATTTCCCTGTTTCACTTTTCGGTAAGTTACGCGAGATATATGAAAACTTTACAGTCGAAGATGCCACGAAGGTCAAAGAGATTGAGAGTGTGACAAATCACGATGTGAAAGCTGTGGAGTATTTCATCAAGGAGCGTTTTGATCTTCTCAACATTTCTCAGTATAAGGAATATATCCATTTCGGTCTGACATCACAGGATATCAATAATACGTCTGTACCTATGTCGATTGCGGATGCACTGCGCGAAGTGTATCGTCCGCGCATCGTGGAATTGATTGATCATCTTGAAAGCCGTGCCGATGAATGGTATGATATACCCATGCTTGCCAAGACTCACGGTCAGCCTGCGTCACCCACGCGTTTAGGCAAGGAGATCCGAGTGTTCAGCTATCGTCTCAAGCGTCAGCTTGCACAGCTCGACGCGGTTGAGATCTCCGGAAAATTCGGCGGTGCCACCGGTAATTTCAACGCTCATCTTTGTGCGTTCCCTGAAATAGACTGGCGTGCGTTCGGCGCGAAGTTCCTTTCAGAAAAGCTTGGAATTGTACGCGAGGAATACACTACACAGATTTCTAACTATGATAATCTGGCTGCGCTTTTTGATGCGCTTGCCCGAATCAACAATATTATTCTTGATCTTGACCGCGATATGTGGATGTATATTTCCATGGAATATTTCAAGCAGAAGATCAAGGCCGGCGAAGTCGGATCATCGGCTATGCCTCATAAGGTAAATCCCATTGACTTTGAAAATTCCGAGGGTAATATCGGCATAGCCAATGCTGTGTTCGGACACCTTGCCACGAAGCTGCCTGTTTCGCGTCTCCAGCGAGACCTGACTGACTCGACAGTCCTCCGCAACATCGGTGTCCCCTTGGCTCATACGCTTATTGCGATTGCTTCGACAATGAAGGGACTCGGCAAGCTGCTCCTTAATCGTGCAGCAATTGATGCTGATCTTGACAACACATGGAGTGTTGTTGCCGAGGCCATTCAGACTGTTCTCCGTCGTGAAGGGTACCCCAAACCCTACGAGACCCTCAAGGCTCTTACCCGTAAGAACGAGGCTGTGACGGCAGAGAGCATTGCTGAATTCATCGATACACTCAATGTGTCGGATGCTGTAAAGGCCGAGCTTAAAAAACTTTCACCTCACAGCTACACCGGCTATTGATATTAAACGGCCGGAAGAATACGATATATGGATACAAGCACTAAAATACGTTTCGGCTTTATAGCGGTGTTGTGGCTTTTTCTCTGCTATCTGGTCATTTCGTCGCAGCCCTTTACGCTTTGGACCGCTTTTGTAATCATTGCTTCCGGTATTGTTGTTTGGGTACCTCTCTATAAGAAATACATAAAGAATGGAAAAGGAAACGAAGGCCGATAAGTATCCGCTTCTGTCGCACATCGACTCACCGGCAGATCTGCGTAAACTATCTGTGGAGCAACTTCCACAGGTATGCAGTGAGCTGCGCTCGTTTCTTATCAACTCGCTCTCGTCACATCCCGGACATTTTGCCTCAAGCATGGGAGCGGTTGAGCTGACAGTCGCGCTTCATTATGTGTTCAACACCCCGTATGACCGTATCGTGTGGGATGTCGGTCATCAGGCTTACGGACATAAGATCCTCACTGGACGGCGCGACAAATTCGATACGAACCGCACTTTCGGTGGCCTTGCTCCTTTCCCATCCCCAAAGGAGAGCGAATATGATACATTTACCGCCGGCCATGCCTCAAACTCCATTTCGGCTGCTTTAGGCATGACGGTGGCAAGTGCGTTACAGAACGAGACACCCCGCCGCAACGTTGTCGCCGTAATCGGCGACGCTTCAATAAGCGGCGGTCTGGCCTTCGAGGGGCTGAACAACGCGGCGAATGCCAACTCCAACCTCCTGATCATTCTCAACGACAATGATATGTCGATTGACCGCAATGTCGGTTCTCTCAACTCGTATCTTGCCCATCTTACAACATCAAAGACTTACAACACCCTTCGCTATAAGTTTGCTAATTTCATGCGCCGTCATCATCTCGTGACCGATAAGGGCAAAGGAATGATCACGCGCTTCAACAATAGCCTCAAATCGCTCATAACGAAGGAGCAGAATATATTCGAAGGTCTTAACATAAGATACTTCGGTCCGTTTGACGGTCACGATCTCAAGACTGTCATCAATGTTCTGAATGAGATCAAGGATTTCTCAGGTCCCCGTATCCTTCACCTCCGGACAGTCAAAGGCAAGGGGTATGCACCGGCCGAGCAGAATCCTGCCGCATGGCATGCTCCCGGTAAGTTTGATGTTTCTACCGGAAAAATTATAAAAGACAGTGCGAAAAAAGCCCCTAAATATCAGGATGTGTTCGGCGAAACACTCGTGAGCCTTGCCGAGCGCAATCCCAAGATTGTCGGTGTGACAGCGGCAATGTCGTCTGGCACATCAATGATCAAGCTACAGAATGCTTTTCCTGAACGCACCTTTGATGTCGGTATATCCGAAGGCCATGCTGTCACCTTTGCAGGAGGTCTTGCCAAAGAGGGGATGAAACCTTTTGTGGCAATATATTCCTCATTCCTTCAACGCGCCTATAGCCATATCATCCACGATGTGGCAATCGAAGGCCTTCCGGTCACCTTCTGTCTTGACCGTGCAGGAATCGTCGGTGAGGACGGTGCTACGCATCATGGCGTGTTTGACATCGCTTATCTCCGTTCCATACCCGGAATGACCGTCGCTGCACCCCGCAGTCTCGACATGTTGCGTAATCTTATGGTAACGGCCGAGAAATTCAACGGCCCGTTTGCCATCCGCTATCCGCGTGGCAATGGTGACAAGGACATAAGCGAAGAAATGCATGAGCTACCGGTCGGTAAAGGAGAACTTCTCTCGGATGGAAAGGATCTGGTTGTTCTCACACTTGGTCCGGTCGCATCTGATGCTGCAAAGGCTATTGATAAAGCACGTGAGGAGCTTGGAATCAGCATCGCGCATTTCGACATGATATTTGTCAAACCTATGGATGCATCGATCCTCCAGCGTATCGCCGAAATGAATGTCCCCGTCATAACGGTCGAGGATGGTGTCATCGACGGTGGCATGGGATCGGCCGTCATGGAAGGGTTGGCCGGACTTGGATCGAAAGTGCCGGTTCATCGTCTCGGAGTTCCTGATCGTTTTATCCCTCATGGTAGTCCGGCGCAGCTTAAGAATCTGTGTGGGTTTGACGCCGACGGTATTTTCACTACCATAAGCAAAGTCGCTAATAAAGAAAAAGACAATTCCAAATAATGAAGATTGTTATTGCCGGGGCTGGTGAAGTCGGCTCCCATCTGGCCAAACTTCTTTCAAACGAAGAACAGGACATTACCGTCGTCGATAGCGACAGTGATAAATTGTCCGTGCTTGATGCCAATTACAATCTACTGACGTGTCAGGGTTCGCCCACATCTTTCGCCACGCTGCGTCAGGCAGGAGTGGAGGGTTGTGACCTATTTATTGCCGTGACCCCGTTTGAGACGCGTAATATTGTCGCCTGTGCCATCGCAAAGAGTCTGGGAGCATCCAAGACTGTCGCACGTGTCGATAATTACGAGTTCAAGAACCCTGATCACCGTGATTTTTTCGTTAACATAGGTGCCGATGACATGATCTACCCTGAGCATCTTGCTGCGATGGAGATCATCGAGGCATTGCGCCACAACTGGGCTCGCCATTGGTTTGAGCTTCATGAAGGGCAGCTGATACTCGTTGGTGTGAAACTGCGTGACAACGCGCCGCTTCAAGGCATGCAGTTGCGTGAGCTCGGTATGACGGAGCATAGTTTCCACGTTGCCGCCATCAAGCGTAACCATGAGACCATCATTCCCGGTGGTATGGATCGCCTGCAGCTCAACGATATCGTCTATTTCATGACCACGCGTGATCATGTCGATTCTCTTGTCCCGCTCTGTGGAAAGACCGAGCATAAAATCCGCGATGTCCTTATCATGGGCGGAAGCCGTATTGCTATTCGTCTCTGCGCTATGGTCGGCGATGAGTTCAACATCAAGATCATGGATATGGACCGCGACAACTGTCTACGCCTGTCCGAGAAATGTCCCAACGCGAGGATCATCAACGCCGATGCGCGTGACACCGATGCCCTTTTGGATGCCGGAATCACTGACATTGAGGCTTTTATCGCGTTAGCAGACAGCAGTGAGACGAATATCCTTACATGCCTCTCTGCAAAAGAACTCGGTGTTGTCAAAACTATCGCTGAAGTCGAGAACCTGCAATTCATTTCCGAAGCTGAGGGTCTCAACATCGGCACCATAATCAATAAAAAACTCCTTGCCTCCTCAAGAATATTCCAGATGCTTCTTGACCGCGACACCTCCACTACCAAATGCATGGCCTTGGCCGATGCGGAAGTGGCAGAAATCGTCGCCGGGGAGGGATCTAAGATCACCCGTGCCGCCGTCAAGGATCTGAAACTCTCGCGCGATATGACCATAGCCGGACTGATCCGTGACGGAAAGGGCTATCTCGTGTCCGGCAATACCGTGATCCAGCCGGGCGACCGCGTTGTCGTGTTCACTCTCAACGGTCTCCTCCATAAGGTCGAAAAATTATTCAAATGAGTTCGGATCTCCCGGTGATTTTCAGAAATCAGGGAATTTCCGCGGTTTAATAAAGTGCATTAAGACCCATGTCAATACGCCTGCTCCGTTATCGGCCTACTGTAATTAATATTCCGGTGGTACTTCGTGTCATCGGACTCCTTCTTATGATCGAGGCCGCTTTCTTCATCGTTCCGCTTGTCACAAGTCTGATCTATCATGAGAGGGACTGGTTGTGTTTTCTCGTCACAATGCTCGTCACCTTCGTCGCAGGTACTATCATGACTTTCGGTATCCGTCCGCGCAATCCGCGTATGGGAAAGCGTGAGGGATTCCTGCTGACGGCACTTATATGGGTCTTCTTCTCGGCATTCGGTATGTTGCCGTTCATCTTCATGGACAGGCAGCCGATGTCGGTGTCCGATGCGTTTTTCGAGGCCATGTCGGGCTTTACCACTACAGGTGCATCTGTGCTTACCTCCATTAGCCATCTCAGTCATGGCATGATTATATGGCGCAGCCTCATGCAGTGGATCGGAGGTATGGGTATAATCCTTTTCACTCTTGCTGTTGTCCCCATGCTCAACCATTCGGGTGGCATGCAGATGTTCAATGCTGAAGTGACGGGTATTACCCACGATAAACTCCGTCCGCGTATATCGCAGACAGCCAAGGGACTGTGGCTCATATATATTGTTCTGACAGTCATCCTCTTCGTCCTCCTTATCCTCGGCCCTATGAACATTTTTGAGGCGATCTGCCACGCGTTCAGCGTCATGTCAACCGGAGGATTCTCGACTGCCGACAACGGGATCGACGCGTGGAATTCTGTCTATATTGAGAGCGTTATCACCGTTTTCATGTTCCTTGGCGGAACAAGTTTTGTCTTGCTTTATCACATGGCACACGGTGAATTCAAGCCTATATGGCATAACGAGGTATTCCGCACCTATGTCGGCATCATATTCGTGTGCTATATCCTCTTTGTCATAGCTATCGTTTTTCACGGTGAAGCTTACTCCCTGAAATCGGTTACTCTCGATCCACTTTTCCAGATTGTCTCTACAATCACATCTACTGGCTATGAGGCACCGGCTTTCTCTTCGTGGGGCACTTTTGTGCTGGCCATAGTTTTTGCACTCATGTTTTTCGGATCGTGTGCCGGCTCGACGAGTGGCGGAGCCAAGATTGACCGCTTGATCTACCTGCTCAAGCATTGCCGTAACGAGATTGTCCGCTGTGTATATCCTAACTACATATTCACTGTCCGCGTGAACAAGCGCGTCATCCCTCACGATATTGTGGCGAAAGTGATAGCTTTCCTCTGCCTGTATGTCATGATCATAATGGTCGGAGGCATCATTCTCTGTGCGCTCGGACTCCCGCTGATCGATTCGTTCTTTTCGGCATTCTCGTGCATAAGCAACACGGGACTTGGTGCTGGTGTCACTGGCTATGGTGGCAACTATGAGATAGTCCCCGATGTCGGTAAATGGATTTTAGCCCTCATAATGATGATAGGCCGTCTCGAACTCTTCACCGTGCTCATCCTCTTCACCCCTACTTTCTGGAAGAAGTAAGTGCCGCCTGAAAGTTTGTTTTTAGAAGTAAAAAAGTATTATCTTTAAGTGTGAGACAATGATGGAAATTAGGAAAACGATAGGAATTTTTGTCGCATTCGTGCTTCTTTCAGATTCGAGTTGGAATGTGGATAAGTTTATCAATGATTTGAAAGAATTATGGAATATTGATTTTTCAAAAGCCTATCGTAATGAAAATACTTTGGTAGAATCCTACGACGATGGTTATGTCGGGGTGACATTTGTCTCATCACCGATTCCCGGCCAAGAAGCCGAACAGTGTGCCGCGCTAAATTATATGTGGCCCGAAGCTATGGATATAGTGAAATCCCATAAAGCCCATATCATTATTACTGTGACAGGCGATGAAACAGGCGTTATCGAAAATGCAAAGATGATTACTAAGATTGCCGATGCTTGCTTGAAGCAGGAAAATGCAATTGCAGTTTATTCAGACGGTGTGGTTCATCATCCTGCCGATTATGGTTTTATTGCTCAGTGCATGAAGGACGGAGAGCTCCCGATCCTTGATTGGGTATGGTTAGGGATCGCCAAGTCAGGAGATATTCCGGGAATCTATACCTATGGACTGCGTAAATTCGGAAAAGAAGAAATAGAAGTCTATGCAGATGCCGAATTTAAGGATGTAAGAAATTTTGTACTCAATATGGTTGATTATGTCCTGAGTAATGACGCGACATTGAAGGATGGTGATACAATAGGTTTTTCAGATGATCAAAGATTGCCGGTAAGCTTGAGTAAGGGCATAGCGATTGACGGTCAAACTATAAAGATACAATATCCGAAGGAATGATATAGGGGGGTAGAGTAGGATGAATATCATATATAGTGACGATTAATCGATTGCCTATAAATGAGCTTGTGCCGCGTATGGCCGGTGGATGGGTTATCCGGTCATAGGCGGCACAAGCGCGATGTGAGTAATATAATGATTATGCGTTATTTGACTATCGGCGATGGGGTTGAGGAGCGGTAGTCGGGATCAAAAATCAGGTTGAGGACATGGGCGAGACGGAGGCCGCCGTTTAGAAATTGTTTCTCGACGGTAGGAGTCCAGTCTGCTACCTCATTGTAGGAGATATTATCCCTTTCGGAGAAATACTTATAGACGTTGTTACAGATTCCGATTGTTTCCTTGGCCCAGTCATCCACAGTTCCTGAAACAATTTCGGCCTGAACTTCGACAGGTGCACGGTCAATCTGCTGCTGCCACTCGGTATATCCCCACTTGTGGGCTGATTCGGGAATCGATGAATCCCATACGGAATGAAGATTGTTGTCACGACCGAAATATTTTACTTTAACGCGGTTGCCTCCGAGGTCAGTGGCATGACCCATGTGGAGTGGCTGATGAAGGTCGCCGACCACGTGGACGAGAATTTTCATAGCGAGACGCGATTCCTCGATCGGAGTGTCGGGAGTGGAGAGGGTTTCAATCTGAGCCTTTATAGCAGTGACGGCATCACCTGCCGGATTAGCCTGCGCTTCCTCATAACGCTCGCCCTCGTCAACATTTTTATAGTGCCATGTTTTTGTAAAAGCGTATGGTTTTGTGTGGCTGGCATTGTCGAGCCAGTTGGCCCAATAGACCATCGATTTGCCTTCGAGGATTGAATCGACAGCTGCACGGGTGACAGGTGTAAGATGGTTCTCAGCAATATAAGCTGTGACATCGTGGCCTTTCTGTCCCCAGCCGAACGCTGTGACAGCCATAGCTGACATGAATATTGAAATAAAACTGCGTTTCATCTATATGGATTTGAATTGGTTTGAATTATCTATGCAAATCTACGCAACTTAGACCAATCTCACAAGAAAAATCCGATGTTTAATCCGGTGCGTAGTGGAAATGAAAGGTAAATTGTGGGAATTTTATTCGGCCGGAAGGTCTGTCGCGTCATCCGTTTTGCTGCGTGACAGCCGGCCGTGACGGCGGAGTGATTCGGCGATGATCCATTGGATCTGACCGTTGACCGAACGGAATTCCTGCGCCGCCCAAGCCTCTACCTTTTCCATTGTAGCGGCGTCGAGACGGAGCAGGAAGCTTTTACCGGTTTCTTTCTTAGCCATTCGGAAGGAATGTTGGTTATATTCTGAGGGGTGGGATACGCGTCATTAGTTATACAACGACCCTGTGTTCAGCACGGGTTGTGCAGGTTCGTCTGCACAGAGAACCACGAGCAGATTGCTGACCATCGTAGCCTTACGCTCCTCGTCAAGCTCGACCACATTCTCTTCTTTCAGCTGATCGAGAGCCATTTTCACCATTGAGACAGCACCTTCGACAATTTTTTCTCTTGCGGATATGATGGCCGATGCCTGCTGACGGCGAAGCATCACGGCTGCGATCTCCGGGGCGTAGGCGAGATAGTTCAAACGGGCTTCGATTACTTCTATTCCGGCCATTGAAAGGCGTTCGTTGAGCTTGTTTTCGAGCAGTTCCACTATTTCGTGGCTTCCACCGCGCAGTGTGATCTGATCTGTCGATGAACCTTCATCATCGTATGCGAACAGGCCTGTCACTTCGCGCAGGGCGGCATCGCTCTGTATGCTGACGAAGTTTTCGAGAGCGGTCGCTGTTGCACGTGAGCTTGATGAATCAAAGCCGATTTTTCCGGCTGAATTTACGGTTATCGAGCTTTCAGGTTCGCTGTCAATGTCAAATACGGCACGATAGGTGTCCTTGACTTTCCAAACGAGCACCATACCGATCATCACGGGATTGCCCACCTTGTCATTAACCTTGATCGGTGCCACGTCCATGTTGCGTATGCGGAGCGAGATCTTTTTCAAGGTCATGAAAGGATTGACCCAGAAGTAGCCGGTGAGACGGCAGGTGCCGCAATATTTACCGAAGAATATCATGACGCGGGCCTGATTTGGTTGCTGGATGAAAAATCCCGCCGTACATATAAAGAAGAGGATTGTCAGTACGCCGACCGGAATCCAAAGGAGAGGTGATTCAAGATCCGGAACGATGAAGAACATACTGACAGCGAGAGCAGGAATAACGATAAGATTGACAAACAGCATTAGGAAACCGTTATAGACTTTTCCCTCATAGCTGAATTCCTTGTTTGAATCGGAGTGAGTCATGGCAGTTGAAATTGTGATATTAAAATGATATTATTTTGTATCGCAAAGATAGCTATGAACTTTGACAAATCCAAATTTAAGTGCGAGATATCTGACGCAAGAATTAATGATTTTGCTATATTTTTATCAATTAAGTCATGTCATTAAAAATACTACCTACCCCACGTATATGCTTGATAAATGGACACCTTGACGATGAGCATTTGGCATACGTGGGGTAGGTAGTATTCTCAGTATTAAATTATCTGGATAGACTTAATGGACTGGGAAATTGTCAGTTGGATGGCTTTTTATCCGATGAGTTCTTTTTTGACGAGTGCTTGGCGTAGGCCTGAGCCATGCGTGTGTGATAGGCGCGGCGTGCATATCCGGGACCATTGTAACCGCGGGCAAAAGTTGCCCAATCCTTCTCGCGCAAGGGCTTCAGAAGACCGGAATTAGTGATGAATTCAGCAAACATGTCAAGCTGGGTGCGTTCGGAACTCGCCATTTTTTTTGCAAAATCCTCAAGGCTTTCAGCTCCACATTTTTTCCAGTTGAATCCACCTATCTGAAACATTCCCCAGAATGTACCTTCGATGGCTGCATGCGGATTGATTGTCATCGCAGCGTCGAGGCGACGGTGAGCCTTGGTCTGTGAGCCGCTTGACGAAGCGAACACAACAGAGTGTGACTTGCTGTATTTGGCAAGATTTATGCCACGGCGTGTGGCAAAGCGGCGAAACATGGCCAGATCAAAATTGATCAGCGGTTTGCCGGGAGCGGCGAAGCCTTGATGTGAGTGTCCGGCTTCGATTTCAACAACAGCTTTTATGGCGGCCACTTCGACTCCAAGCCGTTTGGCCACATCTTCAAAATCTTCCTCTGTCAGAGTTATGATGGTATCGGAAGGGAGATTTTCGTAATCTGCTATCGTTTTTGAGATGCTGTCGGTACTTGTTTTCATTGAGGTGTCCTCTTCGGTCTTTGAAAACAGCATTGCCGAGAAGACGATGACAAGTATCAGCAGAGCGAAACGTTTTAGCATAAAATTTGATTTAGTGTAACAATAAGCCCTTTTACGCCACACGGCGCAGGGGGATAACTATCCGGATTGTGATGATTATAAGTGTCGAGGAGTCTCATGCGTAGCCCATACGATTCGCTGCATTGGCAATGGCATTACGCCTCAGGATAGATGACGCTTGATAAGCGTGGAAGGTTGATTCATAGCTTGATTCCCTGTCATGGATGAATGAAGTCCGGACATAAACGGGAATGAATGGCGGAGAGAAGCCGGCAGGCTGGTGATAAATATACGTTGATGCCTGCTCAGGAGGTGGTCAGACGAATGGATTGATTTTTTCCATGACCCGCGGAAAATTCATGGAGATTTACGCGGGCCATGGATAAATCGGTAGTTACGGCACGGAGGCCGCGGATTTTACTTTTTGAGTTCTCCTACTTTTTCAAGTGTACGCTTGAGCTGACCCCAGAAGCGTTCGACCGCAGGAATGTACATTCTCTCTGAGGGAGAGTGGACATCGCGGAGTGTAGGGCCGAACGAAACCATGTCGAGGTGAGGATATTTGGTCAGGAAGAGGCCGCATTCGAGACCGGCATGGATGGCTTTGATAGCGGGAGTCACACCGTAGAGTTCCTGATATGCGTCACGGCTGATCTTCATGATGGGCGATTCGAGATTGGGCTGCCATCCGGGATAGCCGTCGCCATGCTCGACGCGTGCGCCTGCGAGGAGGAACACGGCTTCGACCTGACGGGCGATGTCCCATTTGCGTGACTCGACGGAGCTGCGCTGGCTTGTGGTGACAACGATAGTGTTGTCAGGTGCCATCTTGACTGATGCGAGGTTGGTCGATGTCTCGACAAGACCTTCGAGATCACGGCTCATGGAGATCACACCGTGAGGTGCGCAGTAGAGGGCGCGGATGATGTTGAGCGATGTGGTCTGGTCAATGGTGAAGTCAGGGGTATCGACACTCTCCATTGTGATCTTGAGATTGGGTTCAAGACCTGCATACTCGTTTTCGAGGTCAGCGATATAATGGTTGAGGGCTACGCGGACTTCTTCCTTACGTGATGTGTGGACACCGATGATGGCGTGGCTCGCGCGCGGAATGGCATTGCGGAGGTTACCGCCGTCGATTTCAGAGAGCACCACCTCATGTTTCTCTGAAAGGAGGAAGAGGAAGCGTGCAAGCAGTTTGTTTGCATTGGCGCGTCCGAGGTGGATATCGCCACCGGAGTGTCCACCGTTGAGACCTTCGATATTTATCTTGAAGTAAAGGAAGTCCTTGGGTGCGAAAGAACGGTTGTAATTGAAGAATGCCTGAGTATCGACACCGCCTGCGCAGCCGACAAAGATCTCGGCGTCATCCTCTGAGTCAAGGTTGAGGAGGATAGATCCGGTAATCATGTCAGAACCGAGATTGAACGCGCCTGTCATACCTGTCTCTTCATCGACAGTGAAGAGGGCTTCCAGCGGCCCGTGTTCGAAAGAGTCGTCGATAAGGGCAGCAAGCGATGCTGCCATGCCGATGCCGTTGTCAGCACCGAGGGTTGTTCCTTCGGTACGAATCCAGTCACCATCAACCACAGCGGGGATGGGATTGTTTGCAAAGTCGAAATTCTTGTCATTTGACTCGCACACCATGTCCATGTGGCCTTGGAGGATCAGTGTAGGAGCGTTTTCATGGCCGGGAGTGGCGGGCTTCGAGATGACGACGTTACCTACCTTGTCGGTCTTGGCCGTTAGATTGTGTTTTTTTGCAAAATCGAGGAGGTATTGACGAATTTTCTCTTCCTTCTTGGAGGGACGGGGGATCTTGGTGATCTCGTCGAAAATTTCGAAAACCTCGCGCGGTTGAAGATCTTTGATTTCCATATTATAGAAATTTTAAGGATGTGAGTGACTTGTTAAAAAACAGTCACCTGCCGCTGTAAGGGCATGACTTATTTTAGCAAATATTAGCGCAAGTGTGAAACAAGTGTTAAATATCTCACATTTGCACCACTAAATTATAAAATAAAATTGAGATACATGCTATAATTTAGACTAAATTGCTACTTTTGCATCGGAAAACCCGATTTGACTATGAAAATTATACTTGTAACTGCCATTCTCGCTGTAATCCTGACCGGAGTAGCCGTGGCTGTAATGGGAGTGAAAGTGTGGTTTGTCAAAGGAGGAAAATTTCCAACCGGTCACGCCCACGATATTCCGGAATTGAAACGCCGTGGGATAGGCTGCGCCCACAGAAACGACGACAGCCGACCATGAAAATGACTTTTAAGAAAAATAAATCAGTATCTCAATATTACATTCTTATCACACATGAACAAGTTAGCAATATCAGCTTCTACGCTGCTTCTAAGTCTTTTTGCCCTTACTGCTACCTCGTGCGGCGGTTCAACGTCAAGCGATTCCGCAGCCGGAGCTCCTGTCCAAGCAGCAACGGCCGATGGCGCAACGACCACTACCAGCCTTAACATCCGTTACATCGATTCAGACTCGCTGATGACACACTACAATCTTGCAAAGGATTTTCAGGAGGCATCAATGCGCGCCGTTTCGAAAATTGAAAGCGCACGTCAGGCGAAGGCTACCGAGATTCAGAAGTTTGCCGCCGCTATCGAACAGAAGGGCCGCAGCAACGGCTATCTCACCGAGGCAAGCTACAACGCCGATATGCAGAAGCTCCAGAAGATGCAGCAGGATGCAGAAGCTTATCTCGCAAACCTCAGCCGCAACACCGAAAACGAACTGGGCCAGCAGCAGCTTCAGCTCAACGATTCGATCGAGAACTACATCAAGATCTACAATGCCTCCAAGGGTTATGACGCTATCCTATTCAAGGCTGCCGGTATCTACTTCAATCCGGCTCTTGATATCACAAACGATATAATCGAAGGTCTCAACGCCCGTTATAACAAGGTGGATGCTTCAAAGTAAGCATCCTCACTGACGGTCAGGCCGACTAAGATGTAATCAGCCCCGCGATCCTTAAAACGATCGCGGGGCTGATTACATAAGTTGACTGCAAAATACGTGTGTAAGACAGATTGAACGGGAGTAATCTTTAGTAAATATTATTATGGTGAATACGTTCGTGTCGTAGGGGATGACGTGTCCGGCAGGCGGGTTCAACGGTAGTCGGCGAAACGTACCTGAAGTTTCTTGCGGGCGAAGAAGATGCGGCTTTTGATAGTACCGAGCGGGAGATTCATCTTTTCGGCGATTTCGTTGTACTTATAACCGGCGACGTGCATTGAGAAGGGGATACGGTATTCGTCGGCAAACTCGTTGATTGCAGCGGAGATTTCGTTTGCGCTGAAAGTTCCTTCCGGAGTTGCGAAGCCCGAATCCTGTGAGAGATTGAGATGGTAGAGGTCCTCGGTCTGATCAACAACAGTAGCCGAGCGGGACGCACGGCGATAATTGTTGATAAAGATGTTGCGCATGATAGTGAATACCCATCCCTTGAAGTTTGTATTATCAACATACTTGCTTTCGTTGTCGAGGGCCTTCAGGGTAGTGTCCTGTAGGAGGTCGTGTGCATTCTCCTTGTCGGAAGTTAGCATTAAGGCGAAGTTGAGAAGATTGCCCTGAAGGCTCATCAGCTTGTCTTGAAATTCCTGAGTTCCCATAATTTTAATGATTAGAGAGATGAAAGAGATGTTGATTTAATGTTTACGCTTCAAAGTTACGAGTATTTCCACATACGGGAGTGTTTGCGAGATAAAAAAGAGATGAGCATATTGCAATTAATTGATTATTGATAGTTATTTGCCTGTAAATCAGTGTTATATCGCGAGTAAAATATTGTTGCAAAATTGTTGCGATGTCACGGTTGTTACAATTTGTTACAAAAAAATATTGTGGTTGTGACGTTCGGGATCATCGTCTGACAGCTCCGGCATTGGCGGTCGGTAGAGGAGATGGATACGCGATCAAATGGAGGAAGCTATGATGCAAGATGAATAGAAGCTATGGTGCGAAATAAGGGAAGCGTCCGCAAAACAATTCGCGGACGCTTCTATGTGGTGTGTGTTTTAGATCTTATAGATGTAGATTGTCAGTACTTAAATGAAATTCTTAATCTTATTTATTATTTATATCTTTTTGAACCTTATCTTAAAACAATCTTTCTTATTTTAGAAATGCCCGGAGACTCGTTTGGGCTATTGATATATGAGTTGATCTCTACAAAATAGTTTTTTATTGACGCCGGGACTTCGGCCCGGAGTGATGTGTTTTTTTCCAGTCAGATCAGAGAGGCTTAATTACAATTGACAGATACTCTCTAAACGATGGTTGACTGCGCCTTAACGGTAGTCAGCGAAACGCACCTGAAGTTTCTTGCGGGCGAAGAAGATGCGGCTCTTTACAGTACCGAGGGGAAGATTCATCTTCTCTGCGATCTCGTTGTACTTGTAACCGGCAACGTGCATTGAGAAGGGGATGCGGTATTCATCGGGGAACTCGTCGATTGCAGCAGAGATCTCGTTTACGCCGAATGAACCTTCGGGAGTTTCAAGACCTGAGTCCTGTGAGAGGTTGAGGTGGTAGAGGTCCTCGGTCTGGTCAACAACAGTTGCAGTGCGGGCAACGCGACGATAGTTGTTGATGAAGATGTTGCGCATGATGGTGAAAACCCAACCCTTGAAGTTGGTATTGTCAACATACTTGCTTTCGTTATCGAGTGCTTTCAGAGTGGTGTCCTGAAGAAGATCGTAAGCGTTATCGCGGTTTGAAGTAAGCATCAGTGCGAAGTTGAGGAGGTTGCCCTGAAGGCTCATAAGCTTGTTCTGAAATTCCTGAGTTCCCATAATTATATCGTTTTGAGAGTTGAACGTGTTGTTTGTAATTTTTAGCCTTTCTGAAGGGCTTTGTTTTGTTTGACACTTCAAAATTACAACGAATATCGCCGATAGAAACATTTTTAATGTAAAAATATGTTAATTTGGTGACATACTTGTTACAAATAGGGGTAATATGTTGGGGGATAGGTATTTAAAGGCTAAAAATAATAATTACAAAAATGTTACAGTGTAACATATCTTGTAATAAGATCTGTAACAAGAATGTTCCTGCGCCGGCCCACCGGTGGCGACAAGACATGGCTGGATATGTCAGGGAGCGTGACAGGCATATTAAGGATTGAACGAGGGGAAGGTGCATGCACGCTTGTAGCCGTACGGATTGACGGCTTTGTCTGCACTATATACTTTAGATATAGATGTCAGATGTCAGATGGCGGGAAAATGGATAGCGTTACTTTATCTAAGTTGATAATGGTTGAGAGCTATGTGGTTTGTAAAAAAGATTCTATTTAGACATTACACTGGTATAATGTCACGTCGGACAATTTTGTTTAGTAAAATTTCATATTTAACCAAATTAACATATTTCAAGTTAAAAACTGAAATAAATTAACCAAATCAAATGATAGATAAAAAATCACCGCCGATCCTTCAATATGGATCGGCGGTGAGGTTCTTGTTATATGTAAAAGCTTACTGTGAAGCTCTCTACATTAGCTTAATCAGCGAATTTTGCCTTGATGAACTCGCGGTTGAGACGTGCGATGTTGCTGAGGGGAACGTTCTTGGGACATTCAGCTGCACAAGCACCGGTGTTTGTACAGTTGCCGAATCCGAGTTCGTCCATCTTCTTCACCATTGCGCGTGCGCGACGAGCGCGTTCTACCTGTCCTTGGGGCAGGAGTGCGAACTGGCTTACCTTCGCGCTGACGAAGAGCATGGCTGAACCGTTCTTGCAGGCGGCGACACATGCGCCACAGCCGATACAGGTTGCAGAGTCCATAGCCACGTCGGCCACTTCCTTGGAGATGGGGAGGTTGTTGGCATCGGGAGCACCGCCGCAGTTGAACGACACGTAACCGCCTGCCTGCTGGATCTGGTCAAACGCGTTGCGGTTCACCATGAGGTCGCGGATCACGGGGAAGGCAGCCGAACGCCAAGGTTCGATTGTGATTGTGTCCTCGTTGTTGAACTTACGCATGTGGAGCTGGCAGGTAGTGATGCCCTGCACAGGACCGTGGGGATGACCGTTGATATAGAGTGAGCACATACCGCAGATGCCTTCACGACAGTCACTGTCAAACACCACAGGCTCTTCGTTGCGATCGACGAGCTGCTGGTTGAGCATATCGAGCATCTCAAGGAATGAACTTCCGGTAGAGACGTTCTCAACGCGGTAGGTCTGGAATGAACCCGGTTCTTTGGGGCCACGTTGACGCCAAATCTTGAGGTTTACATTTATAGTATGTTCCATTTTTCTTCGAAATTTTCTTATGATTTGTAGTTACGTGTTTGAACCTTGATTTCAGTGTAGTTGAGGGGTTCTTTGAGAAGTACGGGCTTCTCGTTGTCGCCGGTGTATTTCCAGCAGGACACATACATGTAGTCCTTGTCGTTACGTGCGGCCTCACCGTCGGCGAGCTGATACTCTTCGCGGAAGTGTGCGCCACATGACTCGTTGCGGTTGAGGGCGTCGATTGCCATCATCTTGGCCATCACGAGGAAGTCCTCAAGGCGGAGTGCCTTTTCGAGCTCGGTGTTGAGATCGTCAGCACGGCCTACGATACGGAGATCGGTGTAGAATTCCTTGCGTACATCCTCAAGCTCGTCGAGAGCTTTTACGAGGCTCTGGAGCGTACGGCCCATGCCGACGAAGTTCCACATCACATGACCGAGACGCTTGTGGATCTGGTCGGGCGATTTCGTACCCTTGATGTTCATGAGCTTGTCGATACGGGCGCGGACAGCCTTCTCAGCTTCGTCGAATTCCTTGGACTTGGTCGAGAAGTGAGGCACCTTGATCTGATCGCTGAGGTAGTTCTGCATAGTGTAGGGGAGCACGAAGTAACCGTCGGCAAGACCTTGCATGAGGGCTGATGCACCGAGGCGGTTTGCACCGTGGTCAGAGAAGTTGCACTCACCGATAGCGAAGAGACCCTTGATTGAAGTCTGGAGTTCGTAGTCAACCCAGATACCGCCCATTGTGTAGTGGCTGGCGGGGAAGATCATCATCGGGGTCTGATAGGGATTGTCGTCAGAGATCATCTGATACATATCGAAGAGGTTGCCGTAGCGGTCACGCACTACATCTTCGCCAAGACGCTCGATGGCATATTTGAAGTCGAGATATACGGCGTTGCCTGTACCTACACCGAAACCTGCGTCGCAACGCTCCTTGGCAGCGCGGCTGGCGATGTCGCGGGGACAGAGGTTACCGAACGCGGGATAGCGGCGTTCGAGGTAGAAGTCGCGGTCTTCGTCGGGAATATCGGTCGGTTTCTTCTTGCCGGCGCGGATGGCTTCTGCGTCCTCTTTCTTCTTGGGCACCCAGATGCGGCCGTCGTTACGGAGCGATTCGCTCATGAGGGTAAGCTTTGACTGATCCTCACCGTGGACGGGGATACAGGTGGGGTGGATCTGGGTGAAGGCGAGGTTGGCGAGATATGCGCCCTTCTTGAAGGCTTGGATGGCGGCTGAACCATTGCAACCCATAGCGTTGGTCGAAAGGAAGAATGCACGGCCGTAACCACCGGTTGCGAGAACTACGGCATGAGCGGCGTAGCGTTCGATCTCACCGGTGATGAGGTTGCGGACGATGATACCGCGTGCGCGACCATCGATGATAACGACGTCGAGCATCTCACGACGGTTGAACGAGCGTACAGTGCCCTTCTTGATCTGACGGTTGAGCGATGCGTATGCACCGAGGAGGAGCTGCTGGCCTGTCTGACCCTTGGCGTAGAATGTACGCGATACCTGTGCGCCACCAAATGAACGGTTGGCGAGGAGGCCGCCGTATTCACGTGCGAAGGGGACACCCTGAGCCACGCACTGGTCGATGATGTTGTTTGACACCTCGGCGAGACGATACACATTGGCTTCGCGTGAACGGAAGTCACCGCCCTTGATGGTGTCGTAGAACAGACGATAGACAGAGTCACCGTCGTTCTGATAATCCTTGGCTGCATTGATACCGCCCTGTGCTGCGATAGAGTGAGCGCGGCGGGGAGAATCCTGTATGCAGAAGTTATATACATTGAAGCCGAGTTCGCCGAGAGTCGATGCCGCGGATGCACCGGCGAGACCTGTACCTACCACGATTACGTCAAGGTTGCGCTTGTTGGCGGGGTTGACGAGTTTCTGGTGAGCCTTGTAGTTGGTCCATTTCTGAGCGAGCGGGCCTTCGGGGATTTTGGAGTCAATCTGATATTCAGGAAGCTTGGAGGATTCGATGTCAGCGTAATCCTTCATGATGGGGGTAGAGTCGATCATACCCTCAAGGTTCTTGATGTCTGCCATATCTGTGATGTGGTATTGTTTACAATATGATTATTAACATCCGCTGTTGGCACGGACTGTGAACACAATAGCTTCGGCAATGAAGAGAAGAACCACGATGGTTGTCCACCAGCAACCGATGCTTTTGAGGCGGGGAAGCCAAGTGTCGTTATCCCATCCGCAGCTCTGGAACATTGACCAGAAACCGTGGTTCATGTGGAACCAAAGGGCGATGAAGCCGATGATATAGACGATGGGAGTCCAGACGCAGCTGAATGCAGCATTGATGAAGTAGATACCGTTCTGCGGATCGGGATAGTGCTGGCCTAAGATTTCAGCCAACTGCATCTTTGCCCAGAACTGGATCATGTGGACAACGAGGAAGGCAAGGATCACGATACCGAGGACGAGCATGTTTTGCGATGCCCATTCAACCTGTACGGGTTTTGATACCACTGCATAGCGGTCGTTACCGCGAGCCTTGCGGTTCTGGAGTGTGAGCCACACGGCATAGCAGATGTGGATGATAAAGAGAACGGCGAGACCGATGGATGCGACGAGCGCATACCAGTTAGCTCCGAGGAATGCGCAGACTGCATTGTAGCCTTCAGGCCAGAACAGTGCCACTCCGTTCATCAGACAGTGAAACGTGACAAATAGGACAAGGCAAATGCCCGTGAGAGCCATCACGAACTTCCTTCCTACAGATGAGCAAGTTAACCACATAGTTGGAATTGAAATTAAAAAAATTATTAGATTTTTGAATAATGAAATTGTGCTATGGGAACATCGGTGCTGACGACCGTGCGTTGTACTATTATGCGTGTATCATGGACATGTCACGCTTTATAGTGCAAAGTTACGGTAAAACATCGGTCTTTACAAGAATTAAAGAAAAATTTCTTTAACTGAGTGTAATAATCCTTAACACCTCGGAGCGTGTGGGAGGGTGGTGTGGCCTTGGCTGTATGGTTACGGAAGATTTTATATTTATATTATAATATAAGGTGGTAACTGCATTAATAGTGAGGGGGAGGATGATAAAATTGCACATTTTTTGAAATTTTTGCGAATAATGTGTATTTTTGTAACCTGTAATTTTATCCATTCCTCATCCCCATGCTTATCCTCTATCGTATTTATCAGGTCTTAGTGATGTGCCCGATCATTCTTGTGGCTACGATCATCACAGCTGTTTTGACAGTCATTGGTTCTGCCCTTGGATTTGGCCGATGGTGGGGATATTATCCTGAGATCATCTGGTCGCGTCTGTTCTGCTGGCTGGCTTTCGTCCGTGTGACTGTTAGCGGACGTGAGAATATAGATCCGGCCGTGAGCTATGTGTTTGTGGCTAATCATCAGGGAGCCTACGACATTTTTACGATCTACGGTTATCTTGGTCATAACTTCCGGTGGATGATGAAACAGAGTCTGCGGAAAATTCCTTTCGTCGGATGGGCCTGCCAGTGGGCACACCAGATATTTGTTGACAATTCCTCCCCCTCGGCCACCCGTAAGACCATGCAGAAGGCCGAGAAGGTGTTGAGCGGTGGCATGTCGCTGGTGGTCTTTCCTGAAGGCGCGCGCACGTGGAATGGTGAGATGCGTCAGTTTAAGAAAGGTGCTTATCGTCTTGCCGTGGAGTTCAATCTTCCGGTGGTTCCCCTCACTATAGACGGAGCGTTTGCTGTCCTGCCGCGTTTCAAGAAACTTCCTGTGCCCGGTCACATCCACCTTACGATCCATAAGCCCATCTTCCCGTCGGCCGACGGTCATGATCTCGGACGGTTGATGGAGGAGTCCCGTTCGGCTATAGCCTCGGCTCTTTGATCCACTTTAAGTTTTGTCGGTAGTGCCCGTGAACCATACGTGGGGCACGGATGTTATTATTCGTGAGGGACCGGAATATGATACGTTTCATTTTCGGCCCTGCTGTGCGTAATGACTATTCCTGCCGATGCGTTTTTTTGACATTTTGTCAGTAGAGACTGACACCGCTCGGTTTTGGCACGGTTTATGCGATATCATGAATCGGACAGAGGAGTCCTCTCCAAAGTCCATAGACATAGAATTTAATCATCAATAACTAACTATAACACGAAACACTATGAATATTAAGCCATTAGCTGATAGAGTGCTGATTAGCCCCACTCCTGCTGAAGAAGTAACTGCAGCCGGTATCATCATCCCCGATACTGCAAAGGAAAAACCCCTGCGTGGAACAGTCGTGGCTACCGGCAACGGAACCAAGGATGAGGAAATGGTCGTTAAGAACGGCGATGAAGTCCTTTTCGGCAAATATGCAGGTTCTGAAGTGGAACTTGAAGGCACAAAATACCTTATCATGCGTCAGAGCGACATTCTGGCCATTCTTGAAAAGTAAGATCCTGACAAAACAAGGTCTTTTATTCAATCCTCCCTCCTCAAAAAAACAACGTATCATTTAACCTGTAGATAAATATTTAGGAAAATGGCAAAAGAAATTAAATTCGATATAAAGGCTCGTGAAGAGCTAAAGAAAGGTGTCGATGCTCTCGCCGACGCCGTAAAGGTAACCCTTGGTCCTAAGGGCCGTAACGTCATCATCGAAAAGAAATTCGGTGCTCCCCACATCACCAAGGATGGTGTGAGTGTGGCTCGTGAAGTGGAACTCGAAGATCCCTTCCAGAACATGGGAGCTCAGCTCGTCAAGGAAGTTGCTTCCAAGACTGGTGATGATGCCGGTGACGGTACGACCACTGCTACCGTGCTCGCACAGGCCATCATCAATGTCGGTCTCAAGAACGTGGCTGCCGGTGCTAACCCGATGGACATCAAGCGCGGTATCGACCGTGCGGTAGCAGTCGTGGTTGAAGGCATCAAGTCTCAGAGCGAGGAAGTGGGCGACGATTTCAAGAAGATCGAGGACGTGGCCCGCATTTCGGCTAACAATGACGAAGCCATCGGCCGTCTGATCGCTGAGGCTATGAAGAAGGTTAAGAAGGAAGGTGTTATCACCGTTGACGAGGCCAAGGGTACTGAGACTACCGTTGACATCGTAGAGGGTATGCAGTTCGACCGCGGTTACATCTCACCCTACTTCGTGACCAACACCGAGAAGATGGAGTGCGTTATGGAAAGCCCCTTCATCCTCATCTACGATAAGAAGATCTCCAACATCAAGGATATCCTTCCCGTCCTCGAACAGACCGCACAGTCCGGCCGTGGCCTCCTCATCATCTCTGAGGATGTCGATCAGGAAGCACTTGCAACTCTCGTTGTCAACCGTCTCCGTGGTTCGCTCAAGGTTTGTGCTGTCAAAGCTCCCGGTTTCGGTGACCGCCGTAAGGAAATGCTTGAGGATATCGCAGTGCTCACGGGCGGCGTAGTCATCTCTGAGGAGAAGGGTATGCAGCTCACAGCAGCTACCGTTGATCAGCTTGGTCGTGCCGAGAAGATCACCGTCAACAAGGAGAACACTACTATTGTCAACGGTGCAGGTAACAAGGATGCCATCGCAGCACGTATCGCTCAGATCAAGACTCAGATCGAGCAGACCACAAGTGACTATGACCGCGAGAAACTTCAGGAACGTCTCGCCAAGCTCGCAGGCGGTGTAGCCGTGCTTCATATCGGTGCTCCCAGTGAGGTCGAGATGAAGGAGAAGAAGGATCGCGTCGATGACGCCCTTTCTGCAACCCGTGCGGCTATCGCTGAGGGTATCGTCCCCGGTGGTGGTGTGGCTTACATCCGTTGCGTGAAGTCACTTGAGAACCTCAAGGGTGCTAATGATGACGAGACCACAGGTATCAACATTGTGCTCCGTGCCATTGAAGAACCTCTTCGTCAGATCGTGGCCAACGCAGGTGAGGAAGGTGCAGTAGTTGTGCAGAAAGTCAAGGACGGTAACGCCGACTTCGGTTACAACGCTCGTACCGGCAACTATGAGAATCTTCTCTCAGCAGGTGTCATCGATCCCGCCAAGGTTACCCGTGTGGCTCTTGAGAATGCAGCCTCTATCGCAGGAATGTTCCTCACCACTTCATGTGTCATCGCTGACAAGAAAGAGGAAAATCCCGCACCCGCAATGCCCGCACCCGGCATGGGAGGCATGGGCGGAATGATGTAATGAAATGCTCATAAATCATGTAAGTTTTCTTACATGTAGGTCTTATAGAAAAAATCCATTCCTGATCAGGAGTGGATTTTTTTGTTATGGTATATCGCTATTCATTCAAATCTCAAAGAGGCAAAAAGTAATTAGTGCAAAATTTTATAAATACTTGTATATAGTTCATTATTAAGTTATCTTTGCAGTGTAAACTATAATGTTTTCAAATATTAAGTACAGAATAGCAATTGTATGGAGACAACTTCAATTCGGGTAAAGCTTGGTGATCTCTTGCTAGATCCCAATAACTATCGCTTTATAGATAGATCGGACTATACTCCGGTCTCTGCGGAGCATATTGCTGAAGAGAGGGTGCAGAAGCGAACATTAGATTTTTTGCGCGGTAAATCCTACGAAAATATAGAAGATCTGATTAATAGTTTTAAGACTAATGGAATTCTTAAGCAGGATCCCATTCAGGCTAAACGTACATCCAACGGTCAGTTAGTAGTGATTGAGGGCAATCGTCGTACAGCTGCCCTGAAAACCCTTCAGGATCGTAATGCCCGTAATCTTGATATTGGCATATTGCAACCTGAGGATTTCGATAATATAGAAATTATTGAGATACAACCCTCATCTTCTGGTTCTGATCGAAAGCAGGAACTGATAGCAATGGGTTTGAATCATATCGGTGGAAAGAAACGCTGGAGTCCACTCAATCAAGCACAACTCGTCTATGATCTTCTTCATCAATGCGATATGAAAGAGGATGATGTCTGTGCTTCGCTTGGCATATCCAAGCAGTTGCTGAAACGTAGTCAGCGTACACTTGGTCTGATAAGTCGATATAAGCAAAGTGATTTTGGAGATCAATTCACCACAACGATGTATTCTATTTTTGAGGAAATCATGAAAACACCTGATATAAAGGGTTGGCTGAAATGGAATGATGCAGAGATGAGTTGTGGTAATGCTGTAAATGAGGAAAAGCTTTTCAGTTGGATTTCGAGGATTGAAGATTCTGAGACTTCGGATGATTTCGATTCTGAAATGAGGATTTTGTCTGAACCTATAATTACTAAAAGTACGGATATCCGAAATCTTGCAAAATTTATTAACGATAAGAAAGCGATCGCAGAAATGGAAGCGAAACGAGACCTTGTAAACGCTTTTGCCAATAGCACGGCTGTTGGTAAAAATGAGGTTCAGAGTGCGCTTCAGAATTTGGAAATCGACCTTAAAAAGCTGAAGAAATCAAGTGATTATATTGAACTTAAACAAGTTGCAAAGCTTAACGAATGTAAAGAATTGCTTCGTTCTCTTGCCCCTGATAATGGTTCGATACCTCGCTTGAACCCGACGAATATTCATAATATTGATGAGGGTGTTTTCAATGGTTTTGATGTATTGGATATTGGTGATTATCGTTGCCTTTCCAATATTGAGTTGGATCGTTTATCAAGAATTAATTTATTCGTAGGACAGAATAATTCCGGAAAGACATCTATGCTTGAGGCGGTTTATATTCTTTCGCAGCTTAACGATTTATCATCTTTTATTGAACTTGAACGCCTGCGTGGTAAATTTTATGATCATTTTGATCCACGGTGGGTGTCGAGAATATTTAATTCGGATATATATCTACATGGCAGATATGCTGCAGGAAATAATACGAATGTTGCAAATGTCGCAATCATTAAGGATGACTCCGATTCGGTGCAGAATCGAACCGGTTATTTGACAACTTTGAGATGCGAAGCAATAGGTACGGAAAATTCTCATGAAGATGCTGTACTTTATGATTATAATAGTGAATTGCGGCTATATAGCTACAAATGGCCTGAGTTCATATATTCTAAGATGGTCCATCTTTGCTCCGCGTCTTTTACCAGTCCATACAGAAATAATGATGAGCTGTTGAAAATAGCTCATCGGATGGCTGTCCAAAATGGGTATATACAGGATATCCTTAATTTCATCCGTCGTGAGATGGATAGTCAGGTCATGGATATACAGTTGGTGGATATGGGAGCGGAATCACGCTTTTTTGTTACCTCTACTCGTCATGATAGAGGTATTGATCTGACGAAGTATGGTGAAGGTATGCAGCGCGTATTTGAAATTGCCTTGCTGATAGGATTGTGTCAAAATGGCATTCTGTGTGTAGAT
>NZ_JAIDBW010000056.1:0-25381 GCF_029056165.1 Duncaniella sp. | reverse complement strand
ATCCGATTTGGGAGCGAGAAATTCAAGCAACATCGAGCCGAGATAATATCCTCTCGACGCATCTTCAGGAGCTAATTGTGGAATCCACCGTGCAATATCCGCCCCTTGCCATTGCGGATAAATCAAGCGTATAGTTTTATTTTCCATATTATTTCATTTGGATGTTGATTTATTAGTAATCGGTATGTTTATAGGATAGTGAATATCCTCATAAGCCTCAACTATGGCTGATACCTCTAACAATTCAATAAGATTCTTATCGGTGTCCGGTGTTTCATCAGAGACAAGAGGCAACAGCTCCTCAACACGCTTAAGAGCGGCCTCATATTGTTGTGATGTAATATCTCGCATCATAGAATAGTAAGCGATACACGTCTGCCAAGTCCTTCAAATATACGGAATAGGGTATTAAGCTGCACGTCAGCCTTGCCGTTTTCCAACCGCGAGATATATGTTTTCTTAGTTCCGATTCGCTCTGCAAGCTGTTCCTGTGTCAAACCAGCTCTAAGGCGTTCTTCCCTGAGCGTTTCAGCCAAGCAGAAAGCAGCTGCATCCGCATCAAACTTTTCACGCTCAGGAGTACCTGTTTTGCCGTATTCTGCATCAAGAAGCTCGTCGAAAGTCCAGGCGTTCATGATGGCTTCTTTTTTTGCTTTATCCATTTCTCTTTTCGTTGAAATATTCTTTCATCAATTTTTTTGCACGTTCGATTTGTTGCTTCGGTGTCTTCTGGGTTTTCTTCTGAAAACCATTGAATAGAATCACAAGAGATCCTTCGTCAAAGCAACAGAAGATGCGAAATATATTATTTCCGACTTCAACACGGATTTCATATAATCCATCTGCATCTTCCATATTTTTCAGAATGGTCTTAGGAACTCTATCCACAGACTTAACAACATTGATGCAATAGTTTATCTTACGTCTTACTGCATCTGACTGAGCTACATAGAACTCTTTGAAGTAGTCCTTGTATAGCTTTATAGTTCGATTTGCCATGTTCGTCTAATACAACTGCAAAGTTAACGAAAAAGTTTACTTTGACAAAATTATTAGTGAATTTATTTGAGGGTGATTGAGTTAGCGGCATCGCGTTTCTTTTGATTTACGACTTCGGCGTAAATTTGCGTGGTGGCCACGTTTTTGTGCGTTAGCATTTTGCTGACTGTGTAGATGTCTGTGCCGTTGCTAATCAGCAGAGTAGCATAGGTATGGCGGAGGCCGTGGAAGGTGATTTTCTTCTTGATTCCTGCATCCTTTAGCCATTTCTTGAATGGCTCGCGTGTATGTGCCCGGCTGAGACCTTTGAATACCATTCCACGTCCTTGTTCACCGCAGTAGGATAGTGCTTCATCACTTAGTGGCAAAGTGGCTTGCGTCTTGGTCTTTTGTGTGCGGATTCGCATACAGTAGCCGCCGTCGGGTGAGAGTTCAATATTCTCCCAACGAAGCTGCAGGATGTCGCTTATTCGCAGACCTGTCATGCAAGCGAAAAGGGATGCACGTTTCAGCACGTCTACCTTGCAAGGTGTAGCTGCGAGACGTTTCACCTCCTCGATTTCAAGATAGTTGATTTTCGGTTCTTCCCAATCTATGCGGTCAAGATGGTCGTTGATGTTTTCTCTTAACCAACCTTCCTTATGTGCGAGTTTTAGCAATGCCCTAAATGTTGACCAATATCCGGCGGCAGAGTTGCGTGATATGATTTTGCCTGACTGCTTCACACGAATTTTCAGAATGTAGGTTCGGAAGTCGTTGCACAGTCCAATCGTCACGTCTTTAACGAGACAGCGACCGTTGCAGAAGTCCTTGAAGTGCTTATAGACGATTTCCCATTTCTGATATTTCACTTTGGTTTTGTCATGGAAATATTCCAGAAAGTCCGCTTGCTTCTTGGTGCGGTCGAGAAAACCATACTCCTCATTGATGATTGCCAACTCTCGCTTGGCTCGGATGCCACGCGCTTTCAGCATGATTTCTTCATTATAATCACGCTCAAACCGATCTTTCGGTTCTCCATAGAGATACAGACCGAGGAACTCCCGTCGGCTCATCTTCTTGATGTGCGGATTCCAGATAGGAGGGTAGTAGTCGAGGTAGAGCGACACTTTGCCGCTGCGAAGTTTCTCCTGTCGGAGAGTTACTTTTACGATAGTTGCTGATTCCATACTTCTTTGTGTTTGATTTATAATGTTCTAAGATAATAGGTGGTTGCTCAGTGAGGAAAATCACCGGATTATAACTCTATCTTGGGATTGAATAATGTCTCTAACTCTTTGATATTCAGTTTGACATACTTTCCACTTTTCAGCTTGGTTATTTTGTATGTCTTGACGTAGTGATACAGTTGGTCGCGTGTGAGCGAGTATTTTTCCATAGCCTCAGCCACTGAAATAAACTCTACGTCTTCGGCAGACTTGGCTCCTTTTGCCACGTCAAAGTGAT
Source organism: Duncaniella sp. (assembly GCF_029056165.1). NCBI lineage: Bacteria > Pseudomonadati > Bacteroidota > Bacteroidia > Bacteroidales > Muribaculaceae > Duncaniella > Duncaniella sp. The sequence continues at coordinate 22,936 of NZ_JAIDBW010000056.1, read as the reverse complement.
ATTTGGAGTAGAATACTTTAGACCCTTCTTTCCGTTTCGGAATTCCGACTTTCGACACAAGGCAGTAGATAGCTGATAGTGTCATTCCATATTGGGACTGAATATCCTCCACCGAATACCACTCTGTAATCTCCGGATTTTCTTTTCTCGCTGAGAAAAGGCGGTCTATATGCGACTTGCTGAAGTATGCCTTTCCTCTGATGATAGTCTTTGGCACATTATTCTCTGCAACTACCTTGTAAATCCACGAATCCTTCACCCCATATTTCTCTCGGATGTCGGCACGGGTATAAAGTTCGGTGATTACAGTCTGTTCCTTTGGTTGTCTCTTTGTATATGGCGAATCATCAAGCATGGCCTCTATACTCGTCCTTTTTATCAAAGTTAGACGTGAACTAAGTTTTGACGCCGTTAAGGAACCTCGGTGTATCAACTTGTACACACCTTGTCTTGTCATGCCGAGAATCTGTCCAGCTTCGGCTACGGTCAGATAATCCTTCTCTTTAAGTTCAGAATTCTTAGGAGAAGGCACAACCTTTGCCAATTGGATTTTTTGCTGCCTCAGCCTTTCCTTGTAGGCGTGTTCTGAGCACCGCTTTGAACAGAAGCGTGTAACAGTGGTCTGAGCGGTAAATTGTTTTCCGCACCACTCGCAAATTTTTTCAATTCTAATATTGCTACTCATTTCTTTTTGTGGAGATTTCTCCGTTGTTTGTAAATGTTCGTAAACCATTGACAACTATTGTCAACTTTCTCCACCACCTTGCTGACGCGAGGGGTGAAATGAGTCGCTGTCGTACAGAATCCGTACAAAATGGTGCATAAAAACGCCTAACACTGACAGTTATCAGCATTAGGCGTTCCTGAATGTATTAAGTTTTATCGCTCAGTAACAGTCAATTACCGTCAATATAAATCATTGATAATCAACCGATTACTTGCCGATGCAGAATTTTTGGAAGATGGTTTGGAGGAGGTCGGCAGTGGTGATGGTGCCGGTGATAGTGGAGAGGTGGTGGATGGTTTCGCGGAGGTCCTGAGCTATGAAGTCACCGGAGAGGTTTGTATCTATGCCGAAGATAACGCGTTCGAGTGATGCACGGGCATGGATGAGTGCTTCATAGTGCCGCGCATTTGTTACGATAAGGTCTGCTCCTTCTGTTTCCTCAGCTCCTGAATTGGAATGAAGAATCTGCATCAGGGTGGGGAGGTTTTTACCATTCCGGGCAGAAATCGGGATAATTATAGAATCCTCATCAGATTTGGATAATGGCGAAAGCTCTCCATTTCCCGAAGAGGATAATTCATTATCCGGGAGAGTATCAATTTTATTCAGGACTGTAATAAGTTTGGCATCTTCGGGCAGATGTGAAGTGATTGACTCTTTAAGCGTATGGTAATCAGTAGGGGAGAGGTCTGGAGTAATGAGCCACAGGACAATTCGTGCGCGGCTGATTGTTGCATACGAACGCTCGATTCCAAGATTTTCGATCGAGTCATCCGTCTGACGGATACCTGCAGTGTCGATGAAGCGATAAAGCACTCCATCAATCTCAATCGTATCCTCGATCGTATCACGTGTCGTGCCGGGGATATCGCTGACTATAGCCCTGTTGTCATGAAGCAGGGCATTCAGGAGAGTTGATTTTCCGGCATTCGGTTCACCGACTATTGCTACCGGCACACCGTCTTTAAGAACCGCTCCGGTCGAGAACGACGAGGCCAGTCTGGTGATCTCCTTGAGCAGTGTGTCGGCCAACGTGCGCAATTGGCTGCGTGAGGCAAATTCCACATCCTCTTCCGAGAAATCCAGTTCCAGTTCAAGCAGCGATGCGATTTCAATAAGCTTATCGCGCAAGCCTGAGATACGATGCGAGAAATCACCTCTCATCTGCGAAGCCGCGAGCCGGTGGGCACTGCGTGATGAAGCTGCGATGACGTCAGCAACCGCTTCAGCCTGTGCGAGGTCGAGACGACCGTTGGCAAAGGCTCTGCGTGTAAATTCACCCGGTTGTGCCATGCGACAACCTTGGCGAATGAGCAGATTGACAAGCTCCCGCTGTATCCACTGCGATCCGTGGACGGATATTTCAACGACATCTTCACCTGTAAATGATTTCGGTCCGCGGAACACGGTGGCTACAGCCGTATCAAGCGGTTCACCGGAATTGTCCGGATCAACGATGTCGCCAAGATGGGCAGTGTGGCTTTTGACATCAGCAAGCTTACGGCCATGCCAGATTGAATCTACGATGCTCACGGCATCTATACCGCTGACGCGGATGACGGCTATACCTCCCACGCCAGTCGGGGTGGAGATTGCACAGATAGTGTCAGAATCGAGTAGGGGATACATACCGCAAAATTACAAAAATTTTTCCGGCAATATGCAAATACAGGTCACCGAAATCAATTTCGGTGACCTGCCAAAATGTGTAAGGTTAGAATTGTTGAGTGATATTGTAGTGAATGACTTGAGCTGTCTTATTCATCGGCCTGAGCCTTTTCAGCATATTCTTTTAGCAGCTTGTCCTGAACGTCAGTAGGCACGAGCTCATAGGAAGCGAACTTCATCGTGAATGCCGAGCGTCCACCTGTGATCGATGAGAGAGCGGTTGAGTAGGACGACATCTCTTTCAGGGGTACACGTGCCGAGATCTTCTCGAAACCATTGTCGCTCGACATACCCATGATGATCGCACGACGTCCCTGAAGGTCGCTCATTACGTCGCCCATCACATCGGCGGGCACCATTACGTCCACGTCATAGACCGGTTCGAGAACCTTCGGATTGGCATTTCGGAACGCCTCGCTGAATGCATTGCGGCCTGCAAGACGGAATGAGATTTCGTTTGAATCCACGGGGTGCATCTTACCGTCGTAGATACATACTCTTACGTCGCGTGCATAGCTGCCTGTGAGAGGGCCTTGTTCCATACGGTCCATGAGACCTTTGACGATAGCGGGAATGAAACGGGCGTCGATAGCACCACCTACGATACAGTTGTGGACTATCAGCTTGCCGCCCCATGCCAAGGGGATCTCCTGAGTATCGCGGACATTCATCTTGAATTCCTGATTTCCGAACTTGTAGGTATCAGGTGCAGGCATACCCTCGGTGTAAGGCTCAATGATCAGATGGACTTCACCGAACTGGCCGGCACCGCCCGACTGCTTCTTGTGGCGGTAATCCGCACGTGCAGCCTTAGTGATAGTCTCACGATAGGGAATACGCGGCTCTTCAAAGATGATGGGGAGTTTATCGTTGTTTTCAACACGCCATTTGAGTGTGCGGAGGTGGAATTCGCCCTGACCTGAAAGGATGGTCTGTTTGAGTTCCTTTGACTGCTCTACGACCCATGTGGGATCTTCCTCGTGCATACGTGTAAGGATACCCATGAGCTTCTCGGCATCGCTCTCGGTGACAGGACGGATGGCACGGCGATACTTGGGCTCAGGGAAACGGATGAAATCGAATCGATAATCACAATCCTTTGCATCAAGAGTATTTCCTGTGCGGACATCTTTCAGTTTTACAGTCGCGCCGATATCACCTGCGCAAAGCTTGTCAACCTGAGTCTTGATATTACCGCAGACGCAATAGATCTGGGCTATGCGTTCGCGTGAACCGCGAGTGACGTTCTCAAGATCAACACCGGGAGTAAGTGTGCCGGACATAACCTTGAAATAGCTGACCTCACCGATGTGCGGTTCGACAGTAGTTTTGAAGAAATAAAGTGAGAGCGGGCCGTTGCTGTCGGGCTTGACCTCGACACCCTCCACTGTTTCGGGCGCAGGCATATCCTCTACGAAGGGGACCACGTTTCCGAGAAATTCCATCATACGGCGCACGCCCATATCCTTAGCCGCACTTACGCAGAACACGGGATAGATCGAGCGATCTATCAGACCCTTGCGGATACCTTCGCGCATCTCGTCCTCGGTCAGATGACCCTGATCAAAGAACTTCTCCATGAGAGCCTCGTCATTCTCGGCAGCAGCTTCTACAAGAAGCTTGTGGAGCTCGTCGGCACGTTCCATTTCCTCAGCAGGAATATCCTCGATGGTAGGGGCACCACCCTCCGGTCCCCAAGAATACTTCTTCATCAGAAGCACGTCGATCATCGCATTGAATCCTGCACCACACTGGATAGGATACTGGATAGCTACGATCTTGTTTCCGAAATGCTCCCTCATCTGTTCCATCACATTCTCGTAATCCGCCTTGTCGCCATCAAGTTGGTTGAGAGCGAAAATCACAGGCTTTTTAAGCGATTGGGTAGTGCGGAATATATTTTGTGTGCCGACTTCGACACCATACTGCGAATTGATCAGTATGACACCGGTATCAGTGACGTTGAGCGCGGTGATCGCATTACCGACAAAGTCATCCGCTCCGGGACAATCGATCACATTAAGTTTCTTATTAAGGAATTCAGCGTAGAACACGGTTGAGAACACGCTGTAACCATACTCCTTCTCGACAGGGAACGAATCACTGACTGTATTTTTTCCTTCGATTGTGCCACGACGTTTTATAACTCCACACTCGTAAAGCATAGCTTCAGCAAGTGTGGTTTTACCTGAGCCTTTGCTACCAAGCAGGGCTATGTTTTTGATTTCGTTTGTCTGGTAGATCTTCATATCAGTTCTGGTTTAGTTTTAGGTAAGAAGTTTGGTTTGCGTTTGAGGACAGAGGTTGATTTGTCTGCTATCAGTCCCTCCGGACAATACTTTTTCCAAATCGACCGCAAAATAGTAATTAATTTTCGTTTATAAGCTTTCGAAACATGTGTTTTACAACATAAGCCGTCATTTTAATCCATGTACCGTCCCCTCATCGGCCATAAATTATTATCTTTGCAGTGGATTATCCACCTATGTATATAGATTCATGAATATTGATAAAAATAAACCTTGCCTGATATCGCTGCCGAGGATCTACGATCCACGCGGCAGTCTGACTTTCGTTCAGGACAATGATCAGATACCCTTTGAGATCGCCCGCTGCTACTGGACTTATGATGTCCCGGCCGGAGAGGGCCGTGGAGGACATTCACATCGTGAGGCCGAATCACTTCTCGTAGCGGTCAACGGCTGTTTCAATGTGAACCTTTACGACGGATTCACATGGATGACCTATACGCTCAACAGGCCTTTCGAGGGATTGTATATTCCGCCGGGTTACTGGCGCACGCTCGATAATTTTGCCTCCGGTAGCGTGTGTCTCGTAATGACTTCAATACTTTACGATCCGGATGAATATGTGCGCGATTATGAGGAGTTCAAACGTCTTGCCATTGAAAGTGACCGCCGTCTATGAAATATCCGTTTCTTGATCTTGCGACGGTCAATGAGCCGTATCTCGATGACCTTGCCGCCGCTGCCGAGCGCGTCATCCGCAGTGGTCGTTACATCGGAGGCCCGGAGGTCGAAGCCCTTGAGGCAGATCTGTGTGCCATGACCGGAACGACGTATGCTATCGGTGTGAGCAACGGACTCGATGCCTTGCGTCTGATCCTAAGGGCTTATAAGGAAATGGGTGTGATGAAGGATGGTGACGAGGTGATCTATCCCGCTAACACCTATATAGCATCTGTTCTTGCCATTACCGATAATGGCCTGACTCCTGTCCCTGTCGATATTGATGAGCGCACGATGAATCTCGACACTTCGCTGCTCGAATCGGTCGTCACTGACCGCACACGTGCTATAATGACCGTCCATCTCTACGGGCGCGTCGCATGGGACGAACGTCTTGTCGAGACAGCTCGCCGCCACGGATTGAAAATCATTGAGGATTGTGCACAGGCTTTGGGCGCAAGGACTCTTGCCGATGGGCTGCATGGATCACATCATGCCGGTGCTCTCGGCGATGCCGCAGCCATAAGCTTTTATCCGACAAAAAATATCGGTGCTCTCGGCGATGCCGGTGCGGTGCTTACTCACGACGAAGAACTTGCACGGACGGTACGTGCGCTTGCCAATTATGGAGCAGATCGCCGCTACCATAATATATATTGTGGTTTGAACTGCCGTCTCGATCCTATTCAGGCGGCCATGTTACGGGTGAAACTTCCACATATTGCCGATGAAAATGCCGATAGGTTCGCGCGTGCGCTGGCCTATGGACGTACCATTGACAGGCAGGATATCATTCTTCCGGTGATGAGCCGTGAGGTCAATGACCATGTGTGGCATCAATATGTGATAAGAGTACCTGCAACCAAACGTGAGAACTTCATGTCACGTCTGGCGGAGCAGGGGATAGGTACTGACATCCACTATGCAGTCCCGCCGCACAGACAGCCCTGTTACTCATCCATGCCTCATGGGCCGCTTCCTGTCACCGACAGACTTGCCGGCGAGATAGTCAGTCTGCCGATCGGGCGTGGGATCTCTGTGGCTGATGCCGCCGAGATCGGGCGTGTAATAAACAGTCTGGAATTTTAAAAGATTATTTTTGCAATGTCAAATACAAGAAATAACGGACGGAATCCACAACGTAATCGCCGTAATCCATCTCCCGCGTCAAAACGCTTTGTCAATCTTTTGCGTCTGCTTGTCGTCATTGCTCTTTTGGGCGGTTGCGGCTACCTTTTTTCGCATCTTGAAGGCCATGTTCCGGTCAAGACGGAAGCTCCCGAAAATACGCGTCCGGCAGTAACAAAGCATAAGACTTCGTCACATCATGAATCCTACAATGATTTGATGGCCGTAAAGACCAATCCCGATCTGAAGGAGATCACCAAGAGTTATAAAGGGATGGATCTTTCGTTCAATCCGCAGTATCACATACCCAACTGGGTGTCGTGGGAACTGACCGGAGCTGAGACACGCGGAGAGATCACGCGCACAAACAAGTTTTTTGCTGATCCGGAGGTCGAAGGGAGTGCGGAGACATGGGATTACAGTTATTCGGGCTATGATCGCGGTCACATGGCTCCTGCCGGTGACATGCGGTGGAACAAGGAAGCGATGGAGCAGACTTTCTATATGACTAACATAGTTCCGCAGGCCAAAGCCCTCAATGCCGGAACATGGAAGAACCTTGAGGAAAAATGCCGTCAGTGGGCGGCGATCGATAGTGCCGTGTATATTGTCTGTGGTCCTGTCATTGATGGGAATCCTATAGAATACATAGGAGACTCGCGTGTCTATGTCCCGCGTAAATTCTTCAAGGTTATCATCTCGCCATACGCAAACCCTGCGCGTGGCATAGGCTTTATAATGCCCAACGAGAAGGTTGAGGGCGGTATGCAAGCTTGTGCCGTGAGCATTGATTCTGTTGAGACCCTGACAGGACATGACTTCTTCTCTTCTCTTCCGGATGAGATTGAGGATGAGATTGAATCGCAGTGTGATTTCCATTTCTGGAGCACGTACTCCAAGCGTAAGGCAAGAGTCAGGAGATAGATTCCACGAAAATTTTCAAGTGCGGTTTTCATTATCGCATCCTTTTCAGGAAATTGAGGTTTTAACTTTGCAGCAAAAACAAAGTTAAAACCTCTTTTCCGTATGAAAAAGTCCAAATCCTCCTCTGTAACTTCCGGCCAGCTCCCGGTTTCTGCCAGATTTTATACTAACATGCTTGAACGAATCGCCAACTCCTGTAGTGCGATCAATAGGCAGGAGTTGTATGATGAAACCGTAAGTGTAATCCGTGAATACCTCCTTGAGGGAATTGTACCGGATACGGAATGTCGGACAGAAATCATTCTGTTTTTCACACTGCTGCGACCGGAGATTGATAAAGCGATGGAGCGGTCAGCTGCCGCACGCCGCAGAAAATCTGCTAAATCCGTTGTGAAAGAGACAGCTGGATCAAGAAGAACGGAAATTGGCAGGGTTACGACCGGTAGTGAAATTGAACATCAATCAACTGTGAACGATGGTATTGAATCCGGAGGACTTGATTCAAATCCCGAAGACGGTCCGCGGCTTAACCGGTCCCAGCGTCGGTTGATCAGGCAGGAACTCCGGCGTGCCGGACGTAAACGCAACAAACCCTTGCAGATGCACTGATCGAATGCATAGCAAGGGTTTGGTATAAATGATGCAATGCCTAAAGCTGATTGCAATGTTCTTCCTTACGACTTGTTGGCGCGTTTGCGTTCGATTTCATCAAGAATGATCTTACGCAGACGGATATGGTGAGGAGTGACTTCGACATACTCATCCTCCTTGATATATTCAAGAGCCTCTTCGAGTGAAAAGACCACGGGAGGAATGATACGGGCTTTATCGTCAGCACCGCTTGCACGCATGTTGGTGAGCTTCTTTGATTTTGTCACATTGACAACGATGTCATTCTCCTTGGCATTCTCACCGACAACCTGTCCGGCATAGACTTCTTCCTGCGGGAAGATGAAGAAACGTCCGCGATCCTGAAGCTTGTCAATAGCGTAGGCGTAGGCCGTACCGCTTTCCATTGCGATAAGTGAGCCGTTTGTGCGGCGTTCGATGTCACCCTTCCAAGGCTGATATTCATGGAAGCGGTGAGCCATGATAGCTTCGCCAGCGGAAGCGGTCAGCACGTTGTTACGCAGACCGATGATGCCGCGCGACGGAATCAGGAATTCGATATGCAGACGGTCATTCTGTGTCATCATTGACACCATTTCGCCCTTTCGGCGGGTCACCATATCAATGATCTTCGAGGAATATTCCTCCGGAACATTTATTGTCAGCATTTCCACCGGTTCACACTTCTGACCGTCGATTTCCTTTATGATTACCTGCGGCTGACCCACCTGAAGTTCAAAGCCTTCGCGGCGCATGGTCTCGATCAGGACGGAGAGATGGAGCACACCTCGACCGAACACAGTCCAAGTATCCTCGTGATCAGCTTTGGTCACACGTAGAGCGAGGTTACGGTCAAGTTCCTTTGTGAGGCGGTCATGAATGTGACGGGATGTGACGTATTTACCGTCTTTTCCAAAGAAGGGGCTGTCATTGATGGTAAATGTCATTGACATTGTAGGTTCGTCAATCGCTATGCGGGGGAGGGGTTCGGGATTATTGATGTCGGCCACGGTATCGCCGATTTCGAATCCTTCGATTCCGACAAGCGCGCAGATATCGCCGCTCTTTACCGATTCCACCTTTTTGCGCCCCATACCTTCGAACGTATGGAGTTCCTTGATGCGCTGGCGCACCACCGAACCATCTTTCTTGCAGAGCGCGATCTCCATTCCCTCGCGCAGCTCACCGCGGTGGACGCGACCGATCGCTATACGGCCGACGTAGCTGCTGAAATCAAGAGATGTGATGAGCATCTGCGCATCTCCTTCGAGCACCTCCGGTTCGGGGATATATTGGATGATTGCATCAAGTACGGCTGTGATATTGTCAGTCGGTTGGGTGTAGTCCGTGCTCATCCATCCCTGTTTTGCCGAACCGTAGATAGTGGGGAAGTCGAGCTGATCCTCGGTGGCATCGAGGTTACACATGAGGTCAAACACCATTTCCTGAACCTCGTCAGGACGGCAGTTGGGTTTATCTACCTTGTTGATCACAACTACAGGTTTCAGACCCATCTGAATGGCTTTCTGAAGCACGAAACGGGTCTGGGGCATCGGGCCTTCGAAAGCATCCACGAGTAGCAGACAGCCGTCAGCCATATTGAGCACTCGTTCGACCTCGCCACCGAAGTCGGCGTGTCCCGGCGTGTCAATGATATTGATTTTGTAACCGTTATAGTTGATGGATACGTTTTTCGAGAGGATTGTTATGCCTCGTTCACGCTCAAGGTCATTGTTGTCAAGAATGAGTTCGCCGGTTGACTGGTTGTCACGGAAAAGCTTACCGGCCATGAGCATTTTATCCACGAGGGTTGTTTTGCCATGATCGACGTGGGCGATGATGGCAATGTTTCTAATCTTCTGCATTGTCCAAAAATTTTTCGGCTGCAAAGTTACAACTATTTTCGCAAACGAGGAAACCGTTAAAAGATTATTGTTACGGCTGACACATCTTAATTTTTTACAACGGCAAAACTTTGTAAGGCATAAAGCAGATAGTCGTTGTACCAAGCGGTCTTTTCCCGATGGCCTTCTATTTCCATTGAAGATACCTTTACGTTCTTGATTATGTCCAGATCGATGCGGTTTGACAGAGGGAAATTTTGGGCAGCATAGTCTTTTTGTTTACGCGAAGTATCTATAGGAGAGCCAGTGTTTGTCATATCAGAATAACGGCTATCATCCAATTTATATTGGTCAGCAGCCGTTAAGTTTATTTAAAATGCGTCTAACCCGTTCCGAAATCAATCACGTCACCTTGTGCATTAGAAAAGTCAATAGAATCCTTGACGATCTCTTTGAAGCTGGTTTTAGGCTCATGAATTGCTTTTAAAGAATGAACTGTTTTCTCTCATTTCGACTGCAAAATTACGAAAGATATTCGATGTTACTATGATATTAAGCCTATAATTAGCCACATAACTCGAAGCGATGTGGATTCTTGAGAATTTTACCACCCGACATAAAACATCTTGAGAGTCATGTTTTCATAATCAACTTCACATTGTAACAAATACTTGATCCAAAGATTATACTTTTTACTTAATGAAGGATCATAGAAACTCTCAGTTTTTGTAAATCCAGTTTTAGTCAATTCTTCCTCAAACTCAAATACTTTTTCTTTTACTACAATATGATGTTTTATTTCAGTAATAGTTATCTCGTCTGGTGTAGAAGTTTGTATTTTATAAGATTTTTGAGATCTGCAAAATTCACCTAAAGGGCGAAAAGCGTCTTCTTCAAAATCGAGTAAAATTTCAGAATAGTCATGAGATCCCGTCATTCGCAATTTAAAATCATTTCCAAAGTCATATCCAAGGAATGTCTTGGCTCGTTGAGCTTCTCTAAGTCTTGGCGAGGGAGTTTCCACAAAATCCTCTCTAATATCTTTCTCTAAATATACACGAATATAAAAGCCAAATAATATAATAATTAGACTTAGTCCTAACCATACCCATCTCATTATTTCCCATTCACAACAAAACGATATAACGGTTAGTACTATAAACGGAACAGATGCAGATAATACAATTCTGGACATTATCGGTGCACAACCATGGTACGTACCATCTTTGGCGTCATCGCTAACCTCTATATATTCATGATTTGGTGTTTCATTTGCCATAATGCAAAATTACTCAATATTTTTTGAATTTTGGAATCAGGTTAAACATTCAGGAACGGACAGTCGGGGAAGTAGTTCTGTCGGATTATTCTATAATTACGTTCCAACTGTAAGGCTGTCTGACCAGACATGTACCGTTTATCGGCCATTCGGTTTTTGAGTTTGGCTGGATCACAGTGGCCGTGAAAGGAACGTTCACATATTGGTAGATTACCTCAACCTGAAATTTCAGCGTCGAATGTGGTTGGAGATCCAATGTCACACTGGCATCCTTAGGATCGGCTGCAGAATGGTAAGAAATGGCCTCATTGAGATAGATTCCTACTGTCTCGCCTGTATTAAGCGACCATTTATCTCCGACATACCAAGGCACATTGATGAAGCCCGTCACGTATTGCATCCATGACTGATATGGTACTGGGATGATCCTAACCGTTGACCATGTGTCGTATAGAGGATTGACAGTGACCGTAGTGGTGGTATCGCCGTAATTGTTCGCAGTCATTTTTTCGGTCAGCTTCTTTTCAGTAGCTGCCTCCGCATTATCCCAGTCATATTCGATGGTGGTAATATTCATCGGATATCCATTCGTAACGGTGATTTCAGCTCTCTGCATTGTGTAGCCGTAATCGAGTGACATCGTGACATGCAAGTCGTTCAGACAAGCGTTGTCGAGAGATGTGATTGTGAGCTTGTCTCCTTTGATATTCACCGTCAGTGTGAACGGAGGGGCGGCATAAACGATTTTTGCAACCTCCGCCATATTCCTGTCCGAAGATAATTCGGTTCCATCAGCCGTAAAAAAGGAAGTGGTAGCGTCTGCACATTCATCATTGGTGAACGATATGTCCTTTAGACCCCTTGGCGTGAAGTTGATGGTTTCTGATCCTCCGTTGCCATCAAGGTTGATATTGCTTTCAAGCGCGGGCAGTTCGGGAGTATCGTCTTTATCATCTGAGCATGACTGAAATACTGTCATGCCGACCATACAGAGCATGATCAGGGAAAATTGTTGGATTTTCATCGCGAAATGCATTATTAAGGGGAGCTAAATAAAGGGAAAAGTTAATACATCTGATAATCCACGGACAGCACCTGAAATTCCGTGCGTCGGTTGATCTGATCGGCCACTTCCTGCTCTTCAGGTGAGAGACTTTCGATGAAGGCTTCGTCAAGCGTCTGTCCTTCCTCGAACTGAGGAAATTCTCTTGCCAGACGTTTGGTGATGGTCATAGGACGGGATTCACCGTAGCCCTGATACTGGAGGCGCTCAGCCGGGATTCCGGCTGATATCAGGTAATCGACCACGCTTTTGGCACGGCGTTCAGAGAGGGCGATATTGTATTCATCCGATCCTTTACGGTCAGTGTGCGACGCCATTTCGATGGTGATATTAGGATTGTCGCGCAGCATCTGCACCACTCCGTCAAGAGCTTCGCGCGATTCGGGACGCAGGGTCGCTTTGTCGAAGTCATAGAAGATGTTGTCAACGATATTTGGTTTTGTGACCGATGCAAGTATGAAGTCAATGCCATACTCCGCATCCTCTTCCGCATCGTCAGATGTAAATTCCTGCTTGGCGTTGAGGTAACCTTTCGCACCGGCGAGCATGACATAGCTTACCCCTCGCTGCAGGGGGAATGAAAATGATCCGTCGTTGCGCGCCACAGCCTTCTGATTCGATCCGTCGTTACCCACGATGCGGATCACGGCGTTGGGTACAGGCTCTTCATCTTTGTCCAGCACCCAGCCGGAGATGAGTATTTTGAGATCCGGAAGCTCGAAAGAGTAGAGATGGTCATATCCGCGTCCGTCACCACGGTTGGAGCTGAAATAGCCCGCTTCCCTTCCGGGGGTAGCGAACGTTATACCGAAATCATCACCCTCGGAGTTCATCGGACTGCCGAGATTTTCCACGAGCCATCCGCCTGAAGGGGTGAGGGTAGCCTTGAAGAGGTCGAGTCCGCCGAGACCGGGATGGCCGTCGGAAGAAAAATACATTATGGAATCCGTCAGCATGTAGGGAAACACCTCGTCACCCGGAGTGTTGATGGCCTCACCGAGGTTTTCAAGACTGCCGGCTCTCTCGCGCAGATTGATGCGCCAGATGTCTTTTCCACCCTGTCCCGGCATGTCGGACGTGAAGTAAAGATAGTTTCCTGACGGGCTGACGGCCGGATGTCCGTAGCTTGATATTGTATCATTCGTGATTTCAAATTTCACCGGTGCGCTCCATTTTGCATCCGAGCGGGTAGAGGTGTATATATCAACTCCCGTATTGCGGTCAGGAATGCGGACAGAACGTGTGAGATACATGGTCGATCCGTCGGGTGAGAAAGAGACAATGCCCTCGTCCCATTCGGTGTTGAGTTCGCCTTCGACTGTCTCCGGTCTCTGCCACTCGCCGCGTTCATTCTTGCGTACCATCCACACGTCGCTCCGCTTCATGCCTGTGATCTCACTGCGTTTTGTTCCGGAGACTTTTTCATTGGTGGTGGTGAAGTAGAGGACATCACCGTTGAACATCGGGGCGAAATCCGAACGGCGTGAGTTGAACAGACGGGCATTCTTGACCACATGACGCGTCTTGTTGCGTTTTAGTTCCGCGCTCTTGCGTGCTCCTTCAAGTTTGCGGCGCGCATGGTCATCATCAGGCCATTTGGCCAGATATTCCTCGTAGGTGTTGACAGCCTGCGTGTAGTTGCCCTGACCGTGCTGTGCGTCAGCAAGACTGAGCAGCAGGGTTGAATCAGGATAACCGTAGCGCAGAGCATTCTGATAGGCGGCTGCGGCACGTGCGTCCTGACCGAGGCGTGTGTAGCATTCAGCCATTTTAGCCGCTACCTCGGCGCGTTGCTGCCGTTGGTCACGCGGGTTCAGTTTATTATATATCTTGCGGTAAGTCTTCTGGGCATCGAAATATTCGCCACGAGCCAGTTGCTCGTCGGCGACACTCATTTTTGCCCCCGAACAGGATGTGACGACTGCTCCGCCGATCATGATGCAGAGACTGATGAGATTGATTTTAAAGTGCTTTCGACGTGTCATTGAGTCGGATAGTGGAATTATATAGAGTTAACGATAAAAAGTTGAGAATATTTTATTTTGGAAAAGAGGGGAAATGATTGTATCTTTGCGTAGTTATTACGCACCCCTCTGTTGAGCCTTGCATGAATCAGGAAGACAAGCGCGAGTGCAGATCAAAAACTGATTATAATTGTCAAATCTTTAATTTAAATCAATATACCGTATAATTATGGGACTTTTTGAAAAACTTACTGCGAAGGCTATCGCAAACCGCCAGCGCATCGTCCTCCCTGAAGGCAACGAACCCCGTACACTCACAGCTGCTGACAATATCATTGCCGACGGCATTGCCGACATCATCCTTATCGGTGATCCCGCTGAGATCAAGGCTAAGGCTGCTGAGCTTAATCTGGCTAATATCGACAAGGCTACAATCATCAATCCTGCCGATGAGGCTGTGATCGACAAGTATGCTCCTATCTACTTCGAGCTTCGCAAGAAGAAAGGTATCTCTATGGAGGATGCCCGCAAGGTTACTGCCGATCCTCTTTATCTTGGCTGTCTGATGGTCAAGGCCGGTGATGCCGATGGTCAGGTTGCAGGTGCGCTCAACACCACAGGCAACGTCCTCCGTGCAGCTTTCCAGATCATCAAGACCATGCCCGGTATCGATGTCGTTTCCGGTGCATTCGTGATGGTTCTTCCCGAAGGTCTCAATTACGGTACTGATGGTCTCCTCATCTTTGCAGACTGCGCTGTCATTCCCGAACCCGATGCAGCCCAGCTCGCACAGATCGCCGTTTCAGCCGGCAAGACCGCACGTGACATCGCAGGTATCGATCCCCGCGTCGCAATCCTCAGCTTCTCAACTAAAGGCAGTGCCAAGCATGAGCGCGTTGACAAAGTCATCGAGGCTACCCGTATCGCCCACGAGCTCGATCCCAATCTCGAACTTGACGGTGAACTTCAGGCTGACGCAGCTCTCGTTCCCGCTGTCGGAAGTAGCAAGGCTCCCAACAGCCAGATCGCAGGCCGTGCAAATGTGCTTGTGTTCCCCTCGCTCGAAGTCGGTAATATCGCCTACAAGCTCGTGCAGCGTCTCGGTGGCGTAGAGGCCGTAGGTCCCGTTCTTCAGGGTCTCGCAGCTCCTGTCAATGACCTTTCACGCGGCTGTTTCCCCGAAGATATCTACAAGACCATCATCATCACCTGTAATCAGGCCATCGGTCTCAAAGGCGAATAATTTAGATAGAATACAGTAAATACCCAAAACAATATAATAATGAAGATATTAGTATTGAACTGCGGTAGCAGCTCGGTAAAATATAAGCTCATCGACACCACCAACGATGCAGTCCTTGCCGAAGGTGGAGTTGAGAAAATCGGTCTTCCCGACGGTTTCCTTAAATATAAGAAAGATGACGGTTCGAAAGCCGTGCTTGAGCTTGGTCTCATAGATCATAACGGTGCTGTTCAGGCTATCCTCAACATACTCACTGATCCCGTTGAAGGCTGTATCAAGAGCTACGAAGAGATCGATGCCGTAGGTCATCGCGTGGTTCACGGTGCTGAGAAGTTCAGCGAGAGCGTGCTTATCAACGATGAGGTAAAGGATATGATCAAGCAGTGCTACGATATCGCTCCTCTCCACAATCCTGCCAACATGACCGGTATCGAGGCCATCACGACACTCATGCCCTCGACTCCGCAGGTTGCTGTGTTCGACACCGCTTTCCACCAGACCATGCCTGCCAAATCATATCTCTACGCACTTCCTTACAAATATTATGAGGAGGACGGTGTACGTCGTTATGGTTTCCACGGCACCAGCCATCGCTATGTGTCACAGCGCGTCTGTGAATTCCTCGGTGTCGATATCAAGGATCAGAAGATCATCACCTGTCATATCGGCAACGGTGGTTCGATCACTGCAGTCAACGGTGGTAAGAGCGTAGATACGTCAATGGGTCTCACACCCACCGAAGGTCTCATGATGGGTACGCGCGTAGGTGATATCGATCCGGGTGCTCTCGTGTATATCATGCTCAAACATAATCTTTCTGTTACCGATCTCCAGAAGATCATCAACAAGGAGAGCGGTATGCTCGGCACTACCGGCATTTCAAGCGACATGCGTGAGATCGAGGCTGCCATCAATGCCGGCAACGAGCGTGCGAAACTCGCCCTTGACATGTATGAGCAGCGCATCATCAAGTACATCGGTGCGTATGCAGCAGAAATGGGTGGTGTTGATATCATCGTCTTTACGGGCGGCGTAGGTGAAAATCAGGTTTCACTCCGTGAGTCAGTCTGCGAGCCTCTTGCTTTCATGGGTGTTGAACTTGACAAGGAGATCAATTCCGGTCTCCGCGGTAAAGAAGCCGTCATCTCCACTCCCGCATCAAAGGTTAAGGTGGTCGTTATCCCCACTGATGAGGAACTTATGATTGCCCGCGATACCGAATCAATTGTTTCCAAGAAATAATAATGCGATATGATCAGCCGGAGAATCCCCAACAGAGGACTCTCCGGCTTGATTTATAGATAAAGCCGGATTGTTTGAGGCATAATCTGAACTCTACACTAAACTTAAATAATGCAAATATGACAAAAATCAGAGCAGCTGTGGTCGGCTATGGCAACATTGGCCGTTTCACTATTGAAGCACTTGAGGTAGCCCCCGATTTTGAGATTGCGGGCGTAGTCCGTCGTAACGTATCGGAAATCCCTGCTGAGCTTGCAGGTTATAAGGTCGTTACCGATATCAAGGAGCTTGGTCATGTGGATGTGGCTATCCTTGCCACCCCTACGCGTGAGGTTGAGAAATACGCTCTCCAGTATCTCGCAATGGGTATCAACACTGTCGATAGCTTCGACATTCATACTTCTATCGTGGATCTCCGCCGTTCACTCGGTGAAGCTGCACGCAAGGCCGGCCGTGTGGCGGTGATTTCTGCCGGATGGGATCCCGGAAGTGATTCTATCGTCCGCACACTCATGGAGGCTGCTGCCCCCAAGGGTCTGACATATACGAATTTCGGCCCCGGTATGAGCATGGGCCACACAGTTTGTGTAAAGTCAAAGGCCGGTGTGAAGAATGCGCTTTCAATGACAATGCCCAAGGGCGACGGTATGCATCGCCGTATGGTCTATGTGGAGCTTGAACCCGGAGCGACACTTGAGGAAGTTACCAAAGCCGTTAAGGAAGATCCCTATTTCGCTTCCGATGAGACCCATGTTATGGCTGTAGAGAGCGTTGATGATGTTAAGGATATGGGACATGGTGTCCACATGGTGCGCAAGGGTGTTTCAGGTAAGACACAGAACCAGCGTTTTGAATTCAACATGTCGATCAATAATCCGGCTCTGACTGCACAGCTTCTCGTCGGTGTGGCACGTGCATCAATGCGTCTCGCCCCCGGTGCTTACACCATGATCGAGATTCCTGTGATCGATCTCCTTCCCGGCGATCGTGAGGAACTCGTCCGCCACCTCGTTTAATAGAATATTATAGCAGATTCAAGATTTTGGATTTGGCATAGTAAGCCCAGAAATAAGTACGCCCCACGGAATTTCAAAATCCGTGGGGCGTAATCTATACTCTACATTCCCTCACAATAGCCCGAAATGACGGAATGCGTTTATGATACCGTGGTCAGTATCAGCTGTGGTAATATAGTCAGCCGCCTGTTTCACTTCCGGGTCAGCATTTCCCATTGCTACACCTATGGCGACGTGGCGGAGCATTCCAACGTCATTTCCTCCGTCGCCGAACGCTATTGTGTCGGCTAAAGGAATGTTGAAATGTTCGAGCATTTTATCTATGCCGACACTCTTATCGCTTCCTTTCGGGATTATATCGCAGAAATAGGGATTCCAGCTTGTAGGCTCGCATTCGGTGAGTACTTCTCCAAAAATTCCACTCTTTATGCGGTCTTCCTCCGTGCCGAAAGCCATCATCTGGACCACATCACGTCCCTTCAGCGTATCAAGTTCGCGCACGTCAATGTGGGCTACGCGCAGGAGCTTCATGACATGGCGTACGCTGTCATCAATCCGGTTTATAAAGATGTCACCGGCTGCGGGTATGGCCACGAGCGGTAAGTCTGATCTGTGGGAGAAAGCAATGATGCGGTCTATATCATTCATCGGGATTGTACGCCGGAAGATAGTCGTGGTCTTGTCGGAAAGCAGGCATATAGCACCGTTGACAGTTACATAGCCGTCAAATTCCGTATCGCCGAGATTATCGATCCATTTCAGATGGCGGCCGGTGGCAATGAAAACTTTCACACCGTTTGCGCGGACTTGCGCTATTGCCTCCTTGACTTCCTCCGGGATGCTATGTGTACCGAACGGGACAAGAGTGCCGTCGATGTCGAAAAATATAGCCTTGATCATAATACTTGCGTGCTTGTTTGTCTAATCGGATGCAAATTTAGCCAAAATTTATCGTTTCGCGTATATGTGACACTTTTATTCATGAATGATGAGACAACAATGCACTGACAATCATCGTTTATTATATTAACAGACATCTGTTCTTGGCTTGAGGGATTTGTGGAAATCTATCCCTGACAGAGAACGGATACACTCATGTTTCGTAAAGCTATTCTGAGAACTTTTTCACCTGCAGCATCACAGATAAATGAAAAGAATGCTACTCATAGTCGATCCACAGGTCGATTTCATAAACGGTACACTTCCCGTACCGGATGCCGAAGATGCCATGAACCGTCTTGCCGATTACATTGCGTACTCTGACGGACTCTATGTCCATAAGATAGTTACGGCTGACCGTCATCCCTTTGATCATTGCTCTTTTGAGGATCGGGATGGAAGTTGGCCGCGCCACTGTGTGCATGATACCGTGGGAGCAGCCGTTTGGCAACCGCTCTTTCAGCCATTATACCTTACGCATGGCAAGGTGACCTTTCTCTATAAAGGCGAGGATAGGGATACCGAAGAATATTCCATCTTCAAAAATCCGGAAGCTGTCAGAATGGTCAGCCGGATAATTGATGAGGAGGGTATTGATGGAATTGATATCTGCGGTATCGCAGGTGACATTTGTGTACTTGATACACTGACGGACGGTATCGGGCTGTTCGGTAAGGATATGTTCCGGGTGCTAACATCGTTTTCGCCTTCGATTGACGGCGGTAAGAAACTTAATCAGACAATTGAAAACTTCCAAATCTCATGCGACAAATAATCACACATTTTACAGACGATGATCTCTATAAGTTCACAATGTGCTGTGCGGTAATCGACAACTATCCGCGCACACAGGTGAAATACAGTTTTAACGACCGCGATCACACGGTCTATCCTCCGGGATTCGCCGATGCTGTCATGGAGCAGATCGCTATGCTTGAGAATGTGGTGATAACCGATGAGGAGATCGCTTTCATGCGTCGCCGCTGTTCCTATATCCCCGCTTGGTTCTACAGCTATCTCAAGGGTTTCCGTTATGACCGCAGGTGGGTCAAGGCTACTCAGGATGACGAGGGACATCTATCAATCGAATTCGAGGGATGCTGGAGCGACACAATATTGCTTGAGGTAAAGGTACTCGCCATCGTTTCCGAACTCTATTACATGATGACCGGTCAGCTCTCCGGCATAGACTATGATGATTATTACAGCAAGTCATTTGCGAAAGCTCAGCGTCTGATTGCAGCCGGATGCAAGTTCAGCGACATGGGCACTCGTCGCCGACTCTCATTTGAATCGCAGGATGTGTGCGTGAAAGCGATGAGTGACTGCTGTTCATCTGCGTCAGGACCCGGTAAGTTTGTAGGTACAAGCAATGTCTATTTTGCAATGAAGTATGACCTTATCCCTATAGGGACTATGGCTCATGAGATCATCTGTGCGATAGCCGGAATGTATGGACCGCTGATGGCCAATCATATCGCCATGAATGTCTGGTCCAAGACTTATCGCGGAGCACTCGGAACATTCCTCTATGATACATACGGCTGGCGGATATTCAGCCTGAATTTCTCGGAGGACTATGCCAATATGTTCAAGGGATTGCGCGTCGATAGCGGTGACAACCGTGAGCAGCTTGACCTGATCGTCGAAAAGTATCGGTCGCTTCACATTGATCCGCGCTCGAAACAGATCATATTCAGCAATGGTCTGAATGTGGATGAAGCTATAGAGATTCAGAACTATGCTTCCGACAAGTGTCAGCCGTCATTCGGCATAGGCACACACTTCACGAACGATTTTCCGGGCATAAAACCGATGAATATAGTGGTCAAGCTTGTTGCTGTAAAGATCACCGAATCATGGCCGTTTTATAGCCTGACATGTAAACTGAGCGAAGACAAAGGAAAATATACGGGAGACGAGGCCACAGTCCGCCGGTTTATGGACATACTCCACATCGAACCACTACCCGAAAAGTAGAGCTATACTTCCGGATACATAAGCAATCCCGCTGATCAGAATGTCGGCGGGATTGTGTTTAAGCGGGATTGGATTGTTCGTGCTATGCGGTAGTGACCGTTGTCGTTAGGGTGGAGGAGATCCATCTCGCTGCTGTGGAAATATCGTCCGTGATTCATTTCCATCGGAAACAATCCGCTTTCTGAATAGAGATCGATCACGGGAACTGACCAAAGCGTCGCAGCTTCACGGAGGATTGAGATATATGATTCGACGTAGAGTCCCTGTCCGTTGGCATAATTCTCGTCAGGCTGTACGTTCTTGTCGTTGAATTTCGCATAGCCACGGTGGATCGGGGTCATAATGATGATCTGTTTGTCGGGGTAGTTGTGTTTGAGATACGACATCACACGGTTGATATTTCCTGTAAAGGTGGAGTCGTTCATCAGAAACTCGCGGTGCTTACGCAGTTCCATCCTGCCGTTCACATTGACGCTGTCCATGGTTTCTGTATAGAAGTCACCTATAGGGATGCTGTGGTTGTAGTCATTGGTTCCCGCCCAGATGATGATTGCATCAATTGAATCGCCTACAGCAGCATTCATTTCCTCAGCTTTCTTGTAAATTCCATCCCATTTGTAGCCGCTTCGCGCAAACACATGGGGATGGATGCCCATAAGGGTCTCCAGATATTTCCAATAATGCTTTTTTGTAGATTTATTCTTAGGATCGGTCATGGAGTCACCGAGGAAGGCAACATGCTTGCCGGCCCACAGGGTGGAGAGATTGATGTCCGCTTCAGGGACGTTGACGACTGGTGCGTGAGCGTGACCGTCGTGAGCGGAAACTGACAGTCCTGCAGACAGGAACAGGGAAATGGCGAGAGTAGTGATTGCGGGAAATTTCATGGATGTGAAATAAATTTAGAAAGGTAGGGGGGAGACGGGAGAAAAATAAAAAAGGTAGCAGGACTATAAGCCGGGTTATGTCACTGCGGGACTTCTGTCAGGGGCGAAGCCCTGAAGGTTGCCGCCGTGCCCGTGTCATTTATCTAATCGGTGCCTCGCTCTGCTTCGGCACTCCAGCAGCCTACCCCCCGGCAATGAGCGAGCAACCCATTGTTAGTGTCACCGTAAAGACGGTCTGACATACTAACGCGCCGGTATATGTGGCCTTGCAACCCATAAGACGTGCGGCATACCGTGTCGCCACGATACCCGGTGGGCTCTTACCCCACCTTTTCACCATTGCCTGAACCCCGGAAAGGGAGACGGGCTGTTGTTTTCTGTCACGTTACTCTGCCGTCACCGACAGCTTACTGTTAGAAAGTATGGTGCTCTGCGTTGCCCGGACTTTCCTCTTGCCGCTCCGGAGATCAACCTCCATCGGCAAGCGACACAAGCATCCTGCTACCGTAAGGACAAAGGTACATAAAATTTTTAAGACCTTTGCCATTTAAAGGGATTTATTGTACTTTTACAGAAGAAAAGCTATTTTTTTTATCAAGCTATGACATTTGCCGACGTACTTGTTCCTGTCCCTATTATGGGAAGTTTCACATATAAGGTTCCAGCCGAGATGACCCAGACGATCAGTGTGGGGCACAGGGTGATCGTCCCTTTCGGTCGAAAGAAATTCTACACCGGAATCGTGACCGGACTGAGCAATATGGGGCCGGAGGACTATGAGGTCAAGGATATCGCGTCGGTGCTTGACAATCGGCCTATCGTAAGGCATCCTCAGCTTAAATTCTGGCAATGGGTCGCCGATTACTATCTCTGCACACCCGGAGAGGTGATGAGGGCTGCGATGCCTGCCGGACTGAAGGTGGAAAGTGAGACTTTTATAATGCCTAATCCTGATTATGAGGAGCGTGAGGATGACCGTCTGACTCCCCGCGAGCTTGCTGTCATGGAACTGCTTCTCGGAACTGATAAGAAAATGCCTCTCGATCTGATCGGCAAGAAGACGGGATTTGCAAATATGGCAGCTGTCGCCAATGCCCTTCTTGCCAAAGAAGCCGTGATGATCTCCGAGAATCTTGTCGAGCGTTACCGTTCACGCAAGGAAACCTATGTCCGTCTGAAGATAGAGAGGGGTGATACCGAGGCTTTGCATAAGACGTTTGATAGTGTGAAATGCGGTGGTAAGCAGGAAAAGGCTCTGCTTGCCCTGATCGAACTGTCGGGCTTCATGCGTCAGGGTAACGAACTTAATGAAGTCACGCGCACGGAGCTGATAGAGCGTGCCGGAGTCACTACGACAATCGTAGCAGCAATGGCAAAGAAAGGTATTGTGGAGATCTACACTAAGGAAGTGAACCGCTTCAGTTACTCCGGTCTTGTCAGCGGGCAGCTTCCGG
>NZ_JAIDBW010000055.1:30267-46969 GCF_029056165.1 Duncaniella sp. | reverse complement strand
GATGTAGCATACGAGATCCGCCGGATTGAAGTGGGTGGCAGTCGCCATCATCTTCATGTAGTCCTCGTTCTTGGGATCGACCTGATTGCTTTCGAGGATCTGCGGAGAAGTAGAGCCGTCGGGGTTATAGGCGATAAACGGACCGCCGCCGGGTTCACCCTCGTTGCGCACCATGCCGCAGACACGGAGGGGGCGGTTGAGTTTCTCGCGGATATATGCCACAACGCTGTCATCGTCCATGCCTTCAAGCTTGGCATCGCGGACATTGAGGACATTGTTCAGATAGTCGAGCATACGCTTGATGTCGTCAGCGGTGTAGAGCTTCTCATCAATGGCAATGAGATCTTCCTCGATCTGGTCATGAACCTGAAGGAGCAGACCACCGAGCACTTCTTTGAAACGGACAGTGTCGCCACGCTTCGAATCAGGAACGACATTATCGATATTCTTGATGAACACGACGGCTGATTCAATGTCGTTGAGATTCTGAATGAGCGCGCCGTGACCACCGGGACGGAACAGAAGATGACCGTCCTCGATGAAGGGAGTATTGTCGGGATTGACGGCAATGGTATCGGTCGATGGTTTCTGCTCGCTCATGCTCACGTTGAATTTCACACCCATGCGCTTCTCGGTCTCTGGAATGACTTCGGAGAGTTTCTCCTCGAAGAGCTTGCGGTGGTTGGCCGAAACTGTGAAATGGAGATTCACCACACCCTTGGAATTGGCGGCTGTCTGTGCGCCTTCGGTAAGATGCTCCTCGATCGGAGTGCGTGAGCCTTCGGGATAAGTATGGAATTTAAGCAGACCTTTCGGCAGACCGCCGTAGTTCATGCCTTCTGGATTCACGATAGCCGCGATAATGTCGCGGTTGCGACCTGCAGCGATGAGTTCGTCAAGCGACTTGCCATAGAGCTTCTCAACGGTCTCACGGAGTTCGGGAAGGAAAGGAAGCTTGTCAATCTGACCGATAAGCTGAGCCACAGGAGTGCCCTCTTTAAGCTCGTCCGTACCATCATCGACATATTCAAACAATGCCTTGAACATGCGGGAAGCAGCTCCGGAGGCAGGGACAAATTTGCAGACTTCACCGCCATGTGCGAGATATTCTTTCCAGCGGTCAAGCGCAGCGGCGATTTCTTCGTCGTCGAGGCGGAAAATTCCTGCACCCACGCGGGCTGCATCACTGATTTTCAGATAAGGGAAACCGGTCACGAAGCGTTGGAGCTGCGATTCAACTTCAGCCTCGCTTATTCCTTTGTTTTTCAGGAGTTCAAGATCTTCGGGTCTTAGCATGACAATTATAATTTTAATTGTTTAGGATTAATATGAGCCAAAGTTAAGGATTTTTTTTAAAGATTCACCATTAAATTTACATAAATTACCCTCCGGAGATTAAAATGGCTGAAAATGAATCCATGCGGCAGCAAAGCCTTGGGCATGAAATGACTGACGGCCCTCTCCGATGATCATGGAAAGAGCCGTCAGTAATGCGGTCGAAAATGAGTGTCAATATTGCAGATATATGAAGGGGACGATGTCGCTCTGGCGAACCTGAATGACGAGGATGATCACCGCTGCAAGTATTATCGCCTGAACGATCGAGGGAGCAGCCTCGAAAAGCTGTCGCGGGCAGGAAGTGATGGCCGACGGCGCGACATGGATGAGATAAGCCCCGACGATCAGCAGCACGATGGTGAGGTAACTCTCGATGAACTGCGGAGCTACCGACAAGTGGAAATCAAAGAGGATCTGATGCCACATCATGCCCACATCGGCCATAGAGGGTGCACGGAAGAACATGAATGTCAGGGCTATGATGACAAAGGTCAGAATCATGTTGAATCCCCTGACAAGCGGCGAGAACCATGATGAAGATGGATCGGAGGCCACCATCACCACCTCGCCGGCCTCAGTGACGACAGGACGGGCGGCAGGAACGGGAAACAGTCTGCGCACCATCTTATGGACCACAAGCAGACCGCCATGAATAGCACCCCAGATCACATACATCCACGAAGCTCCATGCCACAGACCTCCGATGACCATAGTGGCAAACTGGTTGAAGTACATCCGCGGGCGCGAACAGCGGTTGCCACCGAGAGGAATATAGATGTAGTCACGCAGCCATGTCGAGAGCGAGATGTGCCAGCGATGCCAGAATTCAGTGGGATTCTGCGCCTTGAAGGGAGCATTGAAGTTTTCAAGGAAACGGTAGCCCATCAGGAGGGCTATGCCGATGGCCATGTCGCTGTAGCCCGAAAAGTCGCAATAGAGCTGAACGGTAAAGCCAAACGTGGCCATAAGATTCTCGAATCCGCTGTAAAGCGAAGGATTATCAAAGACTCGATCCACGAAATTACCGCTGATGAAGTCCGCGATCACCACCTTTTTAATAAGGCCGAGAATGATGAGATAGATACCCTCGGAGGTCATGGCCTTGGTCGCAACAGGATTGGCTTCGATCTGCGGCATGAATTGCTTGGCTCTGACCACCGGACCGGCAAGGAGGGGCGGAAAGAAGGTCAGGAAGAAAATGTAGTTGAACAGGTTGCGGCACGCACGGATCTCACCTCTGTACAGATCGACGATGTAGCTGATGGACCGGAAAGTGAAAAAGGAGATACCGGCAGGGAGGAGAAGCGACTCCACACTTATGTCGAGCGTCATGAAGTCAGACAGCGTGTCGATGATAAGCTTGAAATACTTGAAGTAGGCAAGCATCCCGACGTTAACAAGCACATTGACCGCCACGATCAACCGCTTGACCCCTACGTTGCCGCGATCAGAAGCCCGTTGCATCAACAGGCCGAGAAGATAGTCGCTGACACAGACTCCGAGGAGGATCAGACAGCAGAGACCGGAAGATTTATAGTAGAAATAAAGCGAGAACAGAATGACAAGGGTCATCTTCAGCACCCTCACCCCTCTGACCATCCAGAAGAGGACCATGAAGACTGCAAAAAGCAGCATGAAAAGTCCCGTGTTGAACAGCAAAGGCTGCGTCGGATCATAGCGCAGGATGTCGGCTATCTTATCGACATCGATGCTGACCGATTCAAGCATGGCTGTGAACCTTGATGCAAGTCCGCTGAAAAATTCGGTTAAGGCTTCCAATTTTAAATTAAGATAATGAGAAGTTTGACTATGTTTTTATTTATGTGTCCCATGATGGAAAGAGAGGTCATTCGGCAGCTTCTGCTGCAAGCTCAGGATTCCGGACGGCATCCATAAGGGCGTCGTAGAGCAGACGGCCGTTGAGACTGTAGCCCTGACGGCTGTGATGGACACGATCCTTGGCAAATAGATCTGAACTTATCCACGAGGTGCTCGCGCCTGCACCGCCTGCCACCTCATACCAGTCATAGACGGCGATACCGTTGGACTTTCCGTAGTCCAGTATGGCTTTGCGCAGAGGGGCGATGTTGGGGTTAACGGCGTAGGTCTTGTTGTGGGTCGTGACCGTCCGGTAGCCCTTCTTGCCTTTCCTCTTGACGCGCTTCTTGCTTGTAGTGACCACGCTGCGGTGACATTCCATAGGGGTGGTAAGAAGCACGAGCGCGTCCGGATTGGCCCTGCGGATGTTGCCGACAAGTGTGTGGATAGAGTTTTTGAATCCGAGAATGTCCTGTCGGCCAAACGCCTCGTTAGTGCCCAACGAGACTATCACCAGATTAGGCTGCAGAGGAGTTATGCCCAGACCGACTGTCCCGATGCGGTTATAGGAGTCATAGGTGGCACCGTTGTTTCCGATGGCGTGGTAGAACACACCGGGACGATCACCGGAAAGGCTGGCTCCATAGAGCGTCAGGTCACCCGCAGAGGTGAATTTCACATTCACAACGGTATGAAGCTCGGATAGGATTATCTGAGTATAGTCACGCGACGGGATGGCACGGAAATGGATGGCGTTGCCCTCCTTGTCAGTAACATCCTTGACGGTAAGGCGTCCGTTGTGGAAGAGGGTGACCGAGGTGAACGGATTGTAGTCCTCCTCACCACACGTCCCTACGGAAATCTCGCTGGTAGGGCTTGCGGGACGGATGGATGTGCCGGTGAAACCGACGGTCTGAATCCACGAATTGTTCATCAGCTTTACCGTCTTCCACGAATTGTTGCTTTGAAACAGGTAGTCGGTTGGCTGGTTAGTCCCGCAGATCTTGAACGGGGCAATGAGGCCGCGTCCGGCGTTGCCGAAATCATACTGCAGGAGCTCGCGGACAGTGGCGGTGCTGAAATCGGCCTGAATATGGCTGTCGCCTATGTGGACTATCGAGACCGGAGACTGATTGCTCTGCTCGAATGCCTTGCGCAATTTACCCCAGTCGGCACCATTCAGGATGATATGGTTGGCGGCGGTCTTGATGAAGCGCGGGATAGGAATGTCGATGTCATCGGCCTCATCAGGGATGACGACGATGCCTTCCCTTACGGCACGATCGTTGTCATCGCCGTCCTCATCGGTCTCCTCGACCACCTGATCAGGGACACGTATCTGTCCGATCAGCGGCGCGGAAAGACCGCAAGCGGCCATGAGGAGAATGAATTTATGGTAGAATCTCATTGCAAGTCTTTTTGAATAGCATTAAACAGTTCACGGGCCAACCGTGCCCCACCCTTATGGGTAAGGTGGATATAGTCCTTGTTGATCAGACCGGAGGAGCTCCACTGAACCACGGCGTCCTCTCCGCCCATTGCCTCACGAGTGTCCCAGAACAGGCAGTGGGCACGGCGGGCAGCATCACGCTGTGCGCTGATCATGGCTTGGCCGGTGGGCATAGACTTAACCTGCGATCCTATCTTCTGCCCTCTGTCACCGACACCCATCAGCATGATGTCGGCCTGCGGATAGCAGAGACGGATATGGTTGATGACCTCGACCATGTGGGTGCAGTAGTTGCTGTAGTTCTTCTGCTTGGCACTCATGGCATTGATGCCGAATTCGAGGATTATGAGATCATAGTCAACGAAGCGGGACATCTCATGGGAGAGTTCGGGACTGACTTTTTTAAGGGTTATGCCCGAAAAGCCTCTCGACGACATACAATCGACGCTGACGCCCGACACTCCGTCGAGCCATACGCCAAGTCCGATAAGCGAGGCTGCCGATGTCTTTATGCCGAAGCGGGATACCTGACCGGTAATCTCCAGTGATTGAACGGACGGTGAGCCCACAATATTGCGCTCTTCCCACTCTGAATCGTCAGTTTTAACACTGATTGTGATATCGTCGGGTGAAATAAACAGAAATTGGGAGCGTGACCACGATGCGGTGTGGGAGTTCTGCTTCGTCCCCTCATAGACCGATGTAGCTGTGCCTGACGGAACGGCATACTGCTCGGCGATGTCGATATATCTGCGCTCGGCCTTCTTGTTGGCCATGAATGTCTTCCACCCCGACCCGCTCTGCTTGACCGAACGGCGGAAACCGGGGAAGTCGGTGTGCATGTTGACATAACCGACGCCTTCACCTCCGTAGGTGTCCTGAAACAGTGCGCGGAGATCCTGCGTGAAGATGTCGCCTTCGATATAACTGTCGCCCACGACGGCTATACGGGCAAGCTTCCCGCTACCGATAGCGGCCCTGAGATTGGCAAAGCCTGTGGAAGCCGTGGTGTAGTCCTCGACACGCACGAGGTCACCGACACGCGATGGCCTGACGGGCGAGATGATGGTGTCGATGTGCCGATCGGCTGTCTCAGTCTCAATCTCACCGTTAAGGCCGGATCTCAGTCTCGTCTCACTCGTCTCACCGGTCTCATTTTCCTGCTCGGCCTGAAGGAGCGCGGGATCAATCTCCTCACTGCCCTCACCGGAGGCATTTTCCTGCATGATGGCCGCCTCCTTGACAATGTCACTGATAAGGCTGAAATCCTTGACGCGCCCACCTGTCCACTTCGAGAGCGGCAGCAGCGACATTATAGCCACAAGGACTACGGCTATGACTATGATGAGCGTGGGTGAACCTTTCTTCATTCTATTTATGTTTCTTTAAAGCAGTGGAGGAGTAGCTGATGAGTGGTGGATTTGACAAATTTACTTACCCGGATCTAAAAAGGGATAGGAGTATCGTTGAAGCGGACTGTCGAGGAATTGACGGCCGAGCCTTCGATGCCTTTCCCGCCGTCCTTGCCGAGAAGGATGGTGGCGAGTGCCTCAGTCTTAGCTCCGGTCTCGTTCCATTCGTCCTCCTCCCTTGAGGCGGCGACTATGCCTCCTCCGGCGTAGAGATTGCACAGCCATTCGCGTCCACCACCTTTATATAACACCGAGGCCATGAAGCAGCAGCGGAGATTGACGTATGCATGATAGTCGCCCCCGATCCTGACACCGACATAGCCGCCGTAGCAGTTGCGGCGGTGAGTCTCGTAGCGGCTGATCTCCTCAAGTGCTGTCTCGCGCGGATGGCCTGCCACTGCCGGAGTCGGGCTTAGCTCCGAAAGCAGCGCGGGGATATCGTCAGCCCCACGGGCGGTGATCTCGGTGCATAGATGCTTGATGTTTATAAACTTGCGTTCGGAAATGTCGTCGATGCTCACGTCAAGACCCTCTTTCTTCAATGTCTCGGCAATGAAATCGGTGACGATCGCCTGCTCGTAGATGTTCTTGTCGTCCCACGGCGTGTCGTCATCGGCCTGACGTGTCCCCGCAAGAGCCATCGTGCGGACTTCGCGCGAGAGGCTGTCGCTTTCAAGCAGGAGTTCAGGGGTCGATCCGATCCAAAGGCCGGTTTCAGGCGTGTAGGCAAGATAGCGGAAAGTAGTGTCGGTCAGCGAGAAAAATTCTTCGGCCACATCCACGGGCGATTTATAGGTAAGGATGGTCCGATGGCGCGAAAGCACCACCTTGCCCCCCTCGACCTTCAAGCGGGGGATGATACGGGCGAAAGCGTCGTGGTAGCTGACACGGAAGGTGGGTGAAATGCGCGGACGGATCTCGGCAGAGGGCTGCGGAGCGATTTCTCCGTCACAGTAGTTTAGCAGGGCTTCCTCATCCATCGTGAAGGGGACTCCGGCGGTGTAAGGCTCGTCGTTGTCAAAGAAGTTGATGAAAAAGCAGTCCGCTTCCGGGTCGGCAAATGCCTCCGAACGCCCCGACTTCCCGACCGGGGAAGCTTGGAAACGGAAATCATCCCTGCCGGGAAGGGCAAACAGAGCAAAAGGGATGCGGTGCAGCAGACAGGCGTTGACAGCGTCTCTCGTCAGTCCGGGTATCTTCATGAGACTTTATCGCTAACCGGCTCAGCCATCAGTTCAAACGGGAGTGCCGAGGTGATTCTGACATTGTAAAATTCGCCACGCTCCAGCGGCATGGTCTTTTTGATCAATACTTCCGGATCGACTTCGGGAGAGTCGAACTCGGTGCGGCCGATGTAAAATTCCGGTTCCTCGCGGTCGATGACCACCCGGAGCGTCTGTCCGACCTTTGATTCCTGAATGGCCAATGAGATTTCCTCCTGCGCGGCCATGAGGCGTTCGAGCCTTGACTGCTTTACGTCGTCGGGAATATCGTCGGTGAAATTCTTCGCTCCAAAGGTGTCCTCCTCCTCGCAATAGGCGAACGCACCCATGCGCTCGAACCGCTGCTCCTTCACGAAGTCCATCAGCTCGGCAAATTCGGCCTCGCCCTCGCCGGGGAAACCGACCATGAGCGTGGTGCGTATGTGGATGCCGGGGACTCTGCGGCGGATCTCCGCGAGAAGTGCGCGGGTCTCGTTGCCGGTGATGTGGCGGCGCATATTGGCAAGCACGGGGTCTGACACGTGCTGGAGGGCTATGTCGAGGTATTTGCAGACATTGTCATGACGTGCCATAACGTCGAGGAGCTCCATCGGGAAGTCCTTGGGATAGGCGTAGTGGAGACGTATCCACTCCACACCCTCGACGGCTGCTATCTCGTCGATCAGGCGCGCGATCTCGACCTTCCCGTAAAGATCTTTGCCGTAATTGGTGAGATCCTGCGCTATGACGTTGAACTCCCTGACTCCACGGCCGACGAGCATACGGACTTCCGCCACAATTTCCTCCACGGGGCGGGATTTGTAGCGGCCGGTGATGAGCGGGATAGCACAGAAGGAGCAGAAGCGGTTACAGCCTTCGGCTATCTTCAGATAGGCATGATGGCGCGGAGTGGTGAGGATGCGGTCGTAGGGAGCACTTCCGGGCGCACGGTGCGCAAGCTCGCTGACGAGCCCTGCCCAATCGGTCTTTCCATACCACTTATCCACTTCCGGAATCTCGGCCGGAAGTTCCTCGGAGTAACGCTGCGAGAGGCAACCCATCACGTAGAGTGCATCGATCGCGCCCTCGTTCTTGGCCTCGCACCATCCGAGGATCTCGTTGACGGATTCCTCTTTGGCATCGCCGATGAAGCCGCAGGTGTTGACCACCACTATTTTCTCGCCTTCGCTGTCGATGAACTCCTCCGAGGCAGCGTCGGTCACTTCATAGCCGACATCGGCGAGCATCTTCATCAGACGCTCCGAATCCACGAGGTTTTTCGAGCAACCAAGCGTTATGACTGCAATTTTCTTTTGCATTATTGATCAGCTGGCCTTGATTACGGCCGTGTTGTGTGATTGTAATATGCTCTTACTTTTCGTCTGAGAGGCTTCTCAACCCTACTTCTCACCGAAAAGTGACTGGACAAATTCTTTACGGTGGAACACCTGAAGATCCTCGATTCCCTCGCCGAGACCGATGTACTTGACAGGGATCTTGAACTGGTCACTGATGCCGATGACCACCCCACCCTTGGCTGTGCCGTCGAGCTTGGTGATCGCGAGCTCGTTGACCTGCGTAGCGGCCACGAACTGCTTGGCCTGTTCGAAGGCGTTCTGTCCTGTCGAGCCGTCGAGGACGAGGAGGACTTCATGGGGAGCTTCCGGGACGAGTTTCTGCATCACGTTCTTAACCTTTGTGAGCTCGTCCATCAGTCCCTTCTTGTTGTGGAGACGTCCGGCGGTATCGATGATCACCACGTCGGCATTGCTCGCAATTGCACTCTGGAGCGTGTCAAATGCCACAGAGGCGGGATCGGCACCAAGCTTCTGCTTGATGACGGGCACACCCGCACGCCTGCCCCACTCCTCAAGCTGCTCGATGGCGGCCGCACGGAATGTATCGGCTGCGCCGAGCACCACCTTATTGCCGGCTTTCTTGAACTGGGCGGCCATCTTGCCGATGGTGGTGGTCTTTCCTACACCGTTGACACCGACCACCATGATGACGTGGGGATGATGAGAGGCGGGGACGGTGAAATCATCCATCGAGGACTCCTCGCTCTTCTCGGCGAGCATATCGGCGATTTCCTCGCAGAGCAGACGGTTGAGCTCCGACGAGCCGACATACTTGTCTCTCGCCACACGCTTCTGAATGCGGTCAATGATGCGCAGCGTGGTATCGACGCCGACATCGGAAGTCACGAAAACCTCCTCCAGATTGTCGAGCACTTCATCATCGATGGTCGATTTGCCCGCAATGGCGTGCGACAGACGGTCGAAGAGGCCACGTTGTGTTTTTTCAAGACCCTTGTCAAGAGTCTCTTTCTTTTCGCGTGAGAAGAAATTGAAGAATCCCATGTTGTTTCCTTTATTTTTAGACTTGCAAAATTACTCAAATTTTCCCTATTATCCAAAATTATCCAAACCGGCAAAAATCCGTGATAAAAATCCGCCCTATATTCCCTATATTGATATTCCGGCTTTGGAGCAGCCGCGCTTGCCGACGCGACTTTCGAGATGATGCTCAATGACAAGAATCGCCCTCTATACATTTCTGAAAAAACATACGGAGGGCGATCATAAAGTCATTGAGATTTTTTTTGATTACAGTGTCTCAAAGTCTCACCGACGGAAAGGAAATCTCAAAATCTCATTCCCTGCGGACTGTCTCAGAATCTCATCTCACGGCAAAGCGCGGGAGTGAGATAATAGTTGAGACAAGGCGTTGAGACAAATATCCGGACCGACAGGCTTAACGCTGCACGCGGCCGTTTGCGCTACCGCCTGCGAGGGCCTTCACTTCCTCTACGGTAACGAGGTTGAAGTCACCGGGGATGGTCTGCTTGAGGGCAGATGCTGCAACGGCAAATTCGAGAGCCTCACCCTGATTGGGCATGGTGAGAAGGCCGTAGATGATACCGCCTGAGAATGAGTCGCCGCCACCTACACGGTCGATGATCGGGTTGATGTCGTAACGCTTTGACTCGTAGAACTCCTCGCCGTTGTAGATCATGGCCTTCCAGCCGTTGTGAGTAGCGGAGAATGATTCACGGAGGGTTGAGATCACATACTTGAAGTCAAACTCCTTGGCCATAGCCTTGAAGATGCCCTTGTAGCCCTCGGCGTTGGTCTCGCCGCCTTCAACGTCGGCATCAGGCTTGAAGCCGAGGCAGAGTTCTGCATCTTCCTCGTTGCCGATACATACATCGACATACTGCATGAGGGGACGCATGATTGACTGAGCCTTCTCCTTTGTCCAGAGTTTCTTGCGGAAGTTGAGGTCAACTGAAACGGTCACGCCGTGACGCTTTGCAGCCTCGCAGGCAAGACGGGTAAGTTCGGCAGCCTTGTCGCTGATGGCGGGAGTGATGCCGCTCCAGTGGAACCAGTCAGCACCTTCCATGATAGCGTCGAAGTCGAAATCTTCGGGATCAGCCTCAGAGATGGCAGAGTGAGCGCGGTCATAGATAACCTTTGAGGGACGCATTGAAGCACCGGTCTCGCAGTAGTAGATGCCTACGCGGTCACCGCCACGTGCGATGTGCTCGGTGTGGACACCGTAACGACGGAGGGCATTGACAGCAGCCTGACCGATCTCGTGCTTGGGAAGTTTTGACACGAAGTATGCGTCAAGACCGTAGTTGGCACAGCTGACAGCTACGTTGGCCTCACCGCCACCCCAGATTACGTCGAAGTTATCGACCTGCACAAAACGATGACACCCTTCGGGTGAAAGACGAAGCATAATTTCGCCTAAAGTAACGACTTTCATGATAGATTGTGATTATAAGTTGGTTAAAAATCGATTGTTGATGTTATTATGATGAATGGAGAAAGAGGGTTACCGCATTTCGAGATATGTCACCTTGTCCATGTCGCCATAGTCGAGGTTCTCGCCTCCCATGCCCCAGATGAACATGTAGTTTGACGTACCTGCGGCTGCGTGGATGGACCATTCGGGCGACATCACGGCCTGTTCGTTGTGAAGCCAGATGACGCGGTTCTCCTGCGGCTCGCCCATGAAGTGGCAGATAGCGTTGCCTTCGGGGACGTTGAAATAGAAGTAAGCCTCGACGCGACGGTCGTGAGTATGGGCGGGCATTGTGTTCCATACGCTACCGGGCTTGAGCTCGGTGAGACCCATCTGAAGCTGGCAGGGGCCTTCTTCGAGCACGTTGGACACGATGAGCTGATTGATCACGCGGTCGTTGCTCTCCTCCATCTTTCCGGCAGCGAACGAGTTGGCCTTGATAGAGCCCTTGCGGCCGTCGATGGTGATGAGCTGTGTCTTGTACTCCTTGTGGGCGGGAGTCGAGTTGAGGTAGAACTTGGCAGGGTTAGCGTTGTCCTTGCTGCGGAAGGTGACGTTCTGCTTGCCGCGGCCGACATAGAGAGCATCCTTGAAGTGGAGCTCATACTCCTTGCCATCGACGGTCACGATGCCGTCGCCACCGACGTTGATCACACCGAGCTCGCGGCGTTCGAGGAAGTAGTTGGCCTTGAGGGGATCGATGGTCTCAAGCACGATTTCCTTCCCGACGGGGATCACGCCGCCGTAGATGAGGCGGTCATACATCGAATAGGTAAGGTTGATCTTATTCTCTTCCATGACCTTGGGCATCATGAAGTGTGAGCGGAGCTGCTTGGTGTCATAATGCTTCACGTCGTCGGGGTGACATGCACGGAGGATTGAATAGTCGGTCTGTGCCATGGCTGAAAGTGAAATGCCCATGAGGGCTATTGCTGTTAATATTTTTTTCATAAAAGGGATGTGTCGATTCTTTTTTAATCTGTAATGTGGCTTGATGAGGGTCGGTTGCGTTCGAGACGGATCATGCGCAGACGGTTCCAATAGACGAGACATACGGTGAAGACCGTAAGGATCGCCGCACCGATGTAGAGGCTGATCGACTTGAACCCTTCGATGCACCAGTAGATGGCTGCGCCGAGAGGACTTCCGGCGAAGTCGAGCGAACCGGCGAGGAAGTCTGTCGGGACTTGCACGGCCTTGTCATCGGGATGGGCTGCAGCCACCTCGTGAGCGGCCTTGGTGAAGTCGGGGGCCATCCATGTGACGAGATAGAGCGCGAGCACGAGCACCACGAGACCTACGATAAGCGTCTTCAGCACACTGCCTTTGGTGTAAGGGAGCACCAAGGGGAAGATGTAGAACATTCCGGCGAGCGAAGCCAGCGGGAGGAAGGCGTTGCCGGGCAGGATGACCGCGATGATGAGGGTGACGGGGATAAGGATGATCGAGGCCACGAGAGTGGTCGGATGGCCGATCACAAGTGCCGGGCTCATGCCGATCGACAGTCCTTCAGCACCCTTGAACTTACGTGCGATCATGGTGCGGGTAGCTTCCGAAATGGGCTTGAGACCCTCGATGAAAAGCACCGTCACACGCGGGATAAGCTCCATCACAGCTCCCATCTTGACACCGAGCATGAGGATCTTGGGGATGTTGCTGACGATGGCGTCCCACGAGTCAAACTGCAGGCAGCCGATGACTATGCCCACGATGATTCCGAGGAAGAGGGGCTCGCCGGCTATACCGAACTTCTTCTTGAGTCCTTCGGCATCGATCTCCAGACGGCTCATGCCGGGGATGCGGTCAAGGACGGCGTTGATACCCCATGCGAACGGAACGAAGCCGGCGCAGAAAGGCTGCGGGATGCTGATGCCATCGACATCGTGATAGAACTCCTGAAACTTGGGGGCGGTCACGTCGGCAATCACAAGGGTGATGATATAGCAGATGATAGCCGCAAAGAAGCCCCACGCGATGGATTCGGTGGCGAAATAGACCACGCCGCCGATAAACGCGAAGTGCCAGTAGTTCCAGAGGTCGATGTTCACCGTACGCGTGCCCTTGATGAGAAGCAGCAGGATGTTGACACCAAGGCAGACAGGGATAATGAAAGCTCCGACCGCAGTGTTGTAGGCCACGGATGCGGCTGCCGGCCAACCCATGTCGAAGACCTTGAGCTGAAGGTGATAGAGATCGGTAATGGTCTTGAGGGGATCAGACATCGAGTC
The DNA here is from genome assembly GCF_029056165.1 of Duncaniella sp. NCBI lineage: Bacteria > Pseudomonadati > Bacteroidota > Bacteroidia > Bacteroidales > Muribaculaceae > Duncaniella > Duncaniella sp. Next base: position 33,708 of record NZ_JAIDBW010000055.1, on the reverse strand, counting down.
GGTGAGCAGAGCCGTGACAATGCCGAGACCGATGAAACCCACGCCCACCTTCAGGCCGCTCATCAGCGACTTGTTGAAGCCGAGGCCGATACAGAGGCCGAGTATGAGGAAGATTATGGGCATCATCACCGCTGCTCCGAGCGAGATGATATAAGCAAAGACTTGTTCCATTTAGTTGCACCTTTTCATTTTGGTTTAAGAGTTTAAAAGGGGTTTAAGAGCTTAGTAGATACCTTCTGCTATTGGGATGAAGTCACCAGCGACCAGTCGCTCAAAACTAAAATCCATGATAGTATCAAACAGTTAAGGCATGATCTAAACCTTTAAACTTTTAAACTTTTAAACTTTTTATTTAGGCTGCTTGCCGATATAGGCGAGGATACCGCCATCGACATAGAGTACGTGACCATTGACGAAGTCCGACGCATCCGATGCGAGGAACACTGCGGGACCCATGAGATCCTCCGGAGTGCCCCAGCGGGCTGCGGGAGTCTTGGATATGATGAACTGATCGAAGGGGTGACGGCTGCCGTCGGGCTGGAGCTCGCGGAGGGGTGCGGTCTGCTCGGTGGCGATGTAGCCCGGACCGATACCGTTACACTGGATGTTGTGCTCGCCATACTCCGAACAGATATTGCGGGTGAGCATCTTCAGGCCACCCTTCGCGGCGGCGTATGCGCTGACGGTCTCGCGGCCGAGCTCGCTCATCATCGAGCAGATGTTGATGATCTTGCCGTGGCCTTTCTTGATCATTCCGGGGATCACGGCCTTCGCACAGATGTAGGGGGCGATGAGATCGACATCGACCACGCGGCGGAAGTCCTCGACATCCATCTGCTCCATGGGGATGCGCTTGATGATACCGGCATTGTTGACAAGTATGTCGATTGTGCCTACAGTAGCCTCGATGTCAGCGACCATAGCTTTGACAGCCTCCTCGTCGGTCACGTCGCAGAGATAGCCCTTTGCGTCAATGCCAAGTTCCTTGTAAGCTTTGAGACCACGATCGACTGTTTCCTGACGTGAACAGTTAAACACGATTTTCGCACCTGCCTCGGCGAAAGCCTGAGCGATTGCAAGTCCGATTCCATAGGCCGCGCCTGTCACGAGGGCAACCTTTCCTTCAAGTGAAAAATTTACCATATAATTCGTACTATTATAAGTTTCAGGTATTTAAGGCAAATAAGTTAAAAGATTGTAAATTCGGTGGTAAAATTAATGATTTTAACATTCTCACCCAAATTTAGTCGCTTAAAACTTGTAAAAATTATGATTCTTGCCGTCAAAAAGCCTCCGGAGCGAATTTTGTGGGCCACGATGCTCCGCAATTAGGAATTTATTTTTAATTTTGCCTGAAATAACAAATCTTCGATACCATGTCACCCATAGATACCAAGGTCACGACAGAGCAGGCCGAAAACGACCGCCGAATCCTCGAACTCCTCGCCCAGACGTTTCCCGACATAAGCTCGGCAAGCACCGAGATCATAAATCTTGAAGCCATCCTCAACCTCCCCAAGGGGACGGAGCATTTCGTGGCCGACCTCCACGGCGAGCACGAAGCCTTCCGCCACATACTCAAGAACGCATCGGGCAACATCAAGCGTAAAGTGACCGACATCTACGGGACTTCCATGCGCGAGAACGAGATCCGCCAGCTCTGCGCCCTAATCTACTATCCCGAAGAGAAGATGCAGATCATACGCTCCACCGAGGAGAACATGGAGGATTTCTACAACATCACCCTCCATCAGCTCATCAAGGTGTGTCAGAGCGTATCGTCGAAATACACCCGCTCGAAAGTCCGCAAGGCACTCCCCAAGGAGTTCGCCTATATTATAGAGGAGCTGCTCCACGAGGAGCGCGGCGAGTATGACAAGCAGGCCTACTTCAACCGCATCATCGAGACCATCATCTCCACCGGTCAGGCCGACGCCTTCATCATAGCCATGTGCAACGTGATCCAGAAGCTGAGCATCGACCAGCTCCATATCCTCGGCGACGTCTATGACCGCGGTCCGGGCGCACACCTGATCATGGACACCCTCTGTCACTACGGCAACTGGGACATCCAGTGGGGCAACCACGACATGCTCTGGATGGGCGCGGCCGCCGGCAACGACTGCTGCATAGCCAACGTCGTGCGCGTCTCGCTCCGCTACGCCAACCTCACGACCCTTGAGGACGGCTACGGGATCAACCTCCTCCCCCTCGCCACGATGGCAATGGAGACCTACGCCGACGATCCCTGCACGGAGTTCGCCCCCAAGGTGGATGCCGAGCAGACAGAGCACCCCGAAAAGACCCTCCGCCTGATGGCGCAGATGCACAAGGCCATCGCCGTAATACAGTTCAAGCTCGAAGGGGCTATGACAAAGAAACACCCCGAATGGGCCATGGACGACCGCCGGCTGCTCCACCGCATCGACCACTCGAAGGGCACTGTGGAGATCGACGGCAAGGTCTATCCGATGACCGACACCAACTTCCCCACCATCGACCCCGCCGACCCCTACACCCTCACCGCCGAGGAAAAGGAGCTGATGGCCAAGCTCCACCACTCCTTCACCGTCAGCACGGGACTCAAACGCCACATATCCTGCCTCTTCAGCCACGGCTGCATGTATGGCATCTACAATTCCAACCTCCTCTTCCACGCCTCCATGCCGCTCAATGCCGACGGCTCGCTGAAGGACGTGACGGTCAATGGCCGCAAGTATCGCGGACGCGAGCTGTTCCACCAGATCGGGATGCTGCTGCGCTCGGCCTTCAACGACGATACACCCGCCGAGGAGAAGGACTACGCGCGCGACTATTATTGGTATCTGTGGTGCGGGCCCGACTCTCCCCTGTTCGACAAGAGCAAGATGACCACCTTCGAACGCTATTTCATCAAAGATCCCGAAGCTCACCGCGAGGAGAAGGGCCATTACTACACCCTGCGCCAGAACGAGGAAGTCTGCGACATGATCCTCGATGAGTTTGGCGTGGAGGGCACGCAGCGTCACATCATCAACGGCCACGTGCCGGTGCGCACGCAGAAGGGCGAGAGTCCGATCCGTGCCAACGGTAAACTGATGGTGATCGACGGAGGCTTTGCCAAGGCTTACCATAAGACCACAGGTATCGCGGGCTATACGCTGATCTACCACAGCAGCAACTTCGAGCTCGTCGAGCACGAGCCTTTCATCTCCGAGGAGGAGGCCATACGCAGCGGTACTGACATCGTGCGCTCCACCAAGATGGTCGAGCAGACGTCGCAGCGTATCCGCGTGCGCGACACCGACAAGGGCAAGATCCTCCAAAGCCAGATAGACGAGCTGACCGAGCTCCTCTATGCCTTCCGCCACGGTATCATCAAGGAACGCAATTCAGGCAAGATAGTCATATAGGAAACGAACCTGTCGGAAATGAATTGTCTCAAATGGTTTGTAGGGACGC
>NZ_JAIDBW010000055.1:0-30167 GCF_029056165.1 Duncaniella sp. | reverse complement strand
GTCTCAAATGGTTTGTAGGGACGCGGCGTGCCGCGTATGCCCGATGAACGTGCCGTTAATAAACACATCTGGAAATGAACTGTCTCAAAATCTCAATCTCAAAAATGACGCATCATGGGTGAGACAGTCTCATTGAGACCGCCATCCACGTGAGATTGAGATTTGAGACAATGGTAAAGCTTTACGCATAAATGCGAAGCGGTGATGCAATCATAGCCCCGCCACGACCGAGCAGTAATGCGAATCCGGGTAGTCACAGGCTAAACCGCGAAGCGGTGATGCAATCATAGCCCCGCCACGACCGAGCGGAGGCGATAAAAATTGACCGTAGGGAAATTTTTGTCAGCCGACAGCGAGGGAGGTGCGGGGTAATTGTCGTATCAGAAATTGAGGGCATCGAAGATGTCCAACAAATTCAATCCGACATAGTTATCGGAATTTTTCGTTTCCGGTAGGTTCGTTTCCGGCATTTTCATTTCCGGCACGTCCATTTCCGACATTTTCGTTTCCGGCATTTTCATTTCCGCACGTCCATCGGGCATTTTCATTTCCGGCACGTTCATTTGGCATACGCGGCACGCCGCGTCCCTACAAACCATTTGAGACAATTCATTTCCGGCACATGATGCGATCGGGTTTGAAATGTTACCTTTCGTTTTTCATTATCGCACCTTTTCGGGGGGAGCAGAGACGTAACTTTGCACTGCGGAGAGTAAAAAGAACCACCACAACCCTTCACCAACACACACTCTATCTTATTACTAACTCTCTCTATCCCTCTCCGCCCCGAACATATTATGACTGATGTACGCAAGAAAGCTAAACGCGTCGTCTCCCTCACTTCTAAAAGTGGGAAGAAACTTCCTGTTCCCCGCTCTCTGCGCGGAATTATGGCTGATGCAGCCGCAAACGCTCCGGTTGATTTAAACGCCGGCATAGAGGCCGAGCTCCAAGCCCTCAAACGGCTTGACTCTGCCAAGGATCTATCCACCGACGATCTGCCCGACCCGACGACCCCCACCAAGCGTGGCCGTAAGGCAAAGCCCGTCCCCACAGCTGACGCAGTGGCCACAGCCATGCCTAACGAGGCCGCATTGGAATCTGAACCGGCCACAGCCATGCCTGACGCTGTCGCATTGGAATGCGACCCTACGGATGACGCGACTGATGTCCGCAGGGGATCTGCACCTAAACTGATCGGCGCGATCATGGACGCTACTCTGCCGAAACCGTCGATCACACGTATGTGGAGCGGCACAAACTGGGCTGATTTCGCCTCGGCCACGATGGATCAGAAACAGCTGTGCGGTCCGCTGTGGTATGAGGGTGAGATCTGCATCCTCTTTGCCGATACCAACGTCGGCAAGTCGCTGCTGGCCGTGCAGATAGCCGATATGGTCTCCAACGGAAGCTACTGTGACACCTCGCTCCCGGAACTGAAGCCGGAGACGATGGCTCAACCGGTCGTCTATGCCGATTTCGAGCTGAGCATAGCCCAGTTTGGCCGCCGCTACTCCGCGCCTCACCCGGAGGACGAGACAAGGAAGGTGTATTACGATTTCAGCCCGCGCTTCAACCGCGTGGAACTCTATTACGACATGGATTCCACCGACGACACTAACGGAATTGCCTCAAAGGAGTTTGCCGACCAGCTCATAAGCGATCTCGAACTCCATCTCGACGCCTGCCGCAGCCGTGTGCTGATCATCGACAACATCACCTTCATGGCTTCGGGCACTGAGACTGCCGCCGATGCCATGCCGCTGATGAAACGGCTCGTAGCCCTGAAAAAGAAGCGCGGAATGAGCATATTGCTGCTCGCTCACACGCCCAAGCGTTCGCTCTGCAATCCGCTGACGCGCAATGACCTGCAGGGATCCAAAATGCTCATCAATTTTGCCGATTCGGCCTTTGCGATCGGCGAGAGCAACTGCGGCAAGGATGTGCGTTACATCAAGCAGATCAAGCAGCGTAACTGCGAGCAGGTCTATGACGGTGAGAATGTGCTCGTGTGTCAGCTCGGCAAGGTCTATGAGAATTTCATCGGTTTCCGCTCCATCGGGACGGGGCTGGAGGCAACCCATCTGGCCGAACGCCGCCCTGAAGGAGGACGCGCAGCCACCGTGCGCACTGACAAGATGCAGCAGGTACGCGAACTCAAACAGCAAGGCATGACAGCCGACCAGATCGCCTCTGAAATCGGCGTCAGCCGAGCCACCGCCTACCGAATGGTCAAGGAAGTGCAGTAAGTAGTAGGGAGTATAGAGTATAGAGGTTAAAGTATAGAGTATAGATAAATGGTTTGTAGGGACGCGGCGTGCCGCGTATGCCAGATGAACGTGCGAAATGAAAATGCCGGAAACGAACCGTCTCAAATGGTTTGTAGGGACGCGGCGTGCCGCGTATGCCCGATGAACATGCCGGAAATGGATATGCCGGAAATGAATACGCCGGAAACGACCCTGCCGGAAATAAACTGTCTCAAAATCTCAATCTCAAAAATGACGCGTCATGGGTGAGACAGTCTCATTGAGACCGCCATCCACGTGAGATTGAGATTTGAGACAATTCATTTCCGGCATGTCCATCGGGCATACGCGGCACGCCGCGTCCCTACAAACCATTCGTGTTCAATTACATCCGTGCCATCTAATCTGTCAATCTTCGGAATAGTGGCGGAGGACGCGGCGGTAGGAGTTGAAGATCTTGGATTTTGACACGAAGCCGACGTAGCGGCCATTTTCGACCACGGGGAGATTCCATGCGCCCGTATCGTCAAAGGCATTCATGACGCTTTCCATGCTCTGACTGACATCTATGACGGCCGGAGGGAGCGACATGAACTGATGGACATACATGCGCTTGTAGAGGTCGGGGCGGAACATGATGTTGCGTATCTCATCGAGGAGCACCACTCCGAGGAGCGATCCCTGCGCGTCGATGACGGGAAAAAGATTGCGCGAGGAACGCGAAATGGCATTGACCATCTCCTTGAGATTCATTCCGGGGTTGACGGACACGAAATCCGTCTCGATGACGTTGTCGATCTTCAGCAGCGTCAGCACAGCCTTGTCCTTATGGTGGGTGATGAGCTTGCCCTCGTGGGCGAGACGCATCGTGTAGATGCTGTAAGGCTCGAAGAACTTGATAGTGCCGTAGGATATGGCCGAGACTATGATCAGCGGTAGGAAAAGATCGTAGCCTCCGGTGAGCTCGGCGGTGAGGAAGATGCCCATCAGGGGCGCGTGCATCACGCCCGACATCACTCCGGCCATGCCCATGAGGGCGAAATTCTTGGTGGAGAGGTCGTAGCCGAACACCGTGTTTATGAAATAGGCGAAGAAGAAGCCCGCCATGCAACCGACGTAGAGCGAGGGGGCAAACGTGCCGCCGCAGCCTCCGCCGCCGTTGGTCGAGGCGGTGGCAAATGATTTCAGGAGCACGAGAGCGGCGATGAAGCCGAGAATCCACCACACGGAGTCGCGGTCCTTGTAGAAGATGGAGCTGTTGACGATCGATTCAGGGTCGCCTCCGAGCAGACCGGTGATCGAGGTGTAGCCCTCGCCGTAGAGCGGAGGGAAAAGGAACACGAGCAGAGCCACTATGCCACCGCCGACGAGCACCTTTTTCCACGGTGTCCCCAACCGGCGGAACACTCCCTCCATCATGTTCATCGAACGGGTGAAATAGAGCGACACGAAGCCGAGGAAGAGGCCGAGGAGTATGACGAAGGGGATGCGCCCGGTGACGAACGGCTCGCTCTGCACGAAGAAGAATTCGACGTCGTAGCCCGTGAACACGTAGGCCACCGTGGCCGCAGTGATGGACGAGATGAGGAGCGGCATGACGGAGACCGTCGTGAGGTCGAGCATCAGGACTTCAAGCGTGAAAAGCATACCGGCTATCGGGGCTTTGAAGATGCCGGCTATACCTGCCGCCGCGCCGCAGCCGACGAGGATCATGAGGATGCGGGGCGACATGCGGAACGCCCTTCCGAGATTCGACCCTATGGCCGCTCCGGTATAGACGATCGGGCCCTCCGCTCCGACCGATCCGCCGAAACCGATGGTGATGGAGCTGGCGATGACGGAGGTGTACATGTTGTGGCGTTTAAGCCTCGACTTGTTCTGCGATATGGCGTAGAGCACGCGGGTGACACCGTGGGAGATGTTATCGCGGACGACGTACTTCACGTAGAGCACCGTTAGGAAAATACCTATGAGCGGATAGATTAGATAGAGATAGCTTCCGCCGTCGATGTTGATGCTCGAAGTGAGCGTGGTGCTTATCAGATGGATCAGCGTCTTGAGCACGAGAGCCGCCACTCCGGCCACGATACCCACGACGAGCGCGAGGATGATGACGAAGGTCTTTTCCTTTATGTGGCGTTCGCGCCACACGAGCAGTGCCATGAAGGCATCGTTGCAGCGGTGACCGAAGTTATTGAGGACTGTGGTGGTAGTCATTGATATATCTTCCGTTGATAGTTGTCAGTTAATATGCACATCTCTATATTGATAGCGGGGAGGGATCAGCGGTCACTTCCCCTCTCCTCTCAGGATAGTCCGGACGGTGTAGAACACCACCTTCAGGTCAAGCGAGAGGGATATATTCTGAATGTAGAGCAGATCGTACTTCAGGCGCAGCAGCATATCGTCGATCGAGGAGGCATAGCCGAACTTCACCATGCCGAGCGACGTGAGTCCGGGACGCACCTGATGAAGCAGCGCGCTGTAAGGCGCACGTTCGCGCAACTGCGAGAGATAATATTCGCGCTCCGGACGGGGCCCGACGAGCGACATGTCGCCCCGGAGCACGTTCCAGAGATTGGGAAGCTCGTCGAGGCGATATTTACGCATGAAACGTCCGACAGGCGTGACGCGCGGATCATCGTCGGCCGACAGCGCAGGGCCATCCTTCTCGGCATCCACCGTCATGGTGCGCAGCTTGTAGATGCGGAACGGCTTGCGGTGGTAGCCCACACGCTCCTGCGAATAGAACACCGGCCCTTCCGATCCGGCCTTGACCATCACTCCGAGCACGGCTATGACCGGCGAGACAATCAGCAGCCCTGCAAGGGCGCAGCAGACATCGGCCGCACGCTTCATGGACATGATCGAATCGGGCAACGGTGAGCGCGAGACGTCCATCAGAGGCTCGGAGAGAAGATTGTCATACGTCACCTTGGAGACGAGCATGGTGTAATCGTCGGGCTTCACATAGATCGGACGGTCGAGGGGATATAGGCCGCCGAGGACACCGAGGAAGAGCGAAGCCCGCTCGGACGTAAGCGCGACAGCGAATGAATCGGCCTCCAGCCCTCCGAGCTGACGGCGGAGACGATCCGGAAACGGCTCATCACCGTCACCACCACCGCACTCCATACCGGCCGGCAGACGCACCACACCGCCAAGCTCCATGCCACTGCGGCGTATGGCCGACGCGATCTCGCCGACATCCGTAGCCTCATCCGTAATGACGGCCACGCGCTCCATGCCCTCCCTGCGGCGGCACGATATATAATAGGTGGTCAGGCAAAAGCGCGTGAGATAGACGGGTACGAACAGACAGCCGAAAAACACGAGCAGGATCTCATAGTTGAGCACCCGTCGGGGCAGCACATCGTTGAGCAGCACCACCATAAAGAAACACACCGACCCGACGGCCACACACGCTCCTGTCGATAGAAACTCTGTCATGCGTGACTTGACACGGACATTGGCATAATAGCCCGACAGGTAATAGATACCGAGCATGAAAAGCGGGAAGAGAGCCATGGTGAGCTTGAGTCCCGGAGTGAAGAAAAACCGCCATAAGCCCGAAAATCGTTCACGCAGGTCGGGGATAAACGCGAAGCGCACGACCGTAAAGACCATCACCCCGACAATGGTCGAGAGATAGTCAGCCACGACATACGCAATGCGCCTCTTCATTATAGTTCAGAATTTAGAGTTTTAAAAGTTCAGATAACTGTCGGGACGCGGCGTGGCGCGTATGCCCGATGACAATGCCGAATCCGGCTGTCTCAATCTCACCGGACAAAAATCTCACGCGTGAGACAGTCTCACCTCATCGCCTCAACCGTGAGACTGAGATTTTGAGACAGAGCCTTGATTCATAATGCAGGACCATACCGCTTGGCATGGGGGAAGCCTATTCCCTGATCACCCTCACCGAGCCGTCAGACTCAATCTTCACCACCCGCGAGGGCAACGAACGCGACTCATCGTCCCTGCGGGCCTCGACGACATAATCCACCGCATCGAGGATCTCCCGCGTGATCTCCTTAAACACCGCCGGAGCAGGCTCACCGCTTATGTTGGCCGAAGTCGAGACCAACGGACGGCCCAATCCCCGGCAGAGAGCCGAGGAGACAGCCTCACGCGTAAGACGCATCCCGACGCTTCCGTCATCGGCCAGCAGCTCCGGAGCGAGGGAGCGTCCGCCGGGATAGATCACCGTGGTCGGACGTCCGTCAGCAGCCTCCGCGGACATCCGCGAAGCCGTCTCACGATCCACTGACGTATGTGCCGCGAGCGAATCCACATCCGCCACGAGCGTGATCAGAGCCTTTGAATCGGCCCTGCGCTTCACCGCAAACACCCGGCGCACGGCAGCCGGATCAGTGGCATCACAGCCTATGCCCCACACCGTGTCGGTCGGATAAAGGATGAGACCACCCTCCCGGAGGACGGCCACAGCCTTGTCTATATCTTGTTCAGGTGTCATGTATGCTTGAAATGACTGGTTTTCCTACTGCAAATATAATTTATTTATTTCTAATTATCATCCTCGGACCTCAATTATCCTCCTGCGGACACTATTTTTTCAAACTCCGTCCCGACGCTTGATAAAAGTCACACGAAAGAGCGCACGACTATCGTTTTGAAAGAAAAATTTTACTTTTTACGGCATTTTGCTTGCAGATGTCAATATTTAACTTTACCTTTGCCAAAAATAAGCATAGCTTTACATCAAAAATCACTCATCATGCCCCTAATCATCCCCTCAAAATATCACCGCAAGCTTCTCCCCGAAACCACCGAAGTGGCCATCAAAATGGTCAAGGATGCCTTCCAGACCATCTTTGCCCGCGAACTCAAACTGCGCCGCGTCACCGCCCCCCTCTTCCTGCTGACAGGCACAGGTCTCAACGACAACCTCAACGGCGTGGAGGAAGCCGTCTCGTTCAAGATCGACGCCATGGGCGGACGCACCGCCGAAGTGGTCCACTCGCTGGCCAAATGGAAGCGTTACAAACTCGGAGCGTATGACATCGCCCCCGGCTACGGCCTCTACACCGACATGAACGCCATCCGCACTTTCGAGGATCTCGACAATATCCACTCGCTCTACGTCGATCAATGGGACTGGGAAAAGAGCATCCGCAAGGAGGATCGTACACTCGCCTATCTCAAGGAGACAGTCCGCACCATCTACCGCACACTCCTCGAAGTGGAGCAACTCGTGTTCGAGCGTTTCCCCCACATCACCCCCGTCCTCCCCTCCGACATCACCTTCATCCATGCTGAGGAACTCGCCGCGCGTTACCCCGACAAGACTCCCCGCGAGCGCGAAGCCCTCGCAGCCAAGGAATTCGGCGCGATATTCCTCATAGGCATCGGCGCGCCAATCAACGGCGGCGAACCCCACGACGGCCGTTCGCCTGACTACGACGACTGGATCTCGCTCAACGAGGACGGCTACCACGGCCTCAACGGCGACATAATCCTCTGGAATCCCGTGCTCGACATCCCCTTCGAGATCTCCTCGATGGGCATACGAGTCAGCCCCGAATCGCTCGTCGAGCAGCTTGAGGTCCGCGGATGCACCGACCGCCTTCAGCTCCCCTTCCACCGGATGCTCGTCGAAGGCCGTCTGCCCTACTCCATCGGCGGAGGCATCGGACAGAGCCGTCTGTGCATGTTCCTGCTCCACAAAGCCCACATCGGTGAGGTTCAGGCTTCGATATGGCCGGAGGAACAGATCAGCAAATGTGCCGAAGCCGGCATAGAGCTCCTCTGACACAAACCGCAATCCCCACTCCGCCGCACCACATCCGGAACAACAACAACTCTATATTCTAACAACTACATATATAATTTATAATTCCGATAACTGCACATATTTTATATCCATCTAAATAAACATTCCATTCAAATAAGCATTCCATTTAGACAAATCTAACGTTAATTATATATGTAGTGCACATAGTCCCCACCCCTACGGTAATAGCAAAAAGGGCAGTGGATTTATAATTGTCTCACATTCCACCTCTGACACGTCATGTCGGCACAACGGCCACTCTGCCGTTTCTGACATGACGTGTCAGTCATTCTGTCAGTTACACATATTTTCACAAAAATTTGATAAAAAGAGAGTTAGAACCCATTCAACAATTTTGGCACAAAATTTGTTACTTTTATGAACGTCGGGCAGAGAGCTCCGGACAGTGGAAACAGTCGGAAGTCCTCCCACACCAATCCCCGGCATCAAGAGATATTAATAACTTAAACATAAAAATATAAAAATTCTAACTCATTATGGGAAAAATTATCGGTATTGACCTTGGAACCACAAATTCATGCGTTTCAGTCCTCGAAGGCAACGACCCCGTTGTCATTCCTAACAGCGAAGGACGTAACACCACTCCTTCAATCGTAGCATTTGTAGATGGCGGCGAGCGTAAGGTAGGTGACCCCGCCAAGCGTCAGGCTATCACAAATCCTAAACGTACCATCAACTCGATCAAGCGTTTCATGGGTGAGACATACGATCAGGTTGAGAAAGAAATCGACCGCGTACCTTACAAGGTGGTCCGCAGCGACAACAACACACCCCGTGTCGATATCGACGGTCGTGAATACACCCCGCAGGAAATCTCTGCGATGATCCTTCAGAAGATGAAGAAAACAGCCGAGGATTACCTCGGACAGAGCGTCACTGAAGCCGTCATCACCGTTCCTGCCTACTTCAACGACTCTCAGCGTCAGGCCACCAAGGAGGCCGGCGAGATCGCAGGTCTTACAGTAAAACGTATCGTCAACGAGCCTACCGCAGCTGCCCTTGCCTACGGCCTCGACAAGTCTGACAAGGATCAGAAAATCGCCGTATTTGACCTCGGTGGCGGTACATTCGATATCTCTATCCTCGAACTCGGCGACGGCGTGTTTGAAGTGAAGGCCACCAACGGTGACACCCACCTCGGTGGTGATGACTTCGACCACGTGATCATCGACTGGCTCGCCAACGAATTCGAAAAAGAGGAAGGCATCGACCTCCGCAAGGATCCTATGGCCCTCCAGCGTCTCAAGGAAGCTGCCGAGAAGGCAAAGATTGAACTTTCATCGACCACTTCGACTGAAATCAACCTCCCCTACATCACAGCTACCGCAACCGGTCCTAAGCACCTCGTCAAGACCCTCACCCGTTCACAGTTCGAGCAGCTCGCCGACAAGCTCATTCAGGCCACAATCAAGCCCTGTGAGCAGGCCCTCAAGGATGCCGGCATGACTGCAAAGGACATCGACGAAGTGATCCTCGTAGGTGGTTCGACCCGTATCCCCGCCATCCAGCAGGTTGTCGAGAAGTTCTTCGGCAAAGCTCCCTCAAAGGGCGTCAACCCTGACGAAGTAGTAGCCGTCGGCGCAGCAATTCAGGGCGGTGTCCTCTCAGGCGATGTCAAGGACGTACTTCTTCTCGACGTTGTGCCTCTGTCAATCGGTATCGAGACCCTCGGTGGCGTGATGACCAAGATGATCGAAGCCAACACTACCATTCCTACCCGTAAGAGCGAGACATTCTCAACCGCAGCTGATAACCAGCCCTCAGTTGAAATCCACGTTCTTCAGGGTGAACGCCCCATGGCCAAGGATGACAAGACCCTCGGTAAGTTCCACCTCGACGGCATCGCACCCGCTCCCCGTGGCATACCTCAGATCGAAGTCACCTTCGAAGTCGATGCCAACGGTATCCTCAACGTATCGGCCAAGGATAAGGCGACCGGCAAGGAGCAGAGCATCCGTATCGAAGCTTCAAGCGGCCTGACCGACGCAGAAATCGAGCGTATGAAGAAGGAAGCAGAAGCCAACGCTGCAGCCGACGCCAAGGAGAAGGAGAAGATCGACAAGCTCAACCACGCCGACACCGTGATCTTCCAGACCGAAAAGCAGCTTCAGGAACTCGGCGACAAGATCCCTGCCGACAAGAAGGCTCAGATCGACAACGCCCTCAACAAGCTCAAGGAAGCTCACAAGGCTCAGGACGTCGCAGCCATCGATCCCGCCATCAACGAAATCCAGAGCGTCTTCGGAGCTATCCAGCAGGAGATCCTCAACGCCCAGCAGGCAGCCGGCTCACAGGCAGGTCCTACACCCGGTGCTTCACAGGCAGGTAACCCCGGCGAAGGCCACGTCGATGACGTAGAATTCGAGGAAGTGAAGTAATCCATCAATTTAGAAATATCTAAGTCCATATAAATGGAGTGTAGCTCAAAAGGTTACACTCCATTTTTTTGTAATTCCCTGTCGAAATAGATGATATTTGATTTATTTTTCGTTATATTTGCACCATATTTGGAACGTCCCTTAAATGGCGATGAAGTGTCCCTTATATCTCCTTATTTCCTCTTATGGACTCTTAACAATATATATGCCTCCTGCAAAGTATGAAATAAAAAGGAAGTGTGAGATTTGTGGTTCGACTTTTCTTGCTAAGTCACTTGATTCTCATTATAGCCTCAATTTCTCGGATTGACTTGAGCTGTTCGCTAATCAGCCACTTATTAATCTCCGATTTCAGGAACATGATACGTTTACAAAAGTATCATGTGTGCGCTTGTCCAACTATAAACAGTCCGCAAAATATTTTTATTTATGACCAATTATGATTTTGTTATAAATGGGATAAATAGCATTTAAATTATTGACATCAAACTAATTTGATAAAAATCACAACAAAACAATCTATCAGTCTTATCATAAGAGGCTCATAAACTTTCCCATTAACAAAGGCAGCCCGACCAGTGGCCGAGCTGTCTTGATGCTTATTGGGTGCTGTTTGTTATATTTATGAAAACGCTACTCACATTTTAGGAGTAACTCTGAAATGTTGAGTTGGGACATAAGGTGTTCCCATGCTGAAATATTCATACTGAACGTTAGTTCGGGGAATCCTACAGCTTTGCCTATATCTTTGATATGGCGGCGAACTCTTTCATTAACTGAATACTGTTGATTGCCTTTGTACGTTTCCTTTATTGGGAAGATGTAACCGCTTGTATTCCTATACTTCTTGATGATGTTTATTGCAAATTTGTCGAGTGTAACGACACGAGGACGCCCTACTCCACGGCGATTGTATGTCAATGTGTCACCCTGAATGTTTAAGTAGGTAAGATTCATAACATCCGTAAGTTCCATACCACGACAATAGAATGCGAACATGAACATATCTCGAGCGACTTCAGCTTCAGGGTTATCTTGAAATTTTAATTTCAAGATTTTATTTAATATTTCACGGCTTATTGTTGCGCGCGGTCTCTTATTTTCTGAGAATTCTACACGCGTGTTCATGCCTTTGAACATGTCATCATCTTTCGTCTCAATCCCGTCTTCTTTTGCGCGATTTAGGATTGCACGTAGCGTACGCAGATAGAATGATTGGGTACTGTCAATAACTCCGTTCTCTTTTAACCATGCACTATACTGTGTAACAAAATGTTTGTCTATACCATTGATGTGGACATCATGCTCATTGAGGAATCTGGAGAGGCTCGAACGAGTACTATTATATGAGCGAGACATCGATTGTTTACCGTTATTCTTCGCTTGTTGTGATAACAGTGTTATATATTCCAGCAATTTATCCGGGAGCACCTGCGCTTCGGGATAAATAAATTGGAAATATCGCTTATATTCATTACCGATACTAACCCAATCAGCACGGACGGGGAAATCCTCATGAGCTCGTTTCAACATCGCTTTCATTGAAGGATCTCCTTTCATTGCAAGCCGGAAATCATCTGCAATTTCATCAATTGATGGGTAAGTCGTGGTATTGATACGATTCTCAATAATGGAGTAAATTATCCTTAGGTATTGCACAATTTCTTCACGCTTCGATTCAAAAACAGAATCTTGCGCACCATAAATGTCCGAACTAACCGAACGAAGAGCTTCGCCTCGCTCATTATCAGATCTACAAGTTATATGGAACAAGACTTTACCAGTCTTATCTGGTTTCTTTTTGCTTCTTGACTTCTGATATGCTGTAGTAATTAGGAACAATTCGTATTTTTCAATAAGTTGGATTAATCAAGCATATCCTCCGGTTGGATAGGCATATATGGGCCGTCTTTAACTTCAAAAATCGCGGATGGCTCTATGACTTCAATTCCATGCCATTGTCCTATAGGGATCTGGACTCCATAATTACCGATTATAGGATCTAGGAGATAGCGTTCTACTTGTACTCCTTGGTCATTATATAAGACTACAAACATCTTCCCTCAAAGCAACACGTATGTTTCAGCAGTATGTATGTAGCGATGTATTGACAAGACTGTCCCTGGAAGCAAGACATTCATAAGACGCTGCGCCTTAGCATCAAGGCTATCATGCAGATTAAATTTCATGCGAAGACGCGGACTTTCTTAGGCTTTTATGGTTACTTCGTCGAGTAAGTTATTATCAATCATCTTTTATTACCGTATGAAATGTTTAACGATTCCATGGAACACGAAATGACAAAGATTCACGGCAGCAGAGACCTTATTAATACCCTCGTCTTGAGTCTGGATTTCCCAAACTTGGCGTATACTCTTCCATTTATTTGAAGATAGCGAGTTCTTGAGCACTCGGTAATGGGAAAGGGTCTCGTTAAGACCGTGGCATACCGCACCATTTCTCATAAGCATTAACCATGTGGCATAATCCTGTCCGCCTCTTCTCAAAGGCATCTGAAAATCCCCGGTGAGATTTCGGTCTACAATGACAGTTGAAGTGGCAATCATAGTGTTATGAAGTAAAAATTGGTAATCAATGATTTGGTTAACTTCTCTTATATTACCGAAAAAATTGTCATTTTCGTCAAAAGTATCCATTGCGGTACAGGAAATAGCGGCCTTCTTCACTCCCATAAACTCCAATTGCTTTTGCAACTTTCTATTACACCACTGGTCATCACTATCGAGAAACGCAACATACCTGCCTTGCGCAATTTTTAACGCAGTGTTGCGTGCAACTGCTGCTCCCTGATTCTTTTCTTGCCGGTGATAGATTATGTTTGGATATAGTTTTTGATAATCCTTTATAATCTTTGCGGAATTATCCGAGGAACAATCGTCCACGAGAATCAGTTCAACATTTTTATAGTCCTGATTCATTACGGATTCAATGGTTGCTGCTATAAATTTTTCGACATTGTAAACCGGAGTTATCACAGATACAATGTCGTTTTTATATAGATTCATTTCCTAGTATATTGGAGTTAACCAATTCTTTCTACTAGCAAGTCGACCTCTTGCAGCGTCAATATATAGAATATGAATCTTCTTGGTGATTTCTCCTTGTTCGCCTGAACCAATTGGATAACGATCAATACTGTAGATAGGGGTTATTTCCATGGCTGAGCCACAAAGGAATGCTTCATCTGCAAGATAGAGCTCGGTGCGGTCGATAGTTCGCTCCTCAACCCTGAGACCGAGTTCATCTTTCGCCAGTTGAATCACGGAGTCACGGGTAATACTCTCCAAAACGCTGTCTGTCAATTGAGGCGTTATTAAGACTCCGTCCTTTATGATGAAAAGACAAGATCCCGGGCCTTCTGCCACTTTGCCGAACTCATTGAGAAAGATACAAGTATCATATCCGTTGCGAAGAGCCTCTCTCTGACCTACACGACTGTTAATATAATTTGCTCCACATTTCACTCGAGGACTAAGATTAGAATCGCTTATTCGTCTCCATGAGGTAACACAGCAGTTCAATCCCTTTTTGTTGTACTCCGCACTTGTTCGTCCTCTTGGAATTGGAGCCACAAACATCTCGACTGGCCCTTCAGATCCCCATGAACCAAATCCATCCACAAAAAGAGTATGCCGGACAGATAAGTTCTCGTCATATTCATTGGCCTTAACTACATCTACAAGAGCGGTCTTAAAATTCTCTGAAGTATAAGGACACTCCAGTTGGATAAGTTTTGCTGATTTCAGCAGTCTTTTGTAGTGATCTTCGAGACGGAACGCATATAATTGCTTTGCTTCGCCGTTCCAATAACATGGAATTCCTTCAAAAACGTTAAGACCGAACTGAGAAGTCGGGGCAAGAACGTTTATGAATGCATCGTTAACGTTAATTATCTGGCCTTTAAACCAAATTAATCTGTTTGTTACATCAGTTTTCATAATATATCATTTAGTCCGGTAGATGAGCTATTCGTTTCACTTCCTCATCGGTAAGTAATGCGGCTTCCTCATCGCTCATATTTTCATCAATTTTTAATTCATTTATATTTTTACTTTTGAATATTCCTGCAACAGTCCACCATAGAATTTTCAAATCCAAAAGGACTCCTTCTTTGGCAAATCTATCGATATATTCGTTATCGAGCGTTACTTTTTCATCCCACGAATTTTCATTTCGACCTTTGGCCTGTGCAAGTCCAGTTATACCTCCTTTTACTTGAAAACGTTTCTTATACTTCTTGTTGAGTGTGTCGAAATCCCCGAGTTCATACTTTACGCATGGTCTTGGCCCAACGAGAGAAATATCGCCTTTAAGTACATTGAAGAGCTGTGGCAACTCGTCAATACTTGCTCTACGGAGGAAACGACCGACTTTAGTTATACGAGGATCATTATCGTAGGAAAATAACCCAGTACCCATCTGCTCGGCATTGACAACCATAGAACGATATTTGAGCATATTGAATATTCTACCGTCTTTGGTTCGTCGTTCCTGACGAAAAAAAATAGGGCCTTTGCTGTCCACCTTGATAGCAATAGCTGCCACTATCCATAATGGAGTCAATACAATACAACCCACTATACTTGCGCATAGATCTACTGTTCGTTTCAATGCTAACTGAAGCCGGTTCATCTCTCAAAAATTATAAGTGTGCAAGATATCATCGAAAGACTCTGCTCTCTTAACAATATTAACCGTATCGCTTGATATATCAAGAATTGGGAAGTTCGGAAGGATAAAAGGTGGTTTCATGACGATAGAATAGCTGCCGCAATTGCTTATGACAATAACATCACCCACAGCAAGCGGACCGCTATAACCATGATAAAGCACATCACCCTCTATGCAAGTGAATCCTACAAAGTCGAGATTTTCATACTTTTTCTCCTCCGGATTTATGTTGATGACTACTAATGGAGGGTTGACTCCCGACATACTTATATTTTTTTGACTTGCTAGTACCGACGCAAACCATTTGCCACGAACATTTTTGATTGACATTACTGTTCCAACAAACTTCATACAATCACCTACTATTGCTGAACCTGGTTCAATGAGAAGTTCTGGCTTTTTATCCTTATTCTGGAAGTATTCAGCAAAAAGTTTTGCAGAGACCTCTGCGTATGCGTCATAATCAGGAATCTCACATGAAAACTGTGCTTTTAATGAATCTTCCATCTTTCCGAAAAGACCACCTCCAATATCAATTCGTTCCGGAACTATATCAAGACCATCTATTAAATCAAGCATTCCTTGGGTACGTGCAGGCCAATACTGAATCTGTCTTTTAGCAAAATGGCACTGGAAATTCTTAAAATGGACGTTAGGGGTAGCAGTGACAAAATGGAGAACATCTTTAAATTCGTCTGTTTCGATGTCAAACCCAAAACGACTTATTACGCCGTCTCCAACTTCATAGTTTACGCGGATACCGATATTTATAGTTTTGCCAGGATGTTGGCAGGCGATTTTACGGACAATCTCAAGTTCTTCCTTGTTGTCAATATTATCAGTCCCTCCTGCCAGCAAGAACTTTTCAAGAATGATAGGATTCTTGATAGGGCCGTTCCAAATGATTCTCTCAGGATTGACACCAATTCGCAATGCGATTTCAAGTTCCATCTCGGACACTACTTCCGCATAACCTCCAAGCTCATTAACAATCTTACAAAACGGAAAAGCGTAGTTTGTCTTATAGGAATATGCGATATTAGAGTTGGGATAATACCTCCGGAATGCATTTCTTAATTCTTTGAAATTATTTATGAATCTTTCTGAATCCAGCAGATAGAATGCGTCTCCAAACTGCGTCCTAAGTTCTGCTATTATTTCTTTATTAATTGTCATGATTCAACGGATTTATTTTCTACTATCTTAGATACAGAGTCTACGATAGCATTATGGTTCTTTTTAAAATAATCTACAGCCTCCTGGGCTTCCTCTTCCAACCTCCGCATTTCAGCTATTCCCGTAGTAAATATTTTTTTAATTTCATCAAGATCAGTTATTACATTAGTGTTGCAGAAACTTCGTCCAACAATCACCATAGAACTGCCGAGCCTATAATGTTCCTTAAGGATATATGAACCGGGAAGAACTCCACCAGAAAGGCTGGCGATTCCACCAAAACCAAACGGAATCCCTTTTGCCTGAATCTTCCTTGCAAGTTGATCTACAATACCGTCGGTCAGCAATTGGAACATAAACTTCATACCCATTGCCAAATGGAGATCGTTTAATCCTATATGTATCATATCAATCCCCGATA
Source organism: Duncaniella sp. (assembly GCF_029056165.1). Lineage (NCBI taxonomy): Bacteria > Pseudomonadati > Bacteroidota > Bacteroidia > Bacteroidales > Muribaculaceae > Duncaniella > Duncaniella sp. Next base: position 13,433 of record NZ_JAIDBW010000055.1, on the reverse strand, counting down.
CATTAAGAATTTCATCGATAAGAATAGCAGCTTCCGGAGTTTCAAGAAGAAGGCAGCTTTTCACATCCTTTTTGTGTCGTAAATTAGCCATCTTCATATACCGGAGAAAATCCTGAACTTCCTGCACAGAATGGAAAAACGGAAGCATAATGATATCAGCTCCGGCTTCAACAGCCTTATCAATTTCTTTTTCCGAATCATAATAGCCATCATTTTGAGTCTGGTGAATAGGATTAACCCTCACAAGAACTTTTGCTTTAGAAACCGCACTTTTTATATTTCTGATATCTAATATAGTATGATGGTTTTGGACGGTATCTAAGCCACCTTGTCTGTCATCCTTTCCAATAAACTCCATATCTACAAAAATCCAGTCAACACCGGCATCCTCAGCGATCTTGGCCACTTTAGGATTCTTGGTTATATACATAAGATTTAGTGACATAACAAATATAGTTTATTAAACATTAAACAGGTTTTACAAATGGTAGCCTTATTCCATTATTTTTTGAAAAGCTTTTTTGATAAATGCAAAATTCCTGAAAAAGAAATTACGTTCATAGTTTGCCCATTTTTCTGCATAGGATTTATATATTTCTTTTCCTGTTAAATTGTACATGACGTTTAACTGAGCTATGTGTAGTTTATGATAGAATGGACTTGCAATCCTATTTTTATCTTCATACTTGCTCCAATATCCCAAATCATAAGAAGGAAGATCTCTTTCCAGCGTCGATAATGTACGATCCATAATCTTCTTTAACTCCGTATCGCGAGTTAACTTATACAAATCAAAGATTCCCCAAATAGAGAAAATCCAACCGTTTAGAATAAGTGGATCAGCGGGACATTCGTAGAAATAAACGTCATCCCCGATATATTTTGTAGTTCCGCCGTTATCAATAGACGTAAGCATGAAATATTTAGCTCTTAACGCCGCATCGAGATATTTTTTTTCATCTGTTTCAATATATGCACGGACAAGAAGTGATATGCCTTCTCCTTGTGCCATAGAAGAAAATGGGCTATCTGGATTCTCATATTTAAAAGTGACCCACGACCCGTCAGAAAGTTGATTAGATAATCCCCAGTCAGCGCAAGAGAGAACTTTTGCAAGTGAATCATTATCCTTTTTCCCTGACATAAGATATAAATCGTAGGCTGCTAAGCCGTATTGGAAAATAGCAATCGAGAATTCTATTTCTTCTCCGGTATCTACATATGTGAAAGGAATTTTATTATCTTTTCTTCCGAATCGTGTGATTTTTTCGGTTAAATTATTATAATAACCTTTGATGTCATCCTTTGAATAAATTTTACCTTCATCCTGATTTACATGATGAACACTATTGCCAATCAGCATGTGATACCATTTTTTTAATTTATAAAGTGAAACTGCCATATTTTACTTAATTATTTCTGTTAATCTCCTTCCTGCAAATGCATTAGAATAGTTTTCAGACAGCACGTGAGAATGCAGGGACATTTGTCGTCTTAAGTTTTTATTGCGCGATAGAGACACAATAGCTTCGATGTAATCATTAATGTTTAAAGGTTCACACAAGAATCCATTTTCTTTGTTATGGATAAATTCAGAATTGTCCTTCCAATCAGAAGCGATAACCGGTAATTCAGCAGCCAATGCTTCAATAAGTATTCCCGGACAACCTTCTCCATCGTAATGAGTGGGAAATATCAAGGCATCATAGTCTGAAATCACTTTGATTACTTTATCGGGAGCGAGAATTCCTTTATATTTGAAGTTTTCATATTTATTCTCAATTTGATTGTCAAAGTAACTGTCTGTTTTTTGACCGTAAAAATCAATTGTGAAAGTTATTTTGTTATCAAATTCTTGTAGTATTTGCTCATTGATTCTGCAAAGAGTATCTAATCCTTTTTCAACACACAACCGCGACACAAAGACAAGCCGCAGATTATCAACCATATAACTGGGGAGGGTAAATTCGTTTCGCTTAATCAAAGTGTTGGACTTCATCTCATTTAGCAATTCCCTGTTTTGTTGTAATAGGATAACTTTTTCAATCAAAGCATTTTGCCCATTTTCAAAGGGAATAATAAATCCTGTAATACTATCATCAATAAATTCTTTCGCATTTAACCACTCAGTAGCAATTACAGGAATACCTGATATGTATGCGTCAACAATTGACCATGGCAGTCCCTCGGTATAAAAGTGGGTGGGTAGCAACAAGACGTCATAATTGTTTAAAGTTTTATGAATTTCATCTGGCTGCAACGAACCACCAAATGTTATGAAGTCATATTTGTCTATTGAACTAAGAAAGTAATCGCTGTCCGGTTCATTAATTTGGCCATAGAAGGTAATACTAATCTTGTCCGACATTTGGTGACTTTCGATATAATCTGCAAGGTTGAAAATCCAATCCAGACCTTTCTTTTTAATGATTCGCGCCATAAATACGCAACGAAGCTTTTCTGTGTTACTTGGTTTTGGTGTGAAATCAAAGAATCTGAAATTAGGGAAAATATCAACATTTGCCAGACAATTAACTTTCTCAAGGTCACTTTTGAGACGTTTTGTTTCTACATGGATTCCGGCTATATGTTTAAGCATCCATGTATGGACAGGCATATTCTTCAAATATTGACTTAGCCATCCTCCAACAACAAAATAATCTATTCTGAATCGAAAAATTCTTGAAAGGACAAATATTAAGGGAAAGATATATTTAAGATTATTATTGGCAGGAAGATAAATCAGCCTATTGCATCTGCAGACCATCCACAACATTTTAAATATGGATAATTTGTTGAATTTAAATTCCTGCGTGTCAAAATAATTTATCTTGTTATTCGGAAACTGCTCTTTGACTAAACGATAGATATCGCGAGTCTTCACAGTTTGTCCGTCAAGTTGATTCGTTTGGTAACCAAAATAGCCAAGGACTAATATTTTTTTATTTTTCAAGATTCTAATTTATTAAAATTAAGTAATATAATGTGCTGTTGCGTTTTTTGTAGGCTTTATGATTGCCGGATTCCCGAACACGATAGAGTGAGCCGGTACATCTCTATTGAGATAGGTATTTGGAGCTATAAGGACATCATCTCCGATTGTTATTGATCCAACTATTGTAGAGTTAATACCTATCCAAACATACGATCCGATTATTGGCGTCCCTTTGCGCTTCCCTCTATTTTCTTGACCTATTGTCACTCCTTTGTGAATATTTACCATATCGCCTAAAATTGCGTTCTTGTTTATCGTTATTCCGTATGGATGACCGATATAGAGACTACGTCCAATATAAGTCGTCTGAATATCATTGCAATAGAACGCACCGGATAATCTATAAAAAACTCGGCAGATCAGTTTCCATATAGAATTTTTAGCCGTTTGTTTTCGCCTTAACCAAAGTTGAAACGAAGGTATATTTTTATTTCTTTTCCTGTCAGAATCTATTAGAGATTTTGAGTTTGTGCTAAATAATGCGAATTTTGTTTGTTTTGATGTACAGAAATCTTGTGAGTGGGGGGGGTAAGTATCTTCCATTCAATTATTTATTAACCTATTATACAATTCTACATAAGACTTTGCCATCTGTTCAGCTGAAAAGACTTCCGCCTGAATGAGAGCTCCTCGTCCCAAAGTTTCTCGCAGCTGTTCATTTTCAATTAGAAGTTTAAGACTCGAATATATACTTTCAACATTAGTATTACACAATAGTCCATTTCTACCATCTTCAATCATATCAGGAATACCGCCGACATTTGAAGCGATTATGGGCAAACCAAGAGACATCGCCTCAATGATAGTCATTGGCATTCCCTCATAGACCGAAGGAAGAATAAATATATCTGATTCTCTTAATTTCTCTGTTACCTTATCTGTCAGTCCGTTTTCATGAATATAGTTTTCGGCTTTTAGCTCTTTAATTTTTTGATTAAGCTCTGCCTTTAACGGGCCGTCCCCATAGATATTGAGTTCAATCTCGGAATTTTCCTTGTGGAGCTTATTGACGGCTTCTATAAGTGATAGTTGATTTTTGACCGATGTATATCTACCAACATTTATTATTCTTATCTTATCTTTGAAGCTATATTCAATTTTCGGGGACACATCTTTTATAGAGAACCCATTAAAAACAACCGGAAGCTCATTAACAGGAAAATTATAAACCTCACTAATGGTTGATTGTATCTCTTTTGATAATGCAACTGGAACTGCTTGTTTACACTTAAATATTATCTTATTTATATATCGGTCGACTAGGTTATTTTCTTTTTGAGCAATGTTGTGTACTGTATGTACAATGCTCTTAATGTTTAAACCGACTACGGCTATAGCTACATATTTTAGAAGGTAGCGGTGCGTATGTACAATATCTGGTCTATATTGTTTAATTATATTTCGAATTTTTTTTATGATTGATATATCAAGACCAGGCTTCTTATTTAGGTACAGTAATGGGATATTTGAATTCTCAATTCTTTCGGTAATTGGTGAATGAAAATTGTATAGACTAACCACGATTACTTCATTACCTTTATTCACCAATTCATACGTTAAATTCTCACACATTGTTTCAGCACCGGCTAAACCGAATTCGGGCATTATTTGGATAATCCTCATAATTATTTATGTCTTATGACCCAACCTTCTTTGTAAACAAGAAGTGCTACCATTATTGGTAGCATAAGAGGGTACGGGTTCAAAAATTGTATAGATTGATCAAAAATAAGTGTTATAACAAATGGAATACTATTCAAAATCATATTCCTATTTTTATATTTTTTGAAAAAACATATTATTTCATAAAAGAAAATCAAAAATCCAGTCACCCCTAAACAAACCCATATTTGCTGTAAACCGCAGTGCATTGCATTATAGACTCCCAATTCAGGAAAATGATTTACTACCCCTACACCCAAAAAGATATACCATAGCGATGATAACCATGCTTCATTATATAGATAGAACAATTCTGTTCTTCCTCCAGCAGTAGACATATTCGCATCATTCGCACGATCCACAAATCCTGCTGATAACAACACAATCTTGTCATAGTATAAACCAAAGAATACTATCAAACCTAAAATTGAGGATATAATAATTTTCTTTCTTTCTGCTTTAGAGGATATCATATAATAGTATATCCCAATTAAAAAAGTACATAAGATAAATGTTCTTGACAATGTTAACAAGCCACATGCTAATATAAAGCATAGAAGTGGAACCATGAATTTTGCTTTATAATTATTTTTTAAAGCTAAAACTGACGAGATACAACATACTGCATAGTAAGCTATGGTATTGGAATTCATTGCTAAATGCCCCTTCATTTCGGCGACGTCATTTCCCTCTACTCCTAAAGCACCTGATCTTGCCATTCCGGCTAAAATATAATATATATTATATTGTTGTAGCATATTATAAAAAATAACAAAGAAGGTAAATGCTGTTCCGAATCCAAAAAACCAAATCATTTGAGGTATATCATAATTAATTCTTTTTTTATCATTTAAGAAGAAAAAGAAAATACCACAAAAAGAAATAAACGATAAAATACCTGTGAGAGTGCCTGGGTCATTAGATAATGCTTCATCAAATATATCAATAATGAAGATTAATAATACCGGGATAATTTGTAAAAAAGAAATATTTTTCCTTTTAAAAAACAACAGTATATACCCTACAAGCATAATATATCCCGGAATACCACATGTTAGAGGAAACAGAAAGAAGAGGAAGTAAACTAATTCAACATAGGATAAAAAGGTCATTATCATAGCGGAAACAATCAGTATCCCTACGTCTGGAATCGGAAAACCTACAACATCTCGTAATATTATAATAAGAGAGAAGATTACAATTGAATACCTTAATCGTGACTCTATTTTACCCATTGAATTATTTTTTACAAATCGCTTACTTGTAAAATATGATTTTACTCAGCGGTGACAGATATACTGCTAAAAGTAATTTCCGTTTAAACGATATTTCTGTTTTAAAAATGTCGTGAAATTTTAGGGTTACCGATTCTTTGTATCTTAGCATATCGGAGTGTTTAACAGCTCTATTTCTAGCTAATTTAGACGCAATAAAGTCATAAACCAAGTCAGTCTCAGCCAATTTTATGTATTTACTATAAAGTCCTAATAAAGATTTTTTATTAATATGATTTTCAATCATACGAAGTGCTTTTAAAGCAGAATAGTGAACTTCGAATCTAAAATTTGAAGTAGTACTGGATTCATTATTACGTTCATATATATATAGCGGTTCATTAATAATTTTTATTGATTTGGTCTCGAGTAATAACTGTAACTGCACAAGCCAATCTTCCCCGCTTATTAAACTTTTATTAAATATTATTTTATTATCTTGGAATAATTTTTTTCTGAACAATCCGCAACAGACTCCAAGTATTCCTCTCCGAGCAATGATTTTTTGCGTATAATTTACTAAATCGTCGGATGTATCTAACTCAAGGATTTGTGAATTCCTCGTATAATTAAGTAAGAAAGAAAATCGAATAATGTCGTATCCGACAAAGAAATTACTGCATAATTGGTATGTGTTACGAACAATCATGTCGTCCGAGTCAATAAAGGAAATCCATTCACCTCTAGATTCAACAAGGCCTAAATTTCTTGCGACGGATACTCCACTATTTTTCTGATGAAAAACTCTGATACGCGAATCTTTACTTGCATATTCGTCGCATATCCTCCCCGAAGAATCCTGAGATCCGTCATCAATCAGCAATAGCTCAAAATTAGTATAAGTCTGAGCTAAAATACTTTCTATACATTTAGATAGATATTTCTCGACGTTATAAACCGGAACTATCACAGAAATTTTAGGATTATTTTTCATTCAGAGCTGAAAATAGTAGGGCTTTTGAAAAATCAGTAAACTCTTTACGTATGGTATTTACAAATTGCCAGTCTATCGGGTCAAGCCAGTTAATCTTCTTTGAAGAATCTACAATTCTATGAGTAAGGCCAAATTTATCAAGTAGTGAATGAAATCGAGTTGCACCACGAGAATTATTCACTACCACCCAAAATGGTTTATTATATATTATTGAAAATACTGTGCCGTGAAATGAATCAGTGATAACCATCTCCGCATCGCGGAACGATTTTAACCATTGTTCGACTGGGGGAAAGGTGCATTCATCAAGATACTTTAAATCGTCTGAATTTGTAATTTTTCTTACGGCATTACAGTAATATGGCGTGTATCCTAAAGATGAAGAGCAAGCGTTAATTACATCTTTTAACTCTTTAGCAGAATCAAGAACATAGCAGAACAATTCCCCATTTGAAGGTCTTAAAGACACTGATGGATTATCAATTAAAGCATCATAATAATTTCGATCAAGGAGTAGCGTCGGGTCTGCAACATATTTTGCTGATACATCTAAATATTTCCTACATAAACCTATTCCAGATGATTCACGGACACCAATAAAGTCAAATTTCTTTGCTAATTCTGTACTCTTCTTAGTCTCGATTGGACTAAATTCCCAATTATCAACACCAAATGATGCTGCGTATGCAATTCGTTTTACTTCACTTATTTGAGGTAAAAAATCAAGAAAATAGTTACATATTGCAGGAGAATAACGAGGACGCCATACTTGATCTGATCCTACGACAAGCCCATCGAAATTCGCGCATTCAATGTATTTTCTGAAACTTTTCTCTGTGTACAACGTAGGGGAGATTCCTTCATAGCGATTTTCGATAAAAGGAATAATATACTTACGAATATAAAATTCCTGGATCTCCGATAATTGGGGCTGACGTTTTTCTATTCCAAGGGCAATAGACAACTCTCTTTTGACGATTGATGCTGTGCGTCGAATTAAATTCATATCTTTAAGGCGACGATACTCTCGGTTAATAATTATTACCTCATTTCCTGCTTCAGTTAGAACCTTCTGTAATGCCCAAGCCTGCATCAGGCCGCCATAATTATTTCTTAATGGCTGTGTTAGAATCCCGAGTTTCATTATAATTAATCTTGCTTTTTTATAGATTCATTAGTCACATCCTGTAATCCTGCGATACGAGCCAAAATACTTGGAATTTCGCCATATTTTCCATTTTCATACCATATCACACTAACGCCTAAATGAGAATAGATGTCTTCGAGCCGACTTCTGAAATGGGAGTCTTTTAAATTATCTTGCTTATAGTATTTTTTTGGTGAGGCTGATTCCCAATTAAAATCAGATAAAGATTTATAAGGAAGTATAGCAAAATGATTAAGATTATTGGGAGATTCTTGCTTTACGAATTCTAACAGACGTCTAAGATTCGGATCAGACATAGATAATCCAATAAAAATACATGTATTACGATACAACGCATGTAAGATATCGATATTAGACCAACAATATGACTTTCTGTATAAGTCGTGATATTCGGTTTCTGAAAGGACTGGAATAACTGGAATAGGTGCATTTTCATTGATTACTCCATGAACATGTATAATTGGTAAATGCCCACTTTTATATCGTGCTTCTCCAAAAATTTGCTGATATTGAACATTCTCTTTTTCAAGAGATTGCTCAATAAGATTATCGTAGTTGAGGGTAATAATTGACTTTATATATGGCCCCTTTTTATCCCCACGTTTACACAGTTGTGCTATCGTGTCTATAAGTTTTGACGATTGACCCTGTTGATGATCCTTATATAGCACATCATGCATTTTTTTCACTATAATTTGCTCTCGCTGTGGATCATTGTCAAATGCACTTAAAAGTATTCGGGCGTTAATTATTGCAGAGTTAAATGACGCGACCTCTATTGGAGCATAATCATCACAAGTTAGAGGATATTGTTTTGTATCTGAAAGAATACCGTTTAACAGACTATCCCAAGCTGGCAATTTTGCCGAGGCACTTACCCCTGCACCCAAAAAAAGTGTAATATTTCCTTCTTTGAATCTTGCTTTGACCTCTTCAATAATTCTATTATCTCGTTGCTGGCTGTTCTCATGAAATCCAACTACATTTTCATGATATATAGCAGAATTAGGGTCATGGAACTTTGAGCCTTTAAATTGTTCGGGATTCATGCCATTTTTGGTAGCAATACTCTTCAATTCATGAAATGTTACTACTTGGATATTGGGAGATTTAGTGCCTCCTTGAAATGACAAGTTTATCCCTTGATCCTTTGTGATGATAAGTAATTTCTCTCCTTTTTCGATTGATCTACTTAGTAATTGAATTTGTTCAAAAGCCTCATATGTGAACTTATATTTTATTTCAATATAAGTTCGTTCATTAATTTCTAATGTTTTACATCCTTTTGGTAGATAGAAATCTATAAAGAAACGGCTGGTCAATTTGTTACTCTCGAAAACAAAATCTTCGATAGCCTCATCGTTCGATAAAGAATTTTTAATAAATTCTACGACTTCATTTTCAAAATCGATTGCAGAATTACTCTTCATCATAATTTATATAAAATCCATTATTTCCCAATAAGCTTTCCTGCGACGCGAGAAAGTTTTCCTTGAACTTTATCAGCAAATGATCGACGATCTAAGGAAGCATAGTATTGAGTTATAATAGAACCATCATTGACTAAGTCTGTAAAAACCTCTAATATAATCGGACTATCGGTATCTAAACAAGTTAATGCATCAATGCCTTCTTTTAATTCTTTCGAATTATGGGCGCTCAAATATGTGAAGCCGAGAGATTCGACCCAACCCTTAGCTGTTATCTGGTTCTCTGCTGCTAAAGTGATAGATTTTTGCCCATTAACAATACGTTTCTGATGGTACATAAATGCCCCTCCATCATTGTTTATCAACAGAATCCTTATTTGGGGCGAAATATGCTTAATCCATAGGCTGTTCATATCATAAAAGAAAGATAATTCTCCTGTAATATAGAAAACGGGGCGACTGCTAACTGAAGAAAAGCCGATAGCGGTAGACATACTCCCATCAATACCATTTACACCTCTGTTACAGTTTACCCGAACACCTTTAGGAATATTAAAGAACTGAGCCATTCTGATAGTATTACTATTTGCCAATTGCAAATCAGCTCCTTCTGGAAGAGCGTGAATGAGCCAACCGATAGCCTGAAATTCATTATAGTTTTCTGTTGGAGGCTCAGGCAAATTCTTGAATTGCGTCCAGAAATCACTATACTTATGCTCCTCTGTTTCATCCATAAAGGATTCAATAGCGCTAAAAAACAAATATTCTTCCATTTGGAAAATATCAGTCAAACAATGAAATGGATCACAGACTTCTCCCGTAGGATCCACTGACCAATGTTCTATATCGTGATTAATAATTAGGCTTTTTAATTCCCCATTATAAATCTGATTACCACCTATAGTAATTAATATATCTGGTCGCGCCTGTTCTAATTCATCAGGTTTTATTGCATGAAAAATAGATAGAGTATTTTTATAAGCTAATGCAACTTGACAATTAGACATGTAATCTGATAATAGGACACTATCACATTTATTCAAGAGCGCAGTGACACCCTCTACCAGTTTTGTAGAATTATGAACTGATTGTCCCCAAATTATCATTACTCGTTTACCTTTTATGCGAGTGGCGGTTTCTTTAAATGCATCAATTCCTTTATAGGTATGAAAATTAATTTTACGTACTTTGGGAAGGTCGATAACACCAAAATTATCTCCATAAATTGTTCTCATTGGAAAATTTATATGTACAGGGCCCTTACCATGTGCATTAAGATTAATTAGCGCTTCGTTTATTAACCTATTACACAACCATTTATCTAATTCATTATTTACCTCAGGAAGTTGGACACTGCATTTTGTAATAGTCTTAAATGGTTCAAGTTGATCATACATTTGCTCCTCTCCTTGATTTAAGAAATGAGGGAGACGATCGCTCGAAAGTACAACTAATGGCAGATGCTGATAATATGCTTCCGCCATTGCGGATCCATAATTCATACATGCAGTTCCAGATGAGCACGCAACAGCTACGGGATCACTTGTTTCTTGAATAAGCCCTAAAGCAAAGAATGCAGCACTTCGCTCATCTACGACAGAGTAAAGCTGAAAATATGGATCTTTTTCTATAGAAATCACAAACTGAACGTGCCTACCACCCGGTGAAACAACAATCTTCCTAATTCCGAATTCTTTTAAAAGTGCGATAAGCTCAAGCACCAATGGATTATTAGAGTACATATTGTATTTTATTTCTTTAATGGAATTTTCTTAGCAATAACTGTAAAAATCGCCATTCGTTCGCTTTTTGTCAGACCAATCGTTCCTATAGTTAATATATTTGTAATAACACAAAGACCTAAAACCGCTAAAGAAGAACCAATTGAATAAGGTAAATATAATCTTAGCATAATTGGTGGTAATGCCGACAAACATAGCACAAAGGTAGAACGGAAAACAATTTTCGTAACGAATTCTTTTTTGGACAATTGTACAGCCTTGCATACAAAAAGAGTCCGAGTAATCTGTAGAATAATTGTCAATACCAAATAAACATAAAACGAACTTACTGGGGAATATCCTAACCAGAAGCAAACTACCGCAAGTGGAAGATGTAGGAACCCTATAGAAGTAAGCGTCACCTGATATGTACGTATTTTCCCGGTTGCGTTTTGTGCTGTCGCTAAAACTGGTGTACATGCATCAATTAGAGCTATCAATATAACCACACGTACAAAAGGAACTGTGTAATCCGGTATAATCTTCAGCCACAACGTCAATAATGACTCACATTCTATCAGAATCGGTATTGCAAAAAATGCTGTTAAAAAAATCGCTAACCGACATCCGCGAAAAATAAGTTGGTGCATTTGTTCAAGTTCTCCGGCCGCATATGTTTGAATCACCTGTGGTTTAATAGCCTGAAGGAAACTTTCAGAGAAACTACGGACCAATGTATTTACCTGCACTGATATACCCTGTGCAGCATTAACAATAGTATTGAAGAATATATTTATGATGATACTTATTCCTTGGGTATGGAGTATGTATCCTAAGCTTCCAAACACGTTCCATCCCGAGAAGGAGATAATTTCTTTTGTTAATTTTTTTGAATGTTTGTATTTGCCATAAGTACATTCCTTGAAATTCTTTTTTGAATATATGTATATAAGAATTCGAGGAACGATAGTTGTTACAAGCATAAAAATTGCATAATCGATTAACTTGTCTGAAGGTACGATAAGCAATAATAAAGCAGAAGCCAATTTCAAGAGTGCTTCAGCGATACTGATATATGCAAAAACATCCATCTTTTCGTGAGCAATGATTGCTGCGTTATAAGGAACGGTGACAACCGTTACCAGAAACGACAAGACAGAGCATTGATAAACTACATTTGCAGCAAACATAGTATCATGAGGTATATTCATGTATCTGTTGAGAAACCACAATCCTAAAGTTTCTGCGATTGCAAGGATAATAATTGCTATCCAGATGTGGATTTTTACACTCGTCCAAAAAACAGCATGAAGTCTGGTCTCATTCTTCGTCCCTAATTCAAAGTTTAGATACCTCTGGGTGGTACCCATCATGGCACTGTTAAGGAACGAAACAATTACAACGAGTCCCCCAACGACATTATATGTTCCATAGTCGCTTTCACCAAGCGCATTTAGGACCACACGTGATGTGTAGAAACTTATTCCCATAATCAGAAGCATTCTGACATATAGGAATACCGTATTCCTGGCTATCCGCTTATTATCGACGTTATGATTCGTCATAGTTTATAATTTGGCAGGTATCTGCTAATGAAATTCCAAAGCCATTTTCGAGGTTGATCAAGTAAAATGGAGAACACGAAAATCGCCGCCAAACCTATTAGTATCATTACAATACATTCTATTCCATTAAAATTATTATAGAGCTGTCGGATGAATGGCTTGAAATAGGGGGTACCTATGTTGGGATTCCCATGTGTAAGAAATACCGCAAATGCAGAAGCTGCAATCCAGTTAATTATTCTGTTTGTCTTTATTCTAAGCCTAGAAAAGAATAAAAGTAACCCAACAGACCCGATAATCACAACAGGATTAATATAACTGAAAATAAACCATATAGATACATTCGTTTTTATTATTAAAAAATAGCTTAATATAGAATTTGCAATAACTGAAATAATACACATTACCCCTCCCCACCTATAAATATCTGTAACGTAACGCTTTATGAATTGCGATAGTAAATATAGCCCTATAAATGAAAAGGTTGAATATCCACCTTCAATATAAACTGCAGCCCCTGACATACCATATATGGTTTGAAATATAAAGAATGCTAAAATTACAATAGTAAATTGTACTTGATTTGATTTTTCACAAAAAACATTTAATATTGGAGAAAGAATATATAGCCCAATATATGCCTGTCTCTTATAAACCTGTCCGCGCCCACGAGCCAAGAGGACA
>NZ_JAIDBW010000054.1:0-25074 GCF_029056165.1 Duncaniella sp. | reverse complement strand
GACGAGTTGCGCATATCTCTGCGCTGGATGGCGCGGGATGTTGAGAATGAGGATATAGCCCGCTGCCGTAAAGCCGGGATTCCTTATGTCCCGTTCCGCTATGCCAATGGTGACACACGCAAGCAGTTACTGGCCAGAGCAAAATACATACTGACCAAGCATGCTTCAAAATGGACGGAGTCACAGCAGTGGAGAGCCGATATCATCTTTGAATTTTATCCTGAGCTGAAAAGAGCCTATGATCTGGCCATGGATCTGACCGATATTTTCAATCAGAAAGTAGATAAGGATGTGGCACGACTGAATTTAGCCAGATGGTACAACAAGGTTGACGAAATGGATGGGGGGCAGTTCCGCACGGTTACCGAAACATTCCGTAATCACTATGATACAATACTGAATTTCTTCATAAACCGCTCGACCAATGCCGGAGCAGAATCTTTCAACGCCAAAGTCAAAGCATTCCGAAGTCAGTTCAGAGGTGTAACAGACATACCTTTCTTCCTTTTCAGGCTATCAAAGCTATGCGCCTAAAAATATTCCGCACTCGGCTCGTTTTTAACAATTCAACCGGGTTTTGCTACTGAGCCGAAATTTCTCTTTGATTCTCACGGAATGATTGCCGGTATGGTGATCAATGGAACAGTGACCTTACGGTGTCGGGGGTGATTTCAACTTCGAGTTCTGAGCCAGAGGCTGATCCTGTATAGTGATAGACCAATGAACGACCGGTGGCGACGACGGCTTCCATCTCCGAACGCATGGCCGGATCATTGATACTGCCCTTCAGATCCTCAACTATACCTTCATACAAAGCATCTTTCGACACCTGCGGATCATTGATAGGCATTCCAAGTGCATCCTCATCGATCATGAACTGATGGACCAGACGATCATTGAGCAACTCGACACCGGTTTGTGTGGTATAGGCATCAACCTTTGTCGGGAAAATCAGACGTGAAAGTTCACTGCGGGTCTTGAGAAGCATCTCACCGCGCTCTGCAGGAGTCATTTTCCCTCCCGCCGCATCGATAATCTCAGCGGCAGTCAATGTCAGCGTGTGCTTGTGACCAGACGGGAATGAATAGATATAGGCCATATTGTAGCCGGACTCGGCTAACTCCACCGCGCCTGACCGCTCAGCTTCAAATGGCGACAGATTCAGCAGCAACGACTTTTTCAACAGAGCCTCCTGATCGGCAAACATGGCTTCATTCAGCATAAGTGCATTAGGCTTGAGCATATATTGGACAGTGGATGTACTCTCATCTAAAGCTGCTCCGGTCACCGTGCCGGCGATACCCATATCAACCGGACACTGCGAATTGATCTCTGCAATCTCTTCGCGCACCTTCTGCAATGATTGCTTCGACCCGTTCCCGCAGGAACTTAAAAGCGTTGCGATGACGACACATATCAATAAGGCACGGTTACGGACGGCTGAGAACTTCATATCTGCAATTGTATTATAAAGTGAGATAATAATGGTTTCCTAAGAACGATCCAAAATTACATAAAAAACACTGTTCCCGCAAACCACCTATACAAAAACAGGACAAAGATTAATTTTATTATTATGCCGCGAAATGACAATACATATTATTAACTTTGCAGAAACAAGATTCAGTATATATGGCAACATCCGTTAGATTAATACGCAGATATGTTTGGCTCGTTGATACGATACGGCGTGCCGGAAACATCACTCTTGAAGAGATCAATCAGAAATGGATGGAAGAGCGAACACTCCGCATGGAAAACGAGGAAGAAATTCCCGAACGTACATTCCACCGCCATCGACAGGCAATTGCCGATATTTTCGGTATCGACATCCTCTGCAATCGGTACAATGGCAATACATATTACATAGAAAACGAAGACGCTCTCAACGAACCATCGTTCACATCATGGCTTTTCAACGGCCTCGCTATCGACAATCAGCTGATGGGCAATAGAGACGTTTCTGATAAGATTGTTTTTGAAGAAACTCCCGGCGGAAACGGATTTCTGTCTCCAATCATTGAAGCATTGGCCAAGAATCAAAAAATTGCTTTAGTTTATAGGAGATTCTCCATTTCAGAATCTACCGAAAGTATAGTAGAGCCCTATGGACTTAAGCAATCAAAACAGCGTTGGTACCTGATCGCCAAGATTGAAGGTAATGACAAACCAACCATTTTTTCACTTGACCGCATTGAAACTCTGTCATTGACCGGAAGATCATTCACACCTGATAAAAGCATAAATGTAACCACTTATTTTGATGAAGTAATAGGTGTAAACATAGATGACGATTTCGATTGCGAAAAAGTGTGGTTACGAGTATATGGTCGTCAGCGGGACTATACAGATACGTTACCAATACATAAATCGCAAACAATCATCGCCCGTACCAAAGAATATACCGACTATCAGTTGACCTTGCGTCCCGAATATGAGTTCCAACACGCCGTTCTCTCCCTTGGCTCGGATGCTGAAATCATCTCGCCGCAGTGGTTACGGGATGAGATACAATGGCTGGGAGCAGAAATCCTGAAGCGTTATGAACAGAAATGAGTTTCAATTACATTTGTGTATGACACAAGGTTGGCGATAAATGCAAAGTGACGGCACAATCTAAATCTTTTCACTTTTGCCGCAATGTGGCATAGTCTCCATCTAATTTTGCAAACAAATAAAAGGCTTGGTGGTGAAATTGGTTAAACACGCTTTATATTAGATGGAAAGTACATTACAGGTTCGAGCCCTGTCCAAGCCGCTGATTTTTTAATGGAGCGGAATATGATTGGTGTTAAAAACATGAAAATGCCTCGGAGCTGATTACTCCAAGGCATACTTCGGTATTTTTTTCTTATTCTTCCTCTTCTTCCTCTTCTTCAAATTCACCGACTATCACCCCTCCGTTTCTCTCGACTATGCGATGAATGGCTTCACGACAGGATGGATACAGGTTGTGACCGGTCATATCAAAATATTTCAGTGGTGCATCATTGGCAATGGTAATTTTCCGCAACATGGGGCTCATATAGCCCCTATTGGAAAACGACTCCAATTTATGGCACTCCGACAAGTCGAGAATATGACATTCGCAGTCATATTCGCATTGAAATTCCAGAAAACGAAGGTTCGGACAACGGGATAGGTCATAACTGTCGGCGAGATTGATGGTCAGAGATAGCTTTTCGAGATTCGGATTATCAAGTATGACTGTCTGACAGCACTGAGCCACTATCTCCCGAATCGACGGAGCCTTGCTGAAATCGAGGAGCTCGTAACTGCAGTCTCCCCCTGTGGGATTAACATAATCGATTGAACCTGACATAACTGTTGCAGTGATGATAAACGAGAGAGATTCATCTTTTGGATATATGTGTGACTCCTCGATTGTATTTCCACAATAAGTTTTTACCGTGCCGTCGCCCCAGTCAATACGCACTGTCGGGCTGCATCCCGATAATCTCAACTGTATCCCATAGACATCACCTTGGGACCAGTTTATCGGACGTATATGTATTATAATCTTTTCCATGTCGCAAAATTAGCCCCACGCTATGCCACTTGACGGCAGAATATAGTTTTATCCAAATTTTTTTTGTACTCGCCAACCGCGACTTTTGCAATGCGTAAGGACTTGAGGGATTAAAGTCTTGAAAAGACTGTTTTGACAATATGTTGTAAATCCATAAAAATTTTTTTCTACATTTTTTCCTGAAAAATTTTGCAGATTCCAAAAAGGTCTTTACCTTTGCGGTGTGTTAGTCATGTACAACACATCAACACCAAAGCTAAATTCATTACCATTACCAGCCAATCAACCCGCAACAATGAAAAAGATTCTCCTTTCATTAGTGATCAGTGTCATCAGCACACTTGCCTGCAACGCCCAGCTCCTCTGGGAAGTGTCGGGCAACGGACTCAGCAAACCTTCATACCTCTTCGGAACACACCACATCGCACCCATCAGTGTGCTCGACAGTGTCCCCGGTTTCAACTCCGCACTTGCCACAGCCGACAAGGTATATGGCGAAATGGTGATGAGCGTGGCCCAGTCGCCCCAGTCACAGCAGATAATGATGGGCTACGCAGCCGCTCCTCAGGATAGCCTCCTCACCGCAGTCCTCGCCCCTGCGCAGCTCGACTCACTCGACACAATGCTCAAACGCTATATGGGTCCGATGGTCTCCGTCAATCAGTTCGCCCCGCTCAAACCTGCGATGCTCAACACACTCCTCGCTCTCCTGCAGAGTCAGACAGCTTTCCCGACATTCAATGCCGCCCAGCAGCTCGACGGTGAGATCCAGAAGCGTGCGGAAGCAGCCGGCAAGGAAGTCGGAGGATTCGAGACCATTGATGATCAGTGCAAAGCCATGTTCGGCTCTTCGATCGTATCACAGGCCAATGAGCTGATGGATATGGTGCGCAACGATGACAAATCGGCCGCCACAGCCATCCGTCTTGCCAAAGCATACCTCTCCGGCGATCTCGATGCCATGCTTGCGATAATGGAAGATCCCGAACTCGGAAGCGACGGCGAGTGGACCGAGCGTATGCTCAACAAGCGCAATGCCAACTGGCTCCGTATTATGGCCGGACTCCTCCCGACTGCGTCAGTGCTCATCGCTGTCGGTGCCGGACATCTTCCCGGCGACAAGGGCCTCATCAACCTACTGCGCAACGAGGGCTACACCGTGAAACCGGTTGAGTAATCCCGATCCTACTGCTACCTGAAATAGATTATACTCAAGAATATATCATGATCACTTCCGACAAATGATAGAACTTCAAGACCTCACATACTCTTATCACCGTGGTTTCGTCGCAATTGACGGAATCACGGTGTCTGTGTCACCCGGCATCCATCTGCTTCTCGGTGAAAACGGTGCCGGAAAGACGACCCTGCTCCGCCTGATGGCCGGCCTGCTGATCCCGAAAGAGGGAAAGTGCCTGATCGACGGGGCTGACATGACATCGCGCCAACCTTCGGCACTCAAGCAAGTGTTCATGCTGCCCGACACGATGGAGATACCGACCAAGGACATCCGCTCATTCGCTGAAGTCCATAGCCGCTTCTATCCTACATTCTCACAGGAAAATTTCGAGGAAAACCTACGCGAATTCTCCCTCACAGGCAAGGAGAATTTCAATCAGCTCTCACTCGGCCTACGCCACAAGACCCTCATAGCCTACGTGACGGCACTCGGAGTTGATACGCTCCTGCTCGACGAACCGGCCAACGGACTTGACATTACTTCCAAAAAGGCTCTGCGCCACATCCTCGCCCGCTGTACAGCTCCCGAACAGACAGTGATCATCTCAACCCACACTGTCTCCGACCTGCGTGAACTCTACGACGGAGTGCTCGTGCTCTCGCAAGGAAAACTCATTCTCGCACGTCCATCATGGGAGATTGCCGAAAGGATCTCATGCATCGCCTCGCCCATCCCGCCCTACGATGCGATATTCATGGAGCAGGGTGCAGGTCTTTTCCACTCCATCGTCATAAACAAGACCGGTGAACCCTCCGATCTTAACTACGCCCTGCTCTACTCCGCGCTTATGTCGGACTCCCGTGACCGTCTGCTTGAGATCATCAATGCCACACAAACGCCGGACCAAAGCGAAGGCCATGACGCGACAAACCAGATATAACCGAAACAGTCACAACAAAAAAATCCCTGAAAAAACAATGGAGGCAATCTCGACTCTTCCTGATAGATTCTCTTGGCGGCGCATGGCCAGCATAGGCCTGCTCTACAAGAAGTCTATACGCAACTATCTCATACTCTCGGCCGTCCTCTCGCTCGCCTGCTATATCCTCACGCGTGTGTTTTCATCAATCGGCGGAAACACGTTTACCGTCTATATGATAATGAGTACCATTCTCGCGGCTGTGTTCTATCTGAATCCCCTGACATTCAGCCGACGTGATGACACACTTATGGCACTCCTCCCGGCCAAACCTATCGAGAAATGGACTTTCTATATAATCTACTGTATGCTCATCGTGCCATGTGTGATCCAAGGTATATGGTACGGTGCGGATTTCAGCTATTCGGCCATCAACTCCGTCCCGACACTGCAAGACAGCATAATCGACTATTACAAGCCTCAGATCCCAAATCTTAAATGCTCAGACTGGCGTCTGATGCTGATCTCAGCCTCTCAGGCAGAGACATTGATCATAGTGGTGCTCTACGTGACACTGCGATGCCGACGCCACAGGGTGATAAAGAGCCTGCTGGCAATTCTCGGCTACCTATTCTTTATTGGCATCGTCTCCGGTATCTCAGGTGCGTTAATCGCAATCAGCAACCTGTCTCCTGCCATCAATGACTTGACAGTTGAAAATCCGACGGAGGTGATCACCGTCTTACGTCCTCTTCTCATAGTGATATATTCCATCATCAGTCTGACTGCAATCCTCGGTCTTTGGCTCTCATACAGATGCATCGCAAAAGGCGAAGTGAAAAACTGATAGAACAATGGATTTTACATCAAACAAACCCATCTACCGTCAGATCATAGACTACAGCTTCGGACAGATACTTACCGGAGTGTGGAAAGCCGGCGAACGCGTTCCGTCTGTGCGCGAGCTTTCCGTGCTTCTGTCAGTCAACAGCCACACCGTGCTGAAAGCTTTCGAATTCCTTCAGGCGGAAGGTATAATCGTCCCACGTCGCGGCATGGGTTTCTACCTTACGCCCGACGCGCTCGAACATGTCAATCAAGTCCGGAGAAAAGAATTTTTCGACACCACACTTCAGGAATTGTTCCGTGAGATGCGGTTGCTCGACATATCCATCGAAGAAGTTACCGACCGCTACAATGCTCAGAAAGAGAGTGACTGATCATAAAGCTGCAAGTCAATCATGCCTTAGGTTATGATCACATCACCCTTCTTCTAAATTGATACCCTATAAAACAGAGTCAGCCGGAAACCACTTATCAGTGAATTTCCGGCCAACTCTGTTTTATGTAGGTGCGTCAATCAATTTCTGATTTGAGCATTGAGGAGAGTTCCTTACTGAATTCTATTCAATCAAGAGTATTTGAAGTTCAGTGCTGTATTAGTAGTTCCACTGGCAGGCAACCATGCGGAGGTTGTTACATGCGATGGTGCGGAAGTCAGTGATCGTGTTGTAACGGCAGTTAATATAGACGAGAGCCTGATCGAAAGACACGTCGAGCATGGTCAGCTGGTTGTTGTTGCAGAGAAGACGCTGCAGGAAGGTCTGGTTGGAGAGATCAAGCGAGGTGAGGTCGTTGTAGGAGCAATCGACATACTGGATGTTCGGGCAACCTTCTACTGAAAGTGTGGTAAGGTCGTTGTAAGAGCATACGAGGTCGAGAAGCGCGTTACAGTTGCGGACACCGAGTGTGGTCATGTTGTTGTCTGAACAGATCAGTGTGGCAAGTGAGGGAAGACCGGATACGATGAAGTTGGTGATCTCGTTGTCATCGACATTGAGGTTCTGAAGATTCTCAACTCCGGCCAGAGTAACGCTTGAGAGCTTGTTGTAACCGCAGTAGAGGTTCTTGAGGTTGCTGCAACCGCTGACGTTGAGGTTCTCAAGATGGCAGCCCTGACAGTTGAGGGTCTTGAGGGCGGTGCTGTTGGCTACACTCAGATCGACAAACAGGTTGTTCGATACGTTGAGGTTCTCAAGAAGAGGAGTGTCGGCGAGGTTGAGGTCGGTAAGACGGTTCTTATAGACGGCTACCTTCTGGAGCTGACCGCAACCGCTGAAATCAATCTCGCTGAGCTTGTTGCGGCTTGCGTTGAGATCCGAGAGAGAGGCACATCCGGCCACGGTCATCGAGGTGAGGTCGTTGCGGGATACATCCACCTTCTGAAGAGCGTTGAAGCCGGAAAGGTTAAGTGAGCCGGTGAGCTTCTTGTCCTTCCACTCGATGGCGGTCACATGACCGTTCTCTACGGTGACTCCCTCGATGGAGGCGATGGAGTTCAGGTCTGACACTTTAAGAGACGAAGCATTGTTACCCTCGGAAAGGAAAGCCTTGATCTGCTTGGCTTCGTTCTTGTCAACATTCTGTGCAAATGCGCTCATGCCACCCAGCATGACTGCAATGATTAATAACGCTTTTTTCATAAAACAATAGTTGTAGTTGATTAATTTTACTTATCTAACAACCGTAGTTGAAAAAAGGTTTTTGAAATATTGAATTTTATTGAAGAAAAATTCAAATTTCTAAAAATTTCATCATTATCATCAAGAGATGCAATTATAAATCAGCTGATATGAGCCGAAATTAAAGGGATATGCTCGCGCTTGGCGTAATTCAATGACGTGTGATGATCAGCTAACTATGGTGTAGAATCCGGCCAGCACGAGCGTAGGCACTACAACTTTGAGCTTTACACAGCCTTATGAAAACTCCTAAACTTGTAACCAAATATCCATCTGCGAGCGAAAAAAACTCCATAAAAAAATTCCGGCCGGAAATACGTTTGGGCGTACTTCCGGCCGGAGGGCTGTTTTATGTAGGTGCGTCAATCAATTTCTGATTTGAGCATTGAGGAGAGTTCCTTACTGAATCCTATTCAATCAAGAGTATTTGAAGTTCAGTGCTGTATTAGTAGTTCCACTGGCAGGCAACCATGCGGAGGTTGTTACATGCGATGGTGCGGAAGTCAGTGATCGTGTTGTAACGGCAGTTAATATAGACGAGAGCCTGATCGAAAGACACGTCGAGCATGGTCAGCTGGTTGTTGTTGCAGAGAAGACGCTGCAGGAAGGTCTGGTTGGAGAGATCAAGCGAGGTGAGGTCGTTGTAGGAGCAATCGACATACTGGATGTTCGGGCAACCTTCTACTGAAAGTGTGGTAAGGTCGTTGTAAGAGCATACGAGGTCGAGAAGCGCGTTACAGTTGCGGACACCGAGTGTGGTCATGTTGTTGTCTGAACAGATCAGTGTGGCAAGTGAGGGAAGACCGGATACGATGAAGTTGGTGATCTCGTTGTCATCGACATTGAGGTTCTGAAGATTCTCAACTCCGGCCAGAGTAACGCTTGAGAGCTTGTTGTAACCGCAGTAGAGGTTCTTGAGGTTGCTGCAACCGCTGACGTTGAGGTTCTCAAGATGGCAGCCCTGACAGTTGAGGGTCTTGAGGGCGGTGCTGTTGGCTACACTCAGATCGACAAACAGGTTGTTCGATACGTTGAGGTTCTCAAGAAGAGGAGTGTCGGCGAGGTTGAGGTCGGTAAGACGGTTCTTATAGACGGCTACCTTCTGGAGCTGACCGCAACCGCTGAAATCAATCTCGCTGAGCTTGTTGCGGCTTGCGTTGAGATCCGAGAGAGAGGCACATCCGGCCACGGTCATCGAGGTGAGGTCGTTGCGGGATACATCCACCTTCTGAAGAGCGTTGAAGCCGGAAAGGTTAAGTGAGCCGGTGAGCTTCTTGTCCTTCCACTCGATGGCGGTCACATGACCGTTCTCTACGGTGACTCCCTCGATGGAGGCGATGGAGTTCAGGTCTGACACTTTAAGAGACGAAGCATTGTTACCCTCGGAAAGGAAAGCCTTGATCTGCTTGGCTTCGTTCTTGTCAACATTCTGTGCAAATGCGCTCATGCCACCCAGCATGACTGCAATGATTAATAACGCTTTTTTCATAAAACAATAGTTGAATTGATTAACTTTACTTATCAAACAACCGTGATTGAAAAAAGGTTTTTGAGAATGTTTATTTTTTCTCATTTTTTTCAAAAAGAGAAATCCGAAGCACGATACCGACCCGATAATATCCGTTTACAGGAGTACGCACTTGCGCTGGTTGCGATCCACGCATCAATGATAATCAGCCAATTATCATAACAGAACCGGATCAAGCCGAGCGCAGACCCTAAAACTGATGGAACTTTCCCACAACGATGTGTCATCAGAACGGAGCGACATCATCGGAAGTAGCACCAAGAATATCAGCCGACCCTCCGCTGAACGGACTTGACGGTGCAAAGCCGTCCTGACCGCCATCATCGCCGGCATTGAGACGCGAAACCTTACTGCCGCTTGTCATCTCTACTTCGCCATCCCAGTTCTCGAAACGGGCATAGCGGGACTTGAAGCGCATCTTCACGTCATCCACACGACCGCTACGGTGCTTGGCCACGATGAACTCGGCGAGACCGCGGATATCATTGCCCGCAGCATCTGTACCGGAACGCAGGTAATACTCCGGACGGTGAATGAAGCAGACGATGTCGGCATCCTGCTCGATCGCACCAGACTCACGGAGGTCGCTAAGCTGCGGACGCTTGCCGTCCTTACTGTCGGCACCGCGCGATTCCACGCTTCGGTTAAGCTGCGAAAGGGCCACGATGGGAATGTTAAGCTCCTTGGCAAGCTGCTTGAGCGAACGCGATATCATGGACACCTCCTGTTCACGCGAACCGAACTTCATGCCGGAAGCATTCATGAGCTGAAGGTAGTCAATGATTATAAAGGATACATTATGTTCGCGCACGAGACGGCGCGCCTTCGTGCGGAGTTCGAAGATAGATAGCGAAGCCGTGTCGTCAATGAAGAGTGGCGCACTGTAAAGATTCTTGACCCTCGACATCAGCTGATCCCACTCCATCTGTGAGAGCTGACCGCTCTTGATCTTCTCACCCTCGATCTCGCAGGTGTTCTGGATGAGACGGTTGACGAGCTGAATGTTGGACATTTCAAGCGAGAATATGGCCACCGGGATGTTGTAGTCAACAGCCATGTTCTTGGCCATAGAGAGCACGAACGCTGTCTTACCCATCGCAGGACGGGCAGCGATAATGATGAGGTCGCTGCGCTGCCAGCCGGAAGTAAGCTTGTCGAGTTCATGATAACCGGATTCAAGACCCGACAGACCCGACGTACGGTTGGCAGCCGTCTGTATCTGCTCTATGGCTGCATTGATGACGGGGTCGATCTGCGTGACATCCTTCTTGACATTTCGCTGAGAGATCTCGAAGAGCTTACCCTCGGCCTCCTGCAGAAGGTCATCGACATCATAGCTTTCGTCAAAAGCCTGTGCCTCGATCTGCGAGGCAAATTTGATCAGTTCGCGGGCAAGATACTTCTGAGCCACGATTCGGGCATGAAACTCGACGTGTGCGCCGGATGCCACACGCGAAGTTAGCTCTGATATGCGCAGCGGTCCGCCTGCACCTTCGAGTTCGCCCATCAGACGAAGCTTCTCAGTGACCGTGAGCATGTCGATGCTCTGCTGCGACGCGCCGAGGCTCTGTATGGCCGCATAGATTTTCTGATTGGCAGGTTCGTAGAACGACTCCGGCTTAAGAATATCGCACACCACGGTGTAAGCGTCCTTTTCAAGCATGAGAGCACCGAGCACGGCCTCTTCAAGATCGTTGTCGCGCGGCGGGATGCGGCCTCCGTGGTCAAACACCGAGACGTGCTGGGGCTTCTGACGGCCTGAACGGCCATTATTATAGTTGTTGGATTCCTGTGGCATGGCTATTGATGGATTGTGATACGGATAGAGAGATTGTTTTTTTAACTTAGAAGCAAAGGAGAGAATGGACTGTGTTCCGGAGAGAGATTATCGGATTAAGGAGAGGTTAGAGATAGTGGAGAGAGTGAACCGGCCGGTAGGGCCTTTGAACAGGAGAGAGCCGCATTTCGAGGGGGATTCAGGCGGCGGGAACGGAGAGGTGAAGTGTAAAAAGGGAGAATGGTAGGTTTTACGGTTACAAAATTACGCAATTTTTAGGGGTCAAAAGGTGCGATAATGAAAAAACTTATCTGATTTTTTCAACAATTTCCATTCACTCCGGATTTTTCACAGCCAAAAACCGTAACTTTGCATCTCTACAACATACAATCCATAGAACTGACCAAACTTATTGCAAATTGAGATTTTCGAGTCTGTTTGCCACTTATTTCTGTAAGTGTTTTTTTAACATTCCGTCAAGAGTTTAGATCAGTTCACAACAATCATCAATTATGATCCTTTTCCCAAACGCCAAAATCAATCTCGGACTTGACATTGTCAGTAAACGACCTGACGGCTACCATAATATAGAGACCGTGATGTATCCCGTCCCTTGGTGCGATGTTCTTGAAATCGTTCCCGCCAAAGGCGAGGAAACCACCCTTACGACCAGCGGCCGACCGGTGGATTGCCCACCCGAAAAGAATCTGGTGATGAAAGCTTACCGCGCTCTCGAAGCCCGCATGCCAATTCCGCCTGTTGACATCTACCTCCGTAAGATCATCCCTGACGGTGCGGGTCTCGGAGGAGGGTCGGCCGACGCCGCCTTCACGCTCAAGGGCCTCAACTCTCTCCTTGCCCTCGGCCTGACAGACGATGAGCTTGCCGACATAGCTGCCGGACTCGGAGCTGACTGTCCGTTCTTTATCTATAACCGCCCAATGCTCTGCACAGGTATAGGGACTGAATTCTCGCCTGTCAATGTCGATCTTTCAGGCTATAATATAGTAATAGTAAAACCGGCCGTCAGTGTCCCGACAGCCCAAGCCTACAGTCGCGTCTCCCCCGCCCTACCCGATCGCTCCGTGGCCGACATCACAGCACTCCCGACAGACGAATGGCGGGGACTGCTTAAAAACGATTTCGAGCCCTCGGTGTTCCCGCTCTATCCTGCCGTGGCCGATATTAAGGAGAAACTGACGGAACTCGGTGCGATCTACACATCCATGTCAGGATCAGGCTCGTCAGTCTTCGGCCTCTTCAGGAATGACATTTTGGCAGACGACCTGTCAGAGACATTTGCCGGCTGCGACATTTTTTCCTCACCTCTCTGAGCCAAGCAGCTCACGGATTGCTTTTTATTGGATCATTGAACGTTATGGGCTTCCAGTTGTTGTAAGTTTATATAAAGATGTTGACTCCTGATAGCCCGGAATGGGTGGTCAGCATAGTTCCGGAGGCATCTTTGGCAACCTTTTTGATGTAAATATTATATAATAAAAGATAAAGATACAAAAGCATTATGAGCTACAATCCCAATAACCCCAAGGAAAAGGCCCCGCAGCAGGACGATGCTGCGATTATGGACGATGTCCAAGAAGCCTATGACGAACAGAATTCCGTAGAGGACGAGGAGAACGAAATCATCAATAAGCAGCTCTCCGATATAGATGCCCTCAACCAGCAGCTGAAAGACGCTGAGGACAAACTCGAAAAGGAAAAGAAAGAATATCTCTTCCTCATGGCCGAGTTTGACAACTTCCGCAAACGTACCGTCAAGGAGAAATCCGACATTATCAAGAACGCTTCCGAAAGCGTCCTCAAGGGTCTCCTCCCCATTGTCGATGACTTCGAGCGCGGACTGGAGGCAAGTGCCGGTCAGGATGATCCCTCGTCTATCCGCGAAGGCATGGAACTTATCTATCAGAAACTTGTCAAGTTCCTTGCATCCAACGGTGTGAAGCCGATCGAAAGTACAGGCAAGCCTTTCGATGCCGAGTATCACGAAGCCATTGCGATGGTTCCCGTGACCGACGAGTCACAGAAAGGTATGGTCATCGACACACCCACTAAAGGATATACAATCAACGATAAAGTGCTCCGCCATGCCAAAGTGGCTGTGGGCCAATAAAACCCACATGACTTATGGCAACTAAAAGAGATTATTACGAAGTCCTCGGCGTTGATAAGAATGCCGATGAGAAAGCTATAAAAAGCGCGTATCGAAAGAAGGCCATCCAGTATCACCCCGACAAGAATCCGGGCGATAAGGAGGCCGAGGAGAAGTTCAAGGAGGCAGCCGAAGCCTACGATGTGCTCTCCAATCCCGAAAAGCGCGCTAAATATGATCAGTTCGGTCACGATATGGGTCCTCAGGGATTCCCCGGAGGCGGAGGTGGTTTCCATGCGGGAGGCTTCTCGATGGAAGATATCTTCTCGCAGTTCGGCGATATCTTCGGCGGTGGATTCGGCAATATGGGCGGTTTCGAGACCGCCGGTGGACGTACGCGCCGCCGTCAGCGCAGAGGTTCTGACCTCCGCATCAAGGTCAAGATGACCCTTGCGGAGATAGCAACCGGCGTGACCAAGACCCTCAAGATCCCTACACTTGTCAAGGATACCCACTGCGATGGAACCGGTGCTAAGGACGGAAAGGCATTCACTACCTGTCCGACCTGCGGCGGTTCGGGAACAGTGCTCCGTCAGCAGCAGACACTCTTCGGAATGTCTCAGTCGGCAGTCGAGTGTCCGCAGTGTAAGGGCGAAGGCAAGATCATCACTGAAAAGTGTAACTACTGCCACGGCGAGGGCGTTGTCCGCGAGGACAAGACCGTCACCTTCAACATCCCCGCAGGTGTGGCCGACGGACAGACACTCACCGTAAGAGGTCAGGGTAATGCCGCCATCCACGGCGGTGTCAACGGTGACCTTCTCGTTGTCATCGAGGAGATCAAGAATCCTGATCTTATCCGTGACGGCAACGATGTCATCTACAACCTCATGCTTGACATCCCTACCGCCACACTCGGTGGATCGGTCGAAGTTCCGACCATCACAGGTCGTGCCCGACTCAAGATCCCCGCAGGCACTCAGCCCGGCAAGGTGCTCCGTCTGCGTGGCAAGGGTCTCCCCTCGACCGAAGGCTACGGCACGGGCGACGAGCTCATCAACGTCATGGTCTATATCCCGGAAAACCTTACCGACGAAGAGAAGAAGGCCATCGAATCGCTTCAGGGCAAACCCAACATGACCCCAAACGAATCAACCAAGAACCGTATCTTCAGCAAACTCCGCCACATTTTTGAGTAGTCCTTTCAACGGTCAATTAAGTAATCTTACGGCGCAACTTTGCTAAGAATTAATTATTCTACAACCGATTATATGACTCCCACCCCATTATTATATGCGGTGGGAGTCGTTGTTTTCACACGGCATAGCATACATTTCTGTAAAAAACTCATGTTTAACCTTATTTAACTATTGGGGGGGGTAATTTCTTCCTTATTTATTACTTTTGTGCAATTAATAATAGTTTTTTACTCTTTATTTAACAACCCTAATGTACAAGTATTCATTGAGATTCGCCACTCTTATGGCTGTTGTCTTAGCCTCGACACTTTCGTTGACATCCTGTAGTGATAACGATGATGACAGTGATCAGCCCGACACTCCTCCAACTACAATCGACACACCTCACCCCATAAAACTCATGGCGGGAGATCATGAACTAATCTCTACCAGTTACGATTCTAACGGTCGAATGACTCGATTTACCATCTATGATTACTATAATGGGCAGCAACGTACCGTACGTGACGTGCAAGCGAGCTATTCTCCATTTAAACTCGTCTTTAAAGAGGATTATTCCACTATGACCATGTCTGACGCTTCGTTCAACAATCGTGGTTTTATTGCAAAGGCCAAAGTCACGGACAATTACGAAGGAGAAATCGAGAGCTATTGGATGACAATGAACTACGATTCTGACGATCATCTCACCAGTTTTACCGCAGACGGTGAAAGGTTAAACATCACATGGAGCAACGGAAATCTTGTAGATTATGCCGGCGAAGTGCAATACACATATTCTTCGGAGAAAAATACCGCTAAAAATATTTGTTATCAGGCATATATGATGGTAATGGCTGAATTTTGGCTTACAGGACTATTCGGTGAGATTCCAGCAAATTTCCCCAGTAAAGCTATTAGCGATGATTCGGATTTTAATACAACGTATTCCTACACTCTCAACACCGATGGAACAATCAAGACCGAGACAGCTACACAAGATGGCGACGCTATGACACTTACCTACATCTACGGTTCGCGCAGCCTTGACAATACTTTCAGTCGGTCCTTCGGCGAAGTGAAATCTTTCAACACAAATAAACGTATCCTCAACCCACTACGCCGTCTCCACAAATGAAAAAGTTTATTATTACAGTAGCCTTAACAGCCGCTTTCTCCACAATGGCTTTCGCGCAGGAACCTATGACTCCAGCCCCTGAGGAAGCCGCCGTCATTGACAGCCTCGACATGCTCAAACAGCAGATTTCCGACATAAACGTAAGACTCTCCGAGCAGGAGGAAATCAACGTTCAACGGCAGAAAGAACAAAAATGGCAGGGCATTTGGAAAGGTGGCAAATACACCTCAATTTTCTTTGCGCCATCGGCATCATCTACCGAACTCGGTATCAAAAGCAAAGCAGCGTGGAATTTCGGACTATCTAAAGGTACTTCCTATCTATTCCCATCCAAACCAATTGCCGGGATACTAAAGGTGGGGTTTGATGTCCGTTGGATAGACATTTCAGTGATAAAATATAAGAAAAACGCGTTCTCGCTAGAAAACGACTTTGACGGGGACGACGAATGGGGCGATATAACCGACGATTTTCTCCCTGACATAGGACGTTACGACATCCACATCGGTGCTTTCGGAATCGGACCGGTGGTATCCGTAGCTCCATTTTCGAGTTTCAACAATGAGGCACGATTTATCCGCGCGACACTTTATTTCCACTATCAGCCTACCTATGGTCTCCATGTGCTAAGTGAGGACGGTGAACTGGAGAGCTCGATGGCCTATTGCAATATGATGGACTTCGGTGGCAAAATTCAATATCGTCGCTTCGCTCTCGGTATTGAAGGTCACTGGGGATCGGGTAAGTACTCCGATATGATCAGCGATGATGATTTCGATAATGACTATGCGTCAGACTCATCATCCGGCAAACTGAAGCGCAAATTCTCATCAACCCGCATATTTGTTGCCTTTACATTCTAACGCTTACGTTCCTCACATTTTGATAGTAGCCGTATTAAACATAATAAGCCTCAGATTCATTGAGTCTGAGGCTTATTATGTTTATATCTACGAGCGATAAAGGTTATAGAATAACCTTTAATTCTATTTAGGATAGTCAACCGTGACTATTTTTACTATTCTTGTTGTTGCTAATCTGATTTATCATTAACTTTGTGCATTAATCAAATCCTTATATGCCTGAAATAAGTCGTTTTTTTGGTATTATCCTAAGTTTATATTAGCGAGACCACAATCCTCCTCACATTCATTTCACCTATGGTGACTATGAATGTTCCATATCCGTGCTTGATCGAATCGTTGATGGAACAGCACCTGCAAAGGTAATAGCCAAAGTCAACCATTGGATCGATATTCATGAAGATGAAATTTTGACTGCTTGGGAAAAAGCCTCAAGAGGCGAAAAATTTGATCGAATAAAACCATTGGCTTAAAGTAAATTTACAGATCATGCTTAAAATAATAGACGTTGATTATCTTGGCGATTATACCCTCAGCCTGACCTTCAACAATGGTGAAACAAGAGTAGCTGATCTTCGTCCTTATCTTTATGGCGAAGTATTCGGCGAACTGCTTGACAAAAGTAAGTTCATCCAGTATGGCCTCACACGGATCAATATTGAATGGGCTAATGGAGCGGATCTGGCTCCCGAATTTCTCTATGAAATAGGCACCGCTCCGCATCCGGCATCCGTAATGCCATCTTAGAAATCCACTACTCTACCGCGCTGATTTTGGATATGGCAAATTCATTTCGTAACTTTGCACTATAAAATAAGAATATACAATGCATACGCGCGAAGAAAAAATAGAAGCTCTCGGACGGGTAATTGATACCCTCGACATCCTGCGTGTCAAATGTCCGTGGGACGCAAAGCAAACCAACGAATCACTGCGCCCAAACACCATAGAGGAGGTCTATGAACTGTGTGACGCACTCATCAACTCCGATGACCTGAATATCCGTAAGGAACTCGGCGACGTGTTGCTCCACGTGCTGTTCTATGCCAAGATCGGTGAGGAAAAAGGAGCGTTTGACATCGCCGATGTCTGCGACTCCCTTAACGACAAACTCATTTTCCGCCATCCCCATGTGTTTGGCAATACAAGTGTCAACTCCACAGACGAGGTACTCCAGAATTGGGAGGAACTGAAGCTTAAAGAAAAAGGCGGCAATAAGACTGTACTTTCAGGTGTCCCCCGTGCCCTACCGGCCATGATCAAGGCCGACCGCATTCAGGAAAAGGCCGCCAACGTAGGTTTCGATTGGGAACGCCCCGAACAGGTGTGGGACAAGGTGCGTGAGGAGATGGCTGAATTTGAGGAGACTGTCGCTGAAAAATCCCCTGAAAGAATGGAAGAAGAGATGGGCGATCTGCTTTTCAGCGTCATAAATGCCGCGCGCCTCTACAAGATCAATCCCGAAAACGCACTTGAAAAGACCAACAAAAAATTCATCAGCCGCTTTAATTATCTCGAAAAGCGTGCCCATGAGATGGGACGTGAATTGCGCGACATGACTCTCGCTGAAATGGATGCTATCTGGGAAGAAGCAAAACGGCAATAATGCACATACCTCTTCTCCATCTCCTCTCATAAACATCCCTACGTCCGAATATCCCTTTCCGCTACTGATGAATTTTAATGAACTTAACGCACATCCGCGCGATCCCTTCCTAAATTTTGATGCCGAAAGCCATACCTACACTCTTGGCGACAGGACTCTCTCGTCTGTGACAACCATCGTCGAGGACTGCTTTCCGAAATTCGATGCCGATTACTGGGCTGCCCGCAAAGCTCCTGCGATGGGTCTGTCGCCAGCCGAGCTGAAAGCCCAATGGGAGGCAAATGCCCGCCACTCACGCAACCTCGGCACTGCAATGCACGAAAAAATCGAACGCTACTACCTTGGTGAGGATGCAGGTGACGACGGGGATGCCTACACACTCTTCCGTCATTTCGCAGCCGCCGAACGCCTCTATCCCTATCGGACTGAATGGCGCATATACATGGAGGATTACGGCGTGGCCGGAACACTCGACTTTCTCGAATGTCGCCCCGACGGCACTTTCAATATCTATGACTGGAAACGGTCACGTAAACTGATAGCCACCGACGGCACTATCGAACAGACCAACCGCTACGGCAAACGTGGATTCTTTCCTGTAGGCCACCTGCATGACTGTTCCTACTATCACTATGCCTTGCAGCTCAGCATCTACCGCTTCATACTCGAAAACGCCTACGGTATCCCTGTCACACATCTCAAACTCGGAGTGTTCCATCCGGATTATTCCATGGCCTATATCGTACCTGTCCCCTATCTCCGCAGCGAGGCCGAGGCCGTGTTGCGCAACTACGCCTCTCAGGTTGCTTACATGGAAAAATGGGCAGGAAGCGTATGTTAAATTTAGTTAAACGTTTTATCTGTTGTAACTTTCCATCCCTCGCTTGCGTCTAAACTTACATACAACATTCACGAACATACCAAATCATTATACTCATTAACCATTATGAAACTTAGATCAAGACTGATGACGGCCCTTGTGCTCGTAGCTTGCTTCGTGCTTCCCGCCATCGTCAGAGCTCAAGCTCAGAATCCGATGTTCCAGCCGCTCCCGGCTGACACCGCTGTCCGTATCGGCAAACTCCCCAACGGACTCACCTATTACATCCGTCACAACGAATATCCCAAAGGTCAGGCCGACTTCTACATCGCCCAGAACGTCGGTTCAATCCTTGAAGAGGACAATCAGCGTGGTCTCGCCCACTTCCTTGAACACATGTGTTTCAACGGCACTACAAACTTCCCCGACAACCAGCTCCGCGACTGGCTGGAGACCATCGGTGTGAAATTCGGTGCTAACCTCAACGCCTACACCGGAGTCGATGAAACAGTCTATAACATCAGCAATGTACCCGTCGCACGTGAGAGCGTTCAGGATTCCTGCCTCCTCATCCTCCACGACTGGGCCAATGACCTCACTCTCGATCCCAAGGAAATCGACAAGGAGCGCGGTGTGATCCACGAGGAATGGCGTCGCTCCATGCAGGGTCAGATGCGAATCGTAGAGAAACTTCTCCCCATCATCTACCCCAACTCAAAGTATGGCCACCGTCTCCCCATCGGAACAATGGAAGTTGTTGACAACTTCGCTCCGCAGGCTCTCCGCGATTACTATGAGAAATGGTATCGTCCCGATCAGCAAGCCATCGTGGTTGTCGGTGATATCGACGTTAACCGCATCGAAGGCAAGATCAAGGAAATGTTCTCATCAATCGAAATGCCTGAGAATGCCGCAGAGCGCGTCTATGAGCCTGTCCCCGATCACAAAGGCACCATCTATGCCATCGGTACAGATCCTGAGCAGAAACACCTCGTCGCACAGCTCATGTTCATCTCCGACCAGATGCCCAAGGAGATGAAGAACACTCCTATGTACTATGCCCAGAGCTATATTGAAGGGATGATCGCTTCAATGATCAATCAGCGCATCGAAGAACTCTCGTCCAAACCCGACGCACCCTTCGCCGGAGCTGGAGTGGATTTCGGCGGCTACTTCCTTTCTTCAAAAGTAAAGGACGCCTTCACAGCATCTACCGCATCGAAGAACAACGACATCGTTACACCGATTCAGGCTCTCTATCGTGAGCTTATCCGTGCTCAGCGCGGCGGTTTCACCCAGAGCGAATATGACCGTGCCCGCAATGAATACCTTTCGTCGATCGAACGTGTCTATAACAACCGCGCTACACGCGAAAACGGCACATTCGTAAGTGAATATGTAGGCAACTTCAAGGACGGTGATCCTATCCCCGGTATCGAAGCCGAATGGCCACTCATCCAGCAGATCGCCATGAGCATTCCTCTTGAGGTAATCAATCAGACTATGGCACAGGCCATCACTCCTGACAATCGCGTACTCATGGTCCTCCTGCCTGAAGCTGAAGGCATCCCCGTTCCCACCGAACAGCAGTTTGCCGACGCTTTCGCAGCCGTTGATGCTGAAAACATCGACGCTTTCGTTGACGAAGTGAAATCCGAGCCCCTCATCCCCTCTGATCCTGTCGCCGGTAGCGTGATCAAGAGCGAAGACAATGCAAAATGGGGAACTACCGAATGGACTCTCTCCAACGGTGCGAAAGTAATCCTCAAATCCACCAAGTTCAAGGAAGACGAAATCCTCTTCTCAGCCTATGCCAAGGGTGGTACAGCAAACTATCCTGCTGAATACGACAACACCATCCGCTTCCTCCCGATGGCCATGAGATCATACGGACTCGGTTCATACAACAGCACCGACCTCGGCAAATATACCGCCGGTAAGCAGGCTTCGCTCGCCATCAACTTCGGCGACTACTCTCGTTCGATGGGTGGCTCCGCAACTCCCAAGGATCTCCCCACCCTCATGGAACTCATCTACATGGGCTTCAAGGATATCGAGATCACAGAGGACGAATTTACCTCTCTTCAGACATCGCTCAGCGGTATGCTTGCTAATCAGGAGAAGAGCCCTGAATATGTATTCCAGAAGAACATCATGCGCACTCTCTATGATTCACCCCGCAGTCAGGTTCTTGATCCTGCCGCCATCGAAGCTGCATCACTCGCACAGACCATCGAGATCGCTCACGCACTCACCGCAAACGCTGCTGACTGGACCTTCATCTTCGTGGGTAATGTAGATGCCGCAGTGCTCAAGCCTCTCGTTGAGAAGTATATCGCATCACTCCCCGGTGATCCCAAGACCGCTGTTACCAAGGTTGACTCTTACAATCCCGCCTTCTTCATGAAGGGTGGCGACAAGACCGACACCTTCACCACTCCCATGACTACTCCCCAGACTCAGGTAGCCATCATCGAAACCGGTAACGCCGACTACACTACCAAGAACGCGATGCTTGCTTCAATCGTAGGTCAGATCCTCACAAGCCGTCTCATCAAGACTGTACGCGAGGACATGGGTGCCGTATATTCGATCAGTGCCAACGGTCAGCTCGACCGCAACGGTCTCAACCCGCTCACGATCTCGTCAGCATTCCCGATGAAGCCGGAGATGAAGGATGAAGTCCTCCCCTACATCAAGAGTCAGTTCGTTGCAATGGAAAGTGACGTTACTCCTGAAGAACTCAACCCCATCAAGGAGTACATGGTAAAGGTTTATACCGAGAACCGTGAGAAGAACTCAGCATGGCGTCAGGGCATCCTCGGAACTCTCGTCAACGGCGTCGATTCGTTCAACGGCAACATCGAAGTGATGAACTCAATCACCGTTCAGGATGTGATGGACTTCATGAAGGCCCTCAACGCCCAGAACAACTATCGCGTTCTCATCCTCGATCCCGCCAATTGATCGGAACTCTCTGAACACAATTGACACAGATATAATCCGGTTTTGACCGGAAAACCAAGAAACTTCCAGTGCAGAGCACGGCAAATCTAAAATGCCGTGCTCTGTTTTTTGTTTTTTTAGCTAAATTTTGATTCTTACATCGTGTTTTTATCCGGCAAGATTTAGAATATTCACTCTTAAAATATTAACTTTGCCTATTATTAAAGGTGTCTATTTTCACATCAACATTTATTTCCAACCAGCATTTTATCGTTATATCATACTTATGAAGCTTACCTTTACAGTCAATTACCACACCGAATGGGGCGAATCGCTCTATCTCACAGGCTCGGCTGCAGCACTTGGCAACGGCGACATCGCCAAAGCCATCCCGATGACACTCACCGGAAGCGAGACTTGGACCGTACAGGTCGAAATCCCCGACACCGTCAGCGAGTTTACCTACGCTTACATCGTACGCCACGATAACGGCTACGTGAAACGCGAATGGGGCAAAGGACACCGTTTTGTCCACCAAGCCGACAC
The DNA here is from genome assembly GCF_029056165.1 of Duncaniella sp. Lineage (NCBI taxonomy): Bacteria > Pseudomonadati > Bacteroidota > Bacteroidia > Bacteroidales > Muribaculaceae > Duncaniella > Duncaniella sp. The sequence goes on along the minus strand of NZ_JAIDBW010000054.1, from coordinate 2,412 downwards.
CCATATTTTCAGAATCATGGACCACTGGCAGGATATGCCTTGGGACAAACCTTATTACAGTAGTGCATTCACTGACTGCATCTGTCACCGTGAGTCCCGTGAAGCGGCTGTCCTTCCCGCTCCTGGAATGCTCACGCTGTCCGTCGATGCTCCGATGGTCGGGCCCGACGAGATTGTTGCCGTAAGCGGTGAGTCGAAGGCTCTCGGCGCATGGGATGTAGATAAAGCCGTGCGCATGAGCGATGCTTGTTTCCCCACTTGGACTGTCAATATTCCGGTGGCTGCTATCGCACCCGGCAGCGACTACAAATTCCTTATCCTAAAGAAAGCCACAGGTGAAGTTGTCGCTTGGGAGGGTCGTGACAACCGTCATATCGACATTGCCCTATCGCGTCCCGACGAATCTGTCATCAATTCCGGACAGCGTCTCGTCAATCCTCTCACCCCGTGGCGTGGAGCAGGTGTTGCCATACCGGTATTCTCGCTCCGCAGCGACGAAGATTTCGGTGTCGGTGACTTCATGGATCTCAAGCTCATGATCGACTGGGCCGCACAGACGAAGCAGAATTTCGTCCAGCTCCTCCCCATCAATGACACCACCATGACCGGCACATGGACTGACTCCTATCCCTACAATGCCAACTCCACTTTCGCACTCCATCCGATGTATCTGCGCCTGCAGGCAATGGGCCGTCTGAATGATGAAGCGCGCCAGCACTATTTCGATGAGCTGGGACGCGAGCTCAACCGCCTCCCGCAGGTCGATTACGAGCGTGTCAACAACGCCAAGAATGAATTCACGCGTGAACTCTTCGCGCAGGATGGTGAAAAGATACTCGCTACCGATGAGTTTAAAGCCTTCTTTGAGAAGAATGCTGCATGGCTCACCCCTTACGCCGCTTTCTGCGTGTTGCGTGACATCAACGGTACGCCTGACATGGAAAAATGGGGTGAATATGCTGTCTATGATCCGGAAAAGGTTGCTGACTTTATCGCGCTTCATAAACTCGACATCGACTACGTCTATTATCAGCAGTTCTTCCTCGACAAGCAGATGCACGAAGTACGTGACTATGCCCACTCCAAAGGCGTGGCCATCAAAGGCGACATACCCATCGGCATTTCCCGCACGAGCGTCGATGCATGGATCTCACCCCGGCTCTTCAATCTCGACTGTCAGGCCGGTGCTCCGCCGGATGACTTCTCCGTACTCGGTCAGAACTGGGGTTTCCCGACCTACAACTGGGACGAGATGGCCAAAGACGGATTCGCATGGTGGAAAGCCCGTTTCAGCAAGATGGCTGAATATTTCGATGCTTACCGTATAGACCATGTGCTCGGCTTCTTCCGTATATGGCAGATCCCGATGGATGCAGTCCACGGTCTGCTCGGAGTGTTCAACCGTGCCCTCCCCTACAGTCCCGACGAACTGCGCAACAGCTATGATTTCTGGATCGACGTTGACCGTCAGACCCGTCCCTACATCATGGATTATATGCTCGGTACTTTCTTCGGAGAATATGCCGACGAATGTCGTGACCGCTTCCTCATCGACGAGGGCTATGGCCGCTACCATCTGCGCGAGGAATATGACACTCAGCGCAAGGTGGTGGATTTCTTCGCCGGTCAGGAAAAGAACGAGAAGAACGAGCGTATCTGCAACGCTCTTCTCGGCCTCATTGACGAAGTGCTCTTTATCGAAGATCCCTACGAGAAAGGTAAGTATCACCCCCGCATCTCGGCTCAGTTCACGTTTGCCTACAAGGCTCTCAATGATTACGAGAAGTGGTGCTATAACCGCATGTACAATGACTTCTTCTACCGTCGAAATAACGATTTCTGGTATGACAAGGCCATGTGGAAACTCCCTCCGCTCACCGACGCTACTGACATGCTCGTGTGTGCCGAGGACCTCGGCATGATCCCCGCCTGTGTTCCTGCCGTGATGAACAATCTTGAAATCCTCGTGCTCGAAATTCAGCGTATGCCCAAAGATCCCAACGTGCCCTTCGGCAATACTTGGACCTATCCCTACCGCTCTGTATGCACGACTTCGACCCACGATATGGACGGAATACGCCGCTGGTGGGAGACAGACCGCGAGATAACACAGCGTTACTACAACGAAGTGCTCGGCGAAGCCGGCCCTGCTCCGCAGTATGCCGAGCCGTGGATCTGTGACCGCATCATCCGTATGCACCTCCAGTCACCCTCGATGCTCTGTATCCTTCCGCTTCAGGACTGGCTGTCGATCGACGGAGTGCTCCGCCGTCAGGATCCGCGCGAGGAGCTGATCAACATTCCTGCCAATCCCCGCCATTACTGGCGTTACCGCATGCACCTCACACTTGAGGACCTCAACGCCCAGAAGGAGTTCAACAACCGTCTCCGCGAAGAAATCACCTCCTCCGG
>NZ_JAIDBW010000053.1:0-16725 GCF_029056165.1 Duncaniella sp. | reverse complement strand
TTTATTTCATCATGCCTCATCCCTATCCAGAGGCCACACATAGGGACGCATCTATCGGCTTGTCCGATACGGGTACAAAAAAAAGAATGAGTAATGATGACCGAAGTCAAACAATTACTCATTCTCCTCTCTCCTCAGCGGTATGGACGGGACTCGAACCCGCGACCCCCTGCGTGACAGGCAGGTATTCTAACCAGCTGAACTACCACACCAAGGTTTTGAGATGCATCGTACAGCGTCCGGATTTTGTCGCCCTTTGGCGTCGCGGTTACTGCCGTTTTGCGAGTGCAAAGTTATGAATGTCGCGTGAACTGTGCAAATATTTTTAAAAGATTTTTCAACATTGTTAGAGTTTTGCGAAAAACAGACCAAAAATCATTCTGTTTATCCATACAATCATGCCTCTGCCTACGTCTAACAGCTCATACATGCAACGGTGATTACTCTGTAGGTTTACTTCTCTCGCGGAATGCTCATATAGTATCGCCTTACGTCTGCAGGAAGTTTTTCTATCGAATAGCGCAGCATTGTCCTTGGCATCCGGGCCGCATGGCGGTCGAGAAAATCAGTCAGGACCTCAACCCCGACCTTCTTGCCCATCTCACGGAGCATCCAGCCGGTAGCTTTCTGTATCAGATCGTGGGGATGTGTCAGGTAAGATGTGGCAATTTCTATTGTCGGTCCTGCTATACCCCTACCTAACAATGAATATGTGGCCACGATGGCGATACGTTGCTCCCAGAGATTCTCCGAATGGCTCAGATCAAACAATATATCCGTTCTCCCTGACTCACCCACATAGTCACCGAGGAGTTTCGGCGCGCTCAGATCCACAAGATCCCAGTTGTTGCATCGACGGGCATTCGCAAGATAAAAGTCCACGATTTCCTTGCAGCCATCCTGCTCACCGCTGACATCAGCACCGCTGTGTGCATTCCGCTTCTTGGCCTTGCACGCACGCCTGTAACGCTCCACTAGCACGAGCAGCGCAGACAGCCGGTGTTCATGGATTTCTGACGTAAGCATCGCCTGCACTGCTCCCAACGGCATATCTGCCATAAGGCGCGACACTTTACGGACGCCGGGGACAGGCACTCCGATAAACACGTCTCCCTCGCCATATTCTCCCGGAGCGGTCTTGAAGAAACGCTGAAGCACCTCGCGCTTCCCCTCAATCACTTCATCGGCAAGCATATCCTGCCATATATTCAAAATTTCATCCATAATTCAATCGCCGGATAAATTGAAAAATATTATCTCGTGCAAAAATAGACAATCTTTCAAAAATAGCCCCACAAAGACCGGAAAACTTTAGAACTGACTAAACCTATCACAATATCAACCCAATTACGATATCAACTCCATTATAATGTTAACCCAATTATAATGTCAACCCAATTATAATGTCAACCCAATTATAATGTCAACCCAACCTAAGAAAAAATATCTTTTGGAGCAAAAAAAATATTCGCTGTCTATTGTCAGGAATGAAAAAAATATCTACCTTTGCATCGCTAAAAGTCAGAGTGTGCAAAGCACACCGTTAACACTTCCAAGCTACGCAACCGCGTAAGGTCCTATAGCTCAGTTGGTTAGAGCACCTGACTCATAATCAGGGAGTCCTTGGTTCAAGCCCAAGTGGGACCACCAATGTTAATCAAAAGTCGCTGAGATCCAGCGACTTTTATTTTTATCATTACTTTCAGCGTCCTTTCCGGATCATACGGTATTACGGAAATCCAAGCCTTGGTGTCCTGCTTGTGTGTCGCGTCTGAGAGCTGAAGTAGATGCCGAGACCTGATAAGCAGCGGGTAATTTCACTCATAAATTTTTTCAAATAATATTCGTAAAGATGTCACAGTTCAACTCGTTTGAGAATGCGATAGATTTCTCGTTTTGGAGAGAGATTTGTGAGGAATACGGTACTCGGCGCAGTTACTGCCGTGGCGATTACTTCACTCACACCGGTACTATGCTTCAGGAGGTAGGATGGATAGTGTCAGGAGGTTTCAAACATTCATTGATCGACAATGCCGGCAATGCAAAAGCTGTCGGTTTCGTTTTTGACGGATCGGTACTCGCCAACTATCAGAGCGCAATGCTCGGACGACCAATGCAGACTGACATTATCGCCCTCGAAGATTCTGAAGTGTTGGTGATTCCGGCTGAAATAATCAGGAAAAGACTTGCTTACGACCCGACTCTCAACATCTGCTTTGCCCAAGCATTGTTCGACCAAGCCTACAATCATATCCTTAACGACTACCGCTTTACACCGATCGAACGTTACCGTCAGCTCATCGGACGCTTCCCCCGGATCACACAACTTGTCCCTCTTGCAGAGATAGCTTCCTATCTTAATATATCCTACCGTCAGCTCCACAGGATCAGGGAAGCTATCCTAAAAGAACAGCAGCACAGCTAATGTGACAAATGTCACATCCGCTATCCTTATATTCTCATATCTTTGCCGACAGAAATGCAGGCTGCCGTGTCAAAATGGATAAATTCTGACACAGCCACTTTTAATGGGATCAATCCACAAACGACAAGATATGAAAAGACTCTATCCGGCTAACTTTTTCAGATTATCGAGAATCTTCACAGTTTTATGTCTGGCGGTATGTTTCTATATGACGGCTGACACAAAGAAGATTTATCCCGCATTATACGGGAGCGTATATCTTAACTCAGGCGACTCCATAATTGCCGACGGCAATTTGTGTGTCGGTCTTCAGAAAAAGAAAAAGGAACTGCGTATAATCTCCGATGCCTATACCGGCAACAACAGGATCATACGGACCATTGAACCTGAGACGGTTGACTCCCTTATAGTATGGTCAAAGACAGCACCTGACCATCCCCACAAATTCAGGTTCATCAAGGAATACGGCTGGTGTTTCGAAGCCGAGCATAGCCCCTACATTTCAGTCTGCTGCTATGCTCCTAAAGGCTATCGTTGTGGCGGAAACGGCGGACTATGGATGTATGGCAAATGCAAGATGCTCGTCATCAAGGACGGAAAGATATATGAGTTCGGTCAGCCGGACAAAAGGGTTGACAAGAAAATGCTTACACAACTCGAATCACTGGTAGCCGATGACCCCGCATTATCCATTTATATAAGCAAGGCCAAAGGCAGGCGTGACAAGATCCTGAGAAGTCTCGTAAACTACAATCCTGAAAAGCTGTAAAATCAATCATATAACCTAAACTAAATCAATATAACCATGACAGCCAAACAGCTCATTTCTCTTTTCATCGCCGTAGCGACATGCTTCACAGCATTTGCCGAAAAAGATCCTGACGACTACCACGTTCAAGTAGTGCTGGCTAACGGCGATACCATAACCGGTTACATACACAACGACCTGAAAACAGGTCTGAAAAATCTTTTCTCAAAAACTGGTTCACTGCGTCAGTACATCAACGTCGGATCTGAGCTTAAAGGTGGCGAGACAAAACGCTACAGCGCATCTGAGGTCAGGGAATACAGATTCTTAGAACCGACTGAAGCCTACCCTGACGGCTCCGTCTGCATTTCGGAGATAATAAATGCGCCAAAAATGTTTAAAGCGTTAAACTACATCCGCGGATTCGTATGGCAACTCAACCGTCGTGACAGCGGCTCCATCCTGAGTTGGGACGTATGGGAGTCAACCGGTGGACAGAACAGTACAAGCAGACTCGTGCCCGCGACAGGTGTAAAATTCAAAGGTGCGCCAGCCGCATTCATTATAGCGGTAAATGGCAGGTTCAATGACACACTACTGAGGTATTATCTGAATAAGAAATATCCCGAACTCAAGAAAGCATGGGAGGAATACTATCACAAAGGTAAAGATGCGAAAGCTCACAGGAAAGAATTGCTCGACAATCCATCCACCGCCCTACTCTTTTATGAAAATTTCATAGCCGACAATCCTCCGCTAAATGATAGTAAAGAGTAGGCCATAAGGATGAGGAGGCATTCCCTCTTATACCTGTATTGCACTTATTGTCCATAATCAGACAGGAATCAGAAGTCATCGGTTAAAAATCAATCATCTGGTTTTAAACTTTTCCTTCAGTCCTTTTGTTTATATTAAAAAACAATAAAAGATTCAAAGGATATGAAGAAATCAATTTTAATGGGAGCTGCCGCTATGGCAATGCTTTCTCTCGCAGCTTGTTCAAACAACGGTAGCTGTAACGGTTCAACTTGCACCAAGGACAATGGTAAAGAAGCAGCATATACAGGTATAATTCCCGCAGCTGACTGCGACGGTATCCGTTACACTGTCTTCCTTGACTACGACGATGCCGGTGCCGAGGGCGATTTTCAGCTTCTGGAAACCTATATCCAGTCTGACTCAACAAGTGCTATTGGATATTCCGACATTGCAAGCTTTGCAAGCGAAGGTGATTTCACCATCGGAAAGCAGGGCGACAAGACTTATCTGAAGCTTGTCAAGGACAAGGATTCATCAGCCAGTACAGCAGATGCCGTACAGTATTTCATCATCGATTCTGACTCGACCATTACAATGGCAAATTCAGATCTCGAAACTTCCACAGTTCCGGGTATGAACTACACTCTTAAAATCGCCAAGTAAGAATTCTGACATAGCTCAGACTACAATCCAATAAAACCCACGCACCTTTGCAGACTGAATTGTCCACAAAGGTGCGTGGGTTTTATTGGTATTATTTCCCATCAAGCCGTAGAGACCTTCTTCAAATGGGGGTAACTTTATAGAGGGCGGTGAAGCACCAAAAATTCAAAGGGGACATAGCGAGCCATAATAGCTCAGTATGTCCCCTTTGGGTTTTGCTTTTTTTATGATGTCAAGGCTTTGTTAGCCTCGGATCATTGGCTGATTCGGATCAGGCGCGATGATTACTCAGGACGCTTGGTCTTTTTGCCATAGCCGTACTTTGCAGCAGCACCGAGTTCCTCTTCGATGCGGAGGAGCTGGTTGTACTTGGCCATACGGTCAGAACGGCTTGCAGAACCGGTCTTGATCTGTCCGGCGTTGGTAGCAACTGCGATGTCAGCGATAGTAGCGTCCTCAGTCTCGCCTGAACGGTGAGAGATGACAGCAGTGTAGTTGTTACGCTGAGCGAGTTCAACGGCGCGGAGGGTCTCGGTGAGTGAACCAATCTGGTTAACCTTAACGAGGATTGAGTTAGCGCAACCCATCTCGATACCCTTTTCGAGGTACTTAACGTTGGTCACGAAGAGGTCGTCACCTACGAGCTGGCAACGGTCGCCGATGAGATCGGTAAGGATCTTCCAGCCTTCCCAGTCGCCTTCTGCCATACCGTCCTCGATAGAGTCGATAGGATATGCGTTGACGAGTTCCTGAAGGTACTTGGCCTGCTCCTCAGAAGTGTAACGGGGAGCGTCGGCACCCTGCTTCCAAGTGTAGTCATACTTGCCGTCCTTGTAGAACTCAGAAGAAGCGCAGTCAAGACCGATGGTCACGTCCTTACCGGGAACATAGCCTGCAGCCTCGATAGCCTTGATGATAACGTTGAGAGCGTCCTCAGTTCCGTCGAGTGCGGGAGCGAAACCACCCTCGTCACCTACTGCTGTAGAGAGACCGCGGTCATGGAGAACTTTCTTGAGGTTGTGGAACACTTCAGTGCCCATGCGGATACCTTCCTTGAAGCAGCATGCGCCGATGGGACGGATCATGAATTCTTGGAAGCAGATGGGAGCGTCAGAGTGAGCACCACCGTTGATGATGTTCATCATGGGAACGGGGAGCACGTAGCTGTTGCAGCCACCGATGTATTTGTAGAGGGGAAGGTCGAGATAGTTGGCAGCAGCCTTTGCAACGGCGAGAGATACGCCGAGGATAGCGTTTGCACCGAGGTTTGACTTGGTTTCAGTACCGTCAAGTGCGATCATGGTCTCGTCGATCTTGATCTGATCGAGAGCACTCATACCCTTGAGAGCGTCAGCGATAGGACCGTTCACGTTGGCAACAGCCTTCTGAACACCTTTGCCCATGTAACGAGACTTGTCACCGTCACGGAGCTCAAGAGCTTCGTTTACACCGGTAGAAGCACCAGAGGGAACAGAAGCGCGACCGAATGCGCCTGATTCGAGGGTTACATCAACTTCTACAGTGGGGTTGCCGCGTGAGTCAAGGACTTCACGACCGATAATTTTTTCAATCTTCATAGTCTATAATTAATGTTTGGTTGAAATTTTCACCTTAGTTTTGGCCTTGTTGAGGCGAATTGATGATTTTGCATAAATGCGAAGGCAAATTTACAAAATCTCCGCAGGCTTTGCAACAAGAGGCCGTTTAAAATTTCTTGTATTTTGTAAAAGCTAAGAATTTTAATGATTAGTTAAGCATTAAAAGAGCTATCACTACAGAGTCCCGACTCAATACTCGTCCCAGCTCTTGATCTCGATATCATCGAGCGGATGGGTTGTGAACGCATCGATATATGCCGAGGCCAGACGGGCGTTGGTCATCAGCGGGATGTTGAGGTCGATGGCCGCACGGCGTATCTTGTAACCGTTGGTAAGCTCGGTGGTCGAGAAGTTCTTGGGAATATTGATCACCATATCCACCTTGTGGTCATGGAGCAGTTCGATGGCCTGCGGCTGCATGTCGGGCTGCGACGGCCAATAAACGCGGATAGCCGGGATACCGTTGTCATTGAGGTAGGTATGCGTGCCACCGGTAGCGTAGATGGTATATCCGCGATTGGAAAGTTCATGAGCGGCATCAAGGAGGTCGGCTTTCTGCTTGGGAGTACCGGTTGACATCAGGACGGCCTTGGATGGAATGCGGTTACCGACAGAAATCATGGCCTTGATGAGAGCTTCAGATGAATCGACACCGATGCAGCCCACCTCACCAGTCGAAGCCATATCGACACCGAGGACGGGGTCAGCACCCTGCAGACGCGAGAAGCTGAACTGCGATGCCTTTATGCCCACATAATCGAGGTCGAAAGCACTCTTCGAAGGCTTCTCGACCGGCAGACCGAGCATGACGCGGGTAGCGAGATCGATGAAATTGATCTTGAGCACCTTTGAAACGAAGGGGAAGCTTCGGGATGCACGCAGGTTACACTCGATCACCTTGATATCGTTGTTCTTGGCGAGGAACTGGATATTGAACGGACCAGAGATATTGAGAGCCTTGGCAATCTGACGCGAGATCTTACGGATGCGGCGCATGGTCTCGACATAGAGCTTCTGGGGGGGGAACTGGATGGTTGCGTCGCCTGAGTGGACACCGGCATATTCGATGTGCTCGGAAATGGCGTATGCGACTATCTCGCCGTCCTGCGCCACGGCATCCATCTCGATTTCCTTTGCTCCGGAGATGAACTGTGACACCACCACCGGATGCTGCTTGGATACGTTGGCCGCAAGCTGGAGGAAGCGTGTCAGCTGCTCCTGATTGTGACAGACATTCATTGCGGCACCTGAAAGCACGTAGCTCGGACGGACAAGCACGGGGAAGCCTACCTCATCGATGAACTCGTTGATGTCTTCGAGGCTCGTAAGCTCACGCCAGCGGGGCTGGTCGATACCGAGACGGTCAAGCATGGCCGAGAACTTGTTGCGATCCTCGGCATTGTCGATGCTTTGCGCGGTCGTTCCGAGGATGTTGATGTGTTGAGCGTCAAGACGTGTCGCAAGGTTGTTGGGGATCTGACCGCCGACCGAGAGAATTGTGCCGTGAGGCTGTTCGAGGTCAAGGATGTCCATGACGCGTTCGAATGTCAGCTCATCGAAATAGAGGCGGTCACAAATATCATAGTCAGTGGAGACAGTCTCCGGATTATAGTTGATCATCACCGAACGCCAGCCTTCTTTCTTGACGGTAAGGAGTGCGTTGACCGAACACCAGTCAAACTCTACGGACGATCCGATGCGGTAAGCACCCGAACCGAGAACCACGATCGAACGGTGGTCGTGGAGATACTTAACGTCGTTCTCACGGCCGTTGTAGGTGAGATAGAGGTAATTGGTCTGTGCAGGATATTCAGCTGCAAGAGTGTCGATCTGCTTGACCACCGGAAGGATGCCGAGCTTCTTACGGAAGGCACGGACATCAAGGAGTGCCTTTTCAGGCTCTGTAAGGCGATCCTGATAGATCTCACGGGCGATCTGGAAGTCACTGAAGCCCTGTTCCTTTGCCTGACGCAGCAGGGATTCGGGGAGTGACTCAAGTTTATCATAGTCACGCAGCTCGCGTGCGGTGTTGATAATATTCTGAAGTTTGAAGAGAAACCATTTGTCGATCTTAGTGAGATCATGGATCTGATCAACCGTGTAGCCCTTGAACAAAGCTTGTGCAATGGCAAGGATACGCTTGTCGGTGGGTTCCTTGAGGGCATGTTCCAGATCCGGAAGATCGCGCTGATTATTTCCCACAAATCCGTGCATACCCTGACCGATCATACGCAGGCCTTTCTGAATCACTTCCTCGAAAGTACGTCCGATGGCCATGACCTCGCCGACTGATTTCATGGATGAACCGATCTCGCGACGCACACCGTGGAATTTACCGAGATCCCAGCGGGGGATCTTGCAGACGATATAGTCAAGCGCGGGTTCGAAAAACGCCGACGTTTCCTTGGTGACTGAGTTACGGAGGTCAAAGAGACCGTAGCCGAGACCGAGTTTGGCCGCGACAAATGCCAAAGGATAACCGGTAGCCTTCGAGGCGAGTGCGGATGAACGGCTGAGACGGGCGTTGACCTCGATGACACGATAGTCCATCGAAGTCGGGTCAAAAGCATACTGCACGTTACATTCGCCGACGATGCCGATGTGGCGTATGATCTTTATGGCAAGCTTGCGCAGCATGTGATAATCTTCGTTTGAGAGGGTCTGCGAGGGGGCTACGACGATGGACTCACCGGTATGGATTCCCAGCGGGTCGAAGTTTTCCATATTGCAGACGGTGATACAGTTGTCATAACGGTCACGGACAACCTCATACTCGACCTCCTTCCAGCCTTTGAGTGATTTCTCCACAAGAACCTGCGGAGAGAATGCGAGAGCTTTCTCCACGAGGGATACGAGCTCCTCCTCATTGTCACAGAAACCGCTGCCGAGACCGCCGAGCGCGTAGGCCGCACGGACAATCACGGGATAGCCGAGAGTAGCGGCGGCGTGTTTGGCATCCTCAATAGAGTTGACAGCCTCGCTCTTGATGGTCTTGACGTCGATCTCATCGAGTTTCTTTACGAAAAGCTCACGGTCCTCGGTGTCCATGATAGCCTGCACAGGGGTGCCCAGCACCTCGACCCCATACTTTTCAAGCACTCCGGAACGATAAAGCTCCACACCGCAGTTGAGCGCGGTCTGACCGCCGAATGCAAGCAGAATACCGTCAGGCTTCTCCTTACGGATTACCTTTTCAACAAAATAAGGTGTCACCGGCAGGAAGTAGATCTTATCGGCAAAACCTTCGGATGTCTGGACGGTGGCGATATTGGGGTTTATGAGGACGGTCGTGATCCCCTCCTCCTTCATGGCTTTGAGAGCCTGCGAACCGGAGTAGTCGAACTCACCGGCCTCACCGATTTTCAACGCGCCGCTACCAAGCAGCAATACTTTCTTGATGTTCTCGTTACGCATGGTGAATAATTACCTGAAGGGATGACGTTAAAGCATTTTGATAAACTCGTCGAAAAGAAATTCCGTGTCCTTCGGTCCGGAACTTGCCTCCGGATGGAACTGTGCGGAAAAATACGGTTTCGACTTGTGGCGGATACCTTCGTTAGTACCGTCGTTCATATTTATAAAGAGGGGTTCCCAGTCAGCGGGCAGAGTCTCGCTATCGACGGCGAAACCGTGGTTCTGGGATGTGATGAAACATTTCTCAGTTCCGGCAAGACGCACGGGCTGGTTGTGGCTTCGGTGACCGTATTTCAGTTTATAGGTCTTTGCACCAGCCGCTTTTGCGAGAAGCTGATTGCCCATGCAGATACCGCAGATAGGTTTGCCGTTTTCCATTGCCTTGCGGATATTGACCACAGTCTCCTCGGCCATATCGGGGTTGCCCGGACCGTTGGAGATGAAAAGACCGTCGTAAGGAATGGTGTTGAAATCATAGTTCCAAGGCACACGGATCACCTTGACGCCCCGGCGGGTCAGACAACGGATAATGTTGTGCTTGACACCGCAATCCACGAGCACCACAGTCTTGTCACCGCTTCCGTGGGTCTCCACTTCCTTGCAGCTAACTTTCCCGACAAGATTTTCAAGATTGGGATCATAAAAATCGACATCGTCACAGCCGTCAATTATAATCTTTCCGAGCATTGAACCGTGTTCGCGGAGATGCTTGGTCAGCTGACGTGTGTCGATGCCGTAAATTCCGGGTATTTTTTCTTCCTTGAGCCATTGGGCAAGGGAGCGGTCTGCCTGCCAGTGGGAGTGATCGAAGGAATAATCCTGAGCCACGATGGCCTTGCAATGGATGTTGTCGCTTTCGTAATACTCACTGACGTCGTCTTTCTCGCGGCGTGGCGGGACGCCGTAATTTCCGAGAATCGGATAGGTAGTTACCAGTATCTGACCTTCGTATGATGGGTCGGTCAAACTTTCGGGATAGCCGATCATAGCAGTGTTGAACACCACTTCACCGGCAGTAGAGGCTTCATAGCCAAAGGATTTCCCTTCAAACGTTGTGCCGTCTTCAAGAATGAGAACGGCGCGCTTAGACTGTCGCATGCGGTTGATGGATTATGAAGTTTATGGGACGCACTATTTCCCGTCCGCAAAGTTACGACATTTTTAGCAGATAACGTGGCTTCAACTGTAAAAAATCCCAATGTCCATCCCAGAAACTATCATTCCGATCCGAATGGCTTCCCATCTACATAACGCGGTCTCTCTCTGAAAAATGATGAAAGAGGATCTCTTACAGAATCATAAAGCGCGTGGCGCGTACCCGTAAGGTGCATTATCATCTGCGGCAACTCTGAAGTCGAGAATTTTCGTGAACGGGCATCTCTCATCTCCTCGGCCAAAATTGGATTAGCATTTCGGCAAAGGACGTTCATATATATGATGAAAGGGACTTCCGTGAATTTTGGATCACGCCCATTATACTTACGGTCATCATAGACATTCTCGCCGTGATCAGACAAATAGACCATTACCGCAGGTTTTCCGACAGAATCAACCATATCCATCACCACACCTAAAATACTGTCAGTATAGAGGATCGAATTATCGTAGGCCGCAACCACACCGGCACTACGCTTATCCAACCACTCACGCGGGGTGGTTTTCAGAATGTCATCATACTTAAATTTATACATTGAGGGGGGAACGCGATTTTCATACTGTATATGCGAACCCATCAGATGCAGAAATATCACCTGCAATGAATCGTCCGCAGCAATCGCGTCTGATAAAATTGGCAACAGAACCTCGTCATACTTGGAAAGCAGATGATCTTCAGAATCCTCAGCTCCAACATATTTAACCACATCAGCATCCATGGAAAGAATCCCTGAGAGATTAGACCATTCGCCAGTACGCTCCTGATTGGACAACCAGTATGTACGATAACCGGACAACCGGGCTACCTGTATGACAGTCGGATAATCATACCACTCTTTTTCAGTCGGTTCATCTGTCATGAATGAAAGAAGACGGGGCATATTCTCGGCAGTTGAAGTGGAAGATGCCACAGCATTATTAAACAGGATCAGGTCAGAAGATCTGGCTTCCAGTTCCGGAGTGGTAGGCAATGGATAGCCATAAACTGCGAGATGATCGCGGGAGGCTGACTCCCCTATGACAACCACAAGTTTATCTATCAGATGGGCGGAGCTCAGGCTCTCAGCATCCGGAAACACGCGTGGAACAGCTTTAAGTTCCCGGACCTTACTCATGTTTCTCAATACTCCAGATACCGATCTATAAGTCCTCATACAGACTATGTAATTAGTCCTCCCCCATGAAGATGTCAGGCTGACATATCCAAAATAGCCGATCCCTACAAATGAGACACCGACCACAAACATACAAAATAACCGCTTCGGAATAGCTATAACGGCATACACGAAAACAACCCAGCCCAAAAGGACACAGAAAGTTTTCCATGAAAACAGCATTTCCCTAAATCTGACAGCAAGTCCGGGAAGAAATTCATGCACCTCACCAGCATTCGTCTCGGCAAGAATGGTCAACATTTTCCGCGATATTCCAAATCCGTATAGAAGAGTGGAAAGTCCGTTGACAAGTGACAGCAGTATGAATACGATAATGACAGCTATAGTCAAATAATACAGCCAATTAAACCGTTTCAAAAAAACATATAGACCTGTCAGTACCGTAGCCTTAGACACAGCTACGGCCACAATACATAAGATATTAACTACCCGTGACGGGAGATTGGAATAATACTCAATTATGTCCGCGACAGATCCAAGGGCTGCAAACAGCAGGATAAGCCACAAGAGGATTGGAAATCTCTTATAAAACTCTTGAATACGAAATCCATCCATCGCCATCATTTAAAGTTATCACGCAACTTCCTCGATAGGAAATCTTATTTCTCATAGGAGCGGACGCGGTCGGCCTTGCTGACACCTTCGATCTTTATGATGCTCTTACAGAGTTCATCGACAGCCTCGGTGTTTGAAACAAGCACATCAAGCTCGCAGGTAAACACTTCCTTGTCGGCCGCAATGTTCAGACGACGGATGTCGATATTGAGCGCGGTAGAGATCATGCGGGTGAGTTCCTGAAGGATACCGTGGCGGTCAATGCCCTCGATGCGTATGTTGGCAAGGAAGCTTCCTGTAACCTCATCCCACTTGGTGGCGAGAATCCGTGGACCGAAGCTGGCCTTGAGCACCTGTGCACGCGGACATGTGAGCGAATGCACCTCGACCGTGCCCTCATCCGTGATGAATCCCATCACTTCATCGCCGGGTATCGGACGGCAGCACTCGGCGAAAGAGAAATTACTCTCCTGCTCGTTGAATCGCAGGACGTATGTTTCCTTTGTGTTTATTTCCGGTTGTTTAGGCTTATCAGCCCCGGTTTCCTCGGTCGCAGAAAGGAGCTTCTTGACCTTCATTTTCTTATTATCACCACCGAAGCCGAGACGGAAGAGACGCGACACGAGCGAACGCGCACCACGCGAGGTATTGACGTTTAGATAATCGTCGATCGACACCTCTCCGCTGCCGAGCTTATAGAAAAGTTCTTCGCGCGAGGCTACATGATACGTTCCGAGGATCTTTGTCATAACGCTGTTATTGACAATAATGTCGTTCTGCACCATGAATTCATCGAAGATCTTCTTTCCTTCCTCGATTACAGGCTGCTGCACACGGCGCAATTCCTTGCGGAGACGGGTTTTGGCCTTTGCGGTGGCGAGAAAATTCATCCATTCCGGTTTCGGAGACTGCGAATTGGAGGTGAGGACCTCCACCTGATCACCAGAATTGAGACGATGAGAGAGCGGGACAAGTTTATGGTTGACTTTACCGGCTATGCAGTGGATACCGATTTCAGAGTGGAGCGAAAACGCCACGTCGAGCACAGTCGCACCGGCTGGAAGCGTAAGGAGTTCACCCTTGGGCGTGAACACCACGATTTCCGTGGCAAACAGGTTGAGTTTCAGTGTGTCGAGGAAGTCAATGGCACTCGGAGTAGGATCATCAAGTATATCCTTGATGGTTTTCAGCCAAACATTGAGTTCACTCTCCTCCTCATGCTCGCCTATCTTATATTTCCAATGCGCGGCAAAACCCTTTTCAGCAATCTCGTCCATGCGGCGGCTGCGGATCTGCACCTCGATCCAGTTTCCGTCAGGGCCCATGAGGGTCACGTGGAGAGCCTGATAACCGTTGGCCTTAGGATTTGTAATCCAATCACGCGTGCGGTCAGGATGCGGACGGTACAGATCGGTCAACGCAGAGTAGATCTTGAAACACATCTCCTTTTCGGACTCTCCTTCCGGCACATCAAAGATGATACGCATGGCATAAAGGTCATAGACCTCCTCGAAGGGTATGTGTTTGGTCTCCATCTTGCGCCAGATGGAATAGACGGACTTCAACCGGGCCTTGGCCTCATAGTCAAGCCCCATGGCGTCGAGACGCTTCAGGATAGGAGTGGCGAAATCATTATAGACCACCTCACGTCCGGCCTCGGTCTGTGAGATCAGGTCGGCTATGCGCCTGTACTCACCGGGGTGCTCATACTTGAAGCTGAGATCCTCCAGTTCGGTCTTGATTTCGAAAAGTCCGAGGCGATGGGCAAGCGGAGCGTAGATGTAGAGGGTCTCGCCCGCAATCTTGTACTGCTTATTAGGAGCCATCGAACCGAGGGTGCGCATGTTGTGGAGACGGTCGGCCATCTTTATCAACACCACGCGTATGTCCTCGCTCATGGTAAGCAGCAGCTTGCGGAAATTCTCAGCCTGAGCCGAAGCCTTGTCGCCGAAGATACCTCCGGAAATTTTTGTCAGACCCTCGACTATACGTGCTATCTTACGACCGAAATGCTGCTCGATATCCTCCACGGTATATTCCGTATCCTCCACCACATCGTGGAGAAGCGCGGCACAGATGGATGTCGATCCCAGACCTATCTCCTGCGACGCGATCTTGGCGACGGCGATAGGATGGAGTATGTAAGGCTCGCCGGACCGTCGGCGCACTCCCTTGTGAGCATCCTTTGCAAAGCGAAAGGCACGCTCTATGATCTCCACTTTCTTACGGTGGTTACTGGCGAGGTAGCCGTCAAGCAGATCGCGGAACTGCTGCTCCACATAGGCATCCTCTTCTTGGGGAGTGAGTTTGTATTCCTGCATATTGATCGTAAGGCTATTGTGTGTATCGGTTGTTGTTTCAGAGATATTTATCGCCAAACGAAATCTTGGCGTCGTTGACCATCTGCTTGATCCGCTGTTCCTCGGCCTTGGGACAGATAAGGAGCACATCGCCTGCGTCGGCTATGATATAATCCTTCAGCCCGTGGACCACGAC
Source organism: Duncaniella sp. (assembly GCF_029056165.1). Classification (NCBI taxonomy): domain Bacteria; kingdom Pseudomonadati; phylum Bacteroidota; class Bacteroidia; order Bacteroidales; family Muribaculaceae; genus Duncaniella; species Duncaniella sp. The sequence goes on along the minus strand of NZ_JAIDBW010000053.1, from coordinate 1,737 downwards.
GAGTTTATCGGGCTGCTGGACAGCAAAGATGTTACCCTTGCTCTCGTATGCGAGGACGCTGCAGTTCTGCGTCACATTGCTGTCGCTGTTGCGGGGCGAATTGTCATAGAGCGCGCTCCAAGTTCCGAGATCGTTCCACCCGAAGCTGACACACTCCACATAGACATTGTCGGCCTTCTCCATCACCGCATAGTCAATCGAGTTGGAGGGACATGCAATGAAGTTGGCCTTTATGAACGCCTCTTCTTCCGGAGTGCCGAAGTCGGCCTTTCCACGGTCAAAGAGAGCCGTAAGATCGGGATTGTATTTATGGAGCGCATCAATGATCGTCGATGCTTTCCAAAGGAAGATTCCTGAATTCCAGAAGAACTCACCTGACTCAAGGAACACTTTCGCAAGCTCAAGATTCGGCTTTTCGGTGAATGTCTTCACCTTCAGTATGCCGGGTTCAGCTTCCTGACCGACCTGAATGTAACCGTAGCCGGTTTCGGGACGTGTGGGTGTGATTCCGAGAGTAAGAAGCGCGTCATTTGACTCCACAAACTCAAAGCCACGGCGCACACAGTCGAGGAAGATGTTTTCGCGTGTGATCAGGTGGTCACTCGGAGTGACAATCATTGACGCTTCGGGATCAAGAGCCGCTATATGGTAGGCCGCCCATGCGATACAGGGAGCGGTGTTGCGGCGTGCTGGTTCAAGAAGGATGTTGGAGGGGAGCACATCGGGCAACTGCTCACGGATGAGGGGAGCGTATTTTTCATTTGTAACCACTATGACATTTTCCTTGGGTACTATCGGAAGAACGCGGTCATAAGACATCTGGAGCAACGAACGTCCCGTGCCGAGGAAGTCGATGAACTGCTTCGGACAGTCCTCTCGTGAATAGGGCCAGAAACGGCTTCCCACTCCGCCACACATGATGACGCAATATCTATGGTTGGTTGGTGTTGACATGATCTGATCTTTTAATAAAATGCCTGAGGTTTGATAACACAAATTTTTATGACTGCTAAATTACGAAATTTATTATCAATAGCCAAACTTCACCACCTTGATTTTTATCCATAATCCACAGTTCATCTACCGAAGGGAGGGCGGACACTGCGCGAGGCTATGAATCCGGAAATACAACCGATAACCACAACGACTCCGGCGGTCACGAGCACATCGGTAAATTCGAGGACACAGGGATAGGTGACGATGGACATCTGCGAATGGTCACCTCCGAGCGTGATGATGCCGAAATGTTCCTGAACAAGACAGAGGATCACACCTGTCACGATACCCGCAGCACCTCCGGCAAGAGCCACGAGCAAGCCCTGATCAAGAAATATACGCCGAAGCATCGAATCCGGCGCACCTACCGCGCTGAGTATGCGCAGACTTTCCTCCTTTTCTATTATGAGCATGGCGAGGGATGACAGGATATTGAACGAGGCCATGACGAGGACGAACACGAGCATAAGGAAAGTAATCCATTTCTCGATGGCTATCATGCGGAAGGAGTGTGACTCCTGTCTGAGGCGGTCTGCCACAATATATGATTCCCCAAGTCTGCTTTCAATCGCCTTGACGACGTGACCGACATCGTGTCCCGGCTCTATGGCTATCTCAACGGCCGTCCCTTCGGTGGTATAGTCAAGAAGTTCACGGGCACTGTGGAGCGGAAGATAGATCATGGCGTTGTCAAACTCAGGCTGATTTGTCCGATATACTCCGCTGACCATGAGCGTGTCC
>NZ_JAIDBW010000052.1:0-12156 GCF_029056165.1 Duncaniella sp. | reverse complement strand
TGAGTGGCTGAAACCACCAGTTTGCTAAACTGACGTAGGAGCAATCCTACCACGAGTTCGAATCTCGTCCTCTCCGCAAAAAAAGTCTTATAATCAATGATTATAAGACTTTTTTTGATTTTCGGATCAGACAGGATTCAGATAGTCCCTACGAATCCCCGATTCATCAGATTAGAATATATCAAGAAAACGCCCACCGTCCATCCGGACAGTGGACTAAATTTATAGTTCTTAAAAATTATAAAGCCGGCGCATCACGCGCCAACACATTGACCAGTTGTGCTACCGGCTATCCTGTATCCGAATACAGAATCTATCCGCTCAACTTAGAATCCGGCATAGTCTGACCTCTAAACGAACAAATTTTAAAGATGAGGCGTTGGAAATATGTACGTGTCGGATTTCTGCGGCGCGGGCTTACCGGAACATGGTAAGTTTATATTTTTTCATTATGCTTATCAAACATTCATCATTATGAGCGACGTTTCAACCACCGGCGGTAATTCATCCGCTACTCATGTTCCTGCTCCTCATCACAATCCTAAGGTGAAACATTATGTAACCCGTACTATGAACATCATTGTACTGGTGCTCTCCGTTTTACTTATCGTATTGCTGTCCGTCGATACGTTCAAGAAAATAGATTTTCTTGAGAATCATTCATACATGAGGTTTCAGTTCTGGGTATGTATGGTGTTTATTCTCGATTTTTTCATCGGACTCTGGTATGCCGAGGATAAAGGCCGATACTTCCGCCGAAGATTGGTGTTCCTGCTGCTGTCGATCCCCTATCTTAACATAATCAACCAGATGGACATTCATCTGAGTGCCGATGCCCTCTATTTCGTGAGATTCATTCCGCTTGCACGCGGTGCTCTGGCACTTTCGATTGTGATCGGCTATCTCTCAAGCAATGCGGTGACAAGCCTGTTCATGTCTTACATAGTGATCATGCTGCTCGTAAGTTATTTCTGCTCACTCATATTCTTTCAGCGCGAACAGGGTGTCAATCCGGAAGTCACTTCTTACTGGACTGCCCTATGGTGGGCTGCCATGAATATGTCAACCGTAGGCTGCAACATACAGCCTGTGACTTTACCGGGAAAGATCGTAGCAGTCATTCTCCCGGTTTCAGGCATGATAATCTTCCCTCTGTTCACCGTCTATCTGACGAACTTCCTGACAAATGCTTTTCAGAAGAACAAAGATCACAAAAATGATGACGAATAATCTGAAATTTTAATACCCGCGATGCTGTATCAATGTCAATTCGGTTGTAGGGCCTGCGCTTGTGCTGGCTGAATTCTACGCTGTAATTACCTGATTATCATATTGCCTTAAATTTTGGCCAGTGCAAGCGCAGGCCCTACAACCCGGAATTTAGCCATCCTGATACAGCTCTTTCTGTTGTTCTTCTGAAGACATTAACACAAGCCCACAAAGCCTCATCTTGTCCGAATAACCGCCATAAAAACACATCCGGTTCTAAAAAATCAAAAAGTTCAAATAAGTTCTTGACTTTTTAATGATTATTCAGTAAATTTGCAGGACAAAACCAATCAAAACGCAATGCAATCATGGTAAAGTATCTCTTCACAGTTATACTGTCACTATTACTGTATGGCTGCACTTCTACGCGGATCGGTGAAAACCCTGTTGGGGATGCACATGAAATGATGTATTCTGCAATGTCGGCCTTTATGAACGACGATCCTCAGAAGGCGAATGAAATTTTTGGACAATATCTGGATTATTACCGCGATAATGCTACGCCGGAAGATCAGGCACTCTTCTGCAAGGCTTCCACTGAAAGTAACTGGTATAACGACGTTGTCGCTGATGATGATCCTGAATGGAATGCGTTCCTTAATAAAATCCAGCCTCTGATGGACTGGTATATGGAATCACCTAAAAGCCTTACAGTCTTATCCAATTACAACCAGCTCCGCAGGCTTCAACGCTCATGCGTGCAGCAGGACGATAAGTAATTCACCCCCTCCCGTTTTTATGAGGGAGTATTCAAAATAATTATATTTCCGGTTGTAGGATGTGTGCGGACGCAAGCCCTACAACCGGATTGATTTTAACTAATCGTCTTATTGTATATAGTATCACCCTACCCGACTGAAATCTTATCGTCCGGTACTCATCATGATTGTTTACGATAGGTGATAGCGGCGACAGATGAGAAAAATACGGCAAACCCCATAAGTATTAGATATTGTTGCCAAAGCTCACCTACAGATGTACCCTTCAGATAGATGGAGCGCATTATCTCGATGAAATATCTTGGCGGAATGGCGTATGTGATGCACTGTGCCCAGTCAGGCATGGATCTTATAGGGGTGAACAGTCCGCTCATAAGCTGAAAGATAATGATGAACGCAAACATCACGAATATACTCTGAAGCATCGTGGATGACTGATTAGCTATAGATACACCAAGACCTGACATAACCAGACTAAACAAAACCGCTGCTAAGTATATTGCGGCAATGCTGCCTTGGGGAACCAGACCATAGACCAGCCACCCGATGAGCATACCGACAGTCACGACCAAAAGTCCTACGATCCAGAATGGTATAAGTTTTGACAGCACGAATGTCATGCGACTGACCGGCGTAACGTTCATGGCCTCGATGGTTCCGCTCTCCTTCTCGCTCACGAGATTAAGCGCGGGGAGGAAACCGCAGATTATGATCAGGAGCACCACCATCAGCGCGGGTATCATGTAGTTGCGGAAATTGAGTGTCGGATTGTATCGGTTGATCACGCTTATCTCAGGCTGCGGTATCGACATACCATCCTCCTCCATCCATTGCCGGAGAGTAGCAGTCACCGATTGCACGACGTACTGTGCGCCAAGCATACCCTTGGTTGCATTCACTCCATTTGCCTCAACATCCACGGGAATCATTCCTGAAATCAATTTCGCGGAATAATCCACCGGAATGGTCAGAATCACATCCGACTTTCCGTCCTCAACCGTCAGCATGGCTTCCTCATGGGTGTTGCAGACAGCCTCTACTGACAGAGATTCAGCAGCCCCGATATCTGATATGATACGCCTCGATAACTGACTGTGGTCATTGTCAACAACAGTCACATTTACATTTTTCACATCAAGATTGGCCACAAGCGGCATCACAAGCATAACTACTACCGGCATCATAATGATAATCCTTGGAATGAGCGGATTATGCATCATGAGCCGTATCTCTTTTCGTAGAAGAGCCTTGAGTATCCGGAATCTAATCATCGCTTGGAATAGAAATTTTTTAATGATAATATGAGCAGAACGAGTGTCATCAGTAGCAATATGCAGGTCTCTTTAACGACATAGCTGAGTGAAAGCTGCTGAATCATAAGTTTGCGCATCGCCTCCACATACCATCTGGCAGGAATGATGCACGAGACACCCTGAAGCACGGACGGCATATTGTCAATCGGGAAAATCATTCCCGAAAACATTATTACAGGGAGCATCAGCATGACTGCCGAAGCTATGAGAGCCGTGAGCTGTGACTCAGCGATCGTCGATACAAGAAGACCGATGGACAATGAGAGTACGATATAGATCAATGAAAGCAGAATAACATTTATGATACTCGCAGATACAGGCAGTCCGAGCAACGTATAGGAGATGAGAAGCATGACTGCAAGGATCATACATGACAGGATAAAGTATGGCACGAGTTTACCAACAATGATCTTGCCGGGGTTCACCGGGGATACAAGGAGCAGAGCCATCGTCCCGTTCTCCTTCTCGCGGACAATTGACACGGAGGTCATTATAGCGCAGATCAATATGAATATCATGCCCATTATACCCGGCACGAAATTATACGCGCTTTTCAACTGTGGATTATACATCGTGTATGTGAGCACGGGTGATTGCACGGATGATCCGGAAATTACACCTTGTATATATGCGGTCATTGTCTGTGCGGAAGTCGTATTGGAAGCATCGACCACTATCTGCGATTTCAGCTCGCCGTTATCGGTTTTAAGAAACAAGGCGGCATCCGTCTTTCCCGCACGGAGCAGATTCTCGACCTCGGAGGCCGGCGCGAGTCCTTGGAAAGTGAAATAACCGTTGACACGCAGACGTTCGAGGATATCTCTCGTAGTGTCGTTATGACTATCCACTACCGCGACTATCCTGATGTCGTTGACTTCCGTAGAAATAGCAAATCCGAAAAGTAGCAACAGAACCAGAGGCATGAACAAGGTGATGAGCATCGTACGCGTATCGCGCACAATGTGCAGGGCCTCTTTCCTCACAAGTGACTGTAATATACCCATATCATTCTATTCTCTTATAGCATCCTTTGCCACAATGCGAAACACTTCGTCCATCGTCGCAGCATGATATTTTTCCTTGAGCGAAGCCGGTGAGGCAAGCGCATTGATACGTCCGTCAACCATTATGGACACGCGGTTGCAGTATTCGGCCTCGTCAAGATAATGCGTAGTCACGAATATGGTCATGCCCTCGGATGATGCCTTATAGATCAGCTCCCAGAAGCGACGGCGTGTCACCGGATCAACACCACCTGTAGGCTCGTCGAGAAACACAACATCCGGACGATGAATCGTAGCCGTGGCGAAGGCAAGTCGCTGTTTCCACCCGACGGGGATGTCCTTCACACGAGTATCGCGCATCTCGTCCATCCCAAATTCGCTGAAAAGACGTGAGGATGCAGTGCGGATCTCTGTATCCGTCATTCCGTAGATGGTCGAGAAAAGCTGCAGATTCTCCATGACCGTCAGATCCTCATAAAGTGAGAATTTCTGACTCATGTAACCGATGTGCTTCTTTATATCCTCCGCCTGTGTCCGGATGTCGCAACCGGCCACAGACCCGTCGCCAGATGTAGGGTAACTCAATCCGCACAGCATACGCATTGCCGTTGTCTTCCCTGCACCGTTTGCTCCGAGAAAGCCGAAGATCTCACCTTTCATCACATCGAATGAAATATGGTCAACGGCCGTGAATGATCCGAATTTCTTCGTGAGATTTTTTACTGAAATTACAGTTTCATCAGTTTTCATCGCGTGTCAGTTTTATAAACAGATCCTCGATATCACCTGTGGCAGGGTAAATCCTGACATCAGAAAGCCCCGAAGCGATGAGGGCTGTCTCAGTCTTTTCCGGCGAAAATTCCGGAGAGCCGACGAGGTGAAGCGTCGCTCCGAATGTGTAGCAATCGATCACATCCGGCATCTTCCTTAGTCGCGTCAGCAATCCGAACATATCGGAAGCGACAGCATTGAACAGATTCTCGCCAAGATGTGCCACAAGCTTGGCGGGAGTATCGACCTCAAGTATATGACCTTTATCGATCATAGCGATGCGTCCGCAGCGCGTAGCTTCATCCATATAGGAAGTGGAGACAAGTATGGTTATACCTTTCTCACGGAGCGTCGAAAGCATATCCCAGAATTCATTTCTGGACACGGCATCCACGCCTGTGGTCGGTTCGTCGAGAAGCAGGATCTCAGGACGGTGGATAAGCGCACAGCTTAAAGCCAGTTTCTGCTTCATACCGCCCGACAATGCACCGGCCTTGCGATCGGGAAAACGTTCGAGCTGTCCGAACACCGGGGCTATGAGATCATAGTTATCCTTCACGGATACGCCGAACAGAGATGCGAAAAAGCGTAGATTCTCACTGACAGTAAGGTCCTGATAGAGCGAGAAGCGTTCGGGCATATAACCGATCTTGGTACGCAGCCGCCTATAATCCCTCACCGTATCGAGACCGCAGACCACCGCCGTCCCGCTATCCGGCTGCAAGAGCGTGGCAAGTATCTTATAGATCGTACTCTTACCTGCACCGTCAGGCCCGATGAGTCCGAACAGCTCACCCTCCTCCACCGTGAGCCTGACATTATCGACAGCTGTGAGACTGCCGTAACGCTTAGTGAGATCCGTTATCCTGACTGCGGGATTCATAGCCTTACTTCACCATACTGTCCGAGTTTGAGCCGTCCGTCGTTTCTGACGGCCACCTTTACCGCATAGACCAGATTAGCGCGGCTGTCCTTGGTCTGGATGGATTTCGGAGTAAATTCACTCTCCTGTGCGATCCATCTGACAGTACCCGGATATTCATACTGTTCGTCACCACCGAAATCAGCTATCACAGTTACTTTCTGCCCTATCTTTATCCCCGCAAGCTGCGAAGCGGTAAAATATGAACGCAGATATATGTTGTCCAGATCAGCGAGCTTGCAGAGCGGACGGCCCGGTGTTGCGAACTCGCCCGGTTCGGCATACTTCACAAGCACCGTTCCGGTCAACGGTGAGGTGACCGTACTTTTGGCTATCTGTTCCTCGATCTGCTCGGACTGATACTGGATGGCGACAGCATTGTCGGAAATCGACGATCTGTTTTTGCCGAGGGTGGAGAGCAATGCCGTCAACTGACCGCGCAGAGTGGTGAGTTGAGCCTGAGCATCGTCATACTGTTTCTGCGTTGTGGCTCCATCGGCAAGCAGGCGGCTGAAACGCTCGCATTCGTGCTGCTGGTGAGCTATCTGCGCACGCAATGCAGCCGCCTGCGCAGCAATGTCGGGCGAAGAGCTTTCAGCCGACTGTCGCTGACTGTCGAGTTGCTTCTGCTGCAGGACAAGCGTTGCAGTGTCGATGACCGCAATCGTTTCACCGCGAGTCACACTGTCACCCTCATTAATGCCGAGGTATAGAATCTTACCTGAAGTCTCGGCCGAGACAGTCACGGTCGTGGCTTCAAATATCCCCGTGGCATCATAGTCCGGTGTTGCAGTACATGCGGTCATGATTATAGCCGCTGCGGTAAGAGAGAATATGGTTTTCATCTGTTGAGAGTATATTTTAATTTATAAATTTCCTGCAGAAGCTGGATTTCATGAAGTTTAGCCGTAAGTCCGGCAATATTCTCATCCGAGATTTTTGTCAGCAGAGCCGTTGCGTCGATTATTCCGTTTTCGAGCTGTGATTCGGCGGCCTTGCGGACATTGGCGCGGAGAGCCACGATGCGGGCATCATCCTTCATGACGGATTTCAATCCGTCGATAGCTTCCATTTGAGAGGATGACTGCAATCTGTTGTTGAAAAGAAACAGTTCCCTGTCGGCATTGATATTCTCGGAATTGACGGTGGTCCGGCGTGAATTGTTCTTTTTCGAGTAGAACGAATCAATGTTCCACGACACTTTCAGTCCTGCCATCACATTGAATGAAAGATCCCTGTTGATCATGCTCTTGAAATAATTGAAGCCGGGATAACCGTAATATGCCTGACCGAAGAATCCGATTTTTGGCATGAGAGATGTGTCGGTTAGATCGGCGGCAATCTTATTGGCTGATAATTGATGGTCAAACAATCGGATTTCAGGCCTGTCCGGTTCAAACGAAGCCGGGATTTCAGCCAAAGGCCGGTCAAGAGTCATGTCAGCGAGACTTTCTCCGACAAACAGTTCCAGAACACGGCGATAGCCTTTGACAGCACTCTGTGCCTGAGAAATTCGCTGATTGACGGTGAGGGCCTGCGCCTCGATCATATCAAGATCGCTCTGCATCGCAGTGCCGTTGCGGAACATGGCACGGAGTTTGTCGAGATTGTGTTGAAGAAGTCCGTAGGTCACACGGCTCTGCGCTATCTGCTCTTCCGTGAGCAGGATTGCGAAGAAGATATTTTCCACACGCTCCCTGACAGCATACAGTTCAACATCGATAGCTGACTTCTGCACGGCATCCTGCGAGCGCACGAGCTGCCGGCGCGAACGCGACACTCCCCCATCCCATATTGTCTGCGATACATCGACACCGACTTTATATTGAAGTTTTCCGAGACCACTCATCTTCTGTCCCATCTGTTCCAGCACACCCGCAAGTGTTTCCGGGAATGACGGGACAATATTCTGAGCCGTGACCTGACCATAGGCATCAATTCTCGGTAACCAGCTCTTGTCAATGTCCGACAGATCAATTTCCCTTGTCCGGTTCAGGAGATCATACTTTTTTATAAGCGGATAATTCTGTTCGGCCTTGCATACACAGTCCTCGATAGTTATCCCGGCGTGAAGCGTCAGGGAAGATATGACCCACAGCAGCAATCCCGAAAAAGTCTTTTTCATATCATCAAATCTTTTCATGGTTTCAATTTACGCATGATTGTATCATAGTTATCCCTCTTACGCATAGCTGTGAACGTATCGGAATCATCCATACAGTTGTCAAAAATCCCGTTGATAACCGGATAGGCAAGATAGGAGAAAATGTTGAGCGAGGCGATGTCGAGCATGAGCCAGCCTGCATCTACTTTCCGGCAACGGCCTTCGGCATGTGCCTCATCAATTTTTTGCTGCAGACCGCTGAGCATCAGAGGAGCATAGATACGCAGTTTCTCCACGAAAGTAGCTGAACGCTGTGGATTGTTATATAGCTCCGTGATGATGAAACGAGGCAGATCGGGATTAGCCGCGATGAAATCGAGATGCCGGTCGATGATTCCACGGATAATATCTTCAAGCGAGAGCTCCGTGTCCATAACCGGTGTTACCAGCGCGTCCCGAAGGAGTGTCACCTTTTCAGTCAGGATTCTGTCAAACAGTTTCTCTTTGGTACGGAAATAATAGTGGAACATGGCATGGGTGACACCTACAGCTTGCGCTATTGATGTAGTGCGCGCACCTGCAAATCCTTTTGCCATAAATTCACGCTCGGCTGCCTGAAGTATCTTTGCTTCAGTGTCTTGCGGAAGTTTATTTACGATTTCTGTCTGCATAACAATTTTATCTATCAATTATGATTAACAACATTGTTAGTGCAAAGGTATGATAATAATATTTTACCTCCAAATATTTTTCAATATCGATTTCTACTCCTATACCCGACTCTGGACATTGCTATGATTCAATCCGATAATTTGTATCGGCCGTCATTTTGATTAATTTTGTAACTTGATTCGTACCTAAAAACAGAATAAATCAAAAAGTAATGAAATTTTCTCTGATTATATTGACGTGCATTGTTTTACTCCCATTTTTATCTTCGGCACAATCCCAAGCCACGGTAAATATGAGCGAGGGAGGATACGGGATGTTAAAGACAAGTATCAGCGCGGATTACGAATATGGATGGGGAGCTACGGAAGATTGCTTTGCAGCGAAAATTTCCTATGAATTTTTCAGAAATAAAAACTTTACAATAACTGCCAACTCCCGATATACCTCAACGGAAATATCTTTCGGAGACGGTGATCTCAGCAATGGTTTTGACCCTGAAAATATAGATCTTAACGGTACTCATATTTTCGGTCAGACAGGCGTTACTTCAACATTCCACTCCAAATTATGGGGTAAACCATTTATGGCATTAGGCATGGCCAATGCAGAATGGAGTCGGGGCGGATTTGCCAGAGTCTCAGGTATTGCAATGGGCATACTGATGCTAAGGGCAAATAAATCAACACAATTCGGCATAGGACCGCTCGTTATGATCAATACTTCCTCGAAGATTCCTGCATTCTTGGTCTTCATGTATAGGCATAGATTTGATAACAAATGGAGCATCAATCTTTATGGAGGAATGTTTAACATTAACTATGCTCCGACAGCCAATAACTTATTCAGTCTGGGAGCTGACATTGATGTAAAGGCTTTTTATTTCAAACCTCATAATAAGTCACTGCCCGATAAATGCCGCTTCACATCAACATCTTTCAGACCTTTAACCAAGTTTCGCAGACATCTTATTTCAAATTTTTATTTTGACTTGAAATGCGGTGTATCCATAAAAATGTCTTGTCGAGCTAACGGTGTCGCCGGATCAAAAGAATATTTCGACTGTCATCAAAAAATCTCACCATTTCTTAATGCAGGTGTATCGTGCACTATGTAATGTGGACTTGGCAAAGTTAAGCAGCAGAGTCCATGTTAAATTATATAATATAAAGTTATGACTACGAAAATTCGTAGTCATAACTTTTTTATTCCTTCGGTTGTTTTAATATGAAAATTCGTACTGCAAGGAAACATTCTACCGAAAAATATGAAAAACTCTGATTTAAAATCCGAACTTCAAGCGAAAGCCGTAATCCCCGATATGAAAAAGAGGATGGCTGATATATTCAGCTCAATCTCTTGGCGAGAATTGGCACGCATCTATTTCGACAAATCAAGTTCTTGGCTATATCACAAAATGGATGGTATAGACGGGAACGGTCGATCCGGAGGTTTCACACCTGAGGAAGCCAAGCAACTCAAGGAGGCACTCCTCGATCTCTCCGACCGAATCCGTCGTGCGGCCGATTCCATCTGATCGTCATGCCTTACGCATGGTGCGAAATATAGGAAAGGGCTTTAATTTTCAGAATTTATCATACAAAATATAAGGCAGATGAATGATATTCTGAAGAAAGTGTTAAATTTGCGACATGGATACGAAATACTATAACTCTAAGGTAGGATGGTACATATATGCAATCATTCCATTCTTCATCCTTTGTTGTATGCTCGGTGGTGACTACGTTTTGGGCCTCCTATTTTCAATCCCAATCTGTGTGTTAATATCCATACTTATCGCAACAACCAAATATGCGGTTAGAGGACAGGAGTTTGGCGTGAAGTATTTATTTCGATGGCATTGGTTTCCGATAGTAAAAATTGACAGTATCCGACAGATACACAGCATAGTGTCAGCTCCCGCCCTCTCAACCCACAGAATAGCTATAACATTCTCCGACCGCAAAATTCTAAAATCTTTTGCACCATTGGAGATCTCCCCCAAGGATCGTGATGGATTTATCAACGCTCTTCTGAAAGTCAACCCTGATATACCTGATATAAAGGTCGATGTTTGATACAGCCGGGGATTTTTTTATTCAAGATCCTTTCATGGCATCAAAGTAATTGCATTGAGTCGTTTCGACTGATTTTCTGACTGTTATACTCAGAATATGAGGGATTTTTGTTAATTTTGCAACATGAACGAGAATATCCCTACACCTCTTGCACCATCATCGCAAGACAATGAAATAATACTTTACCAACCGGATTCAACCGTTAAGCTTGAAGTCAGGCTGGAGAATGAGACTGTGTGGCTTACCCAGCAGCAGATCGCTGATTTGTTCGGCACTAAACGTCCGGCTATAACAAAGCATCTCGCCAATATCTATAAATCAGGTGAATTGTAGGAGAATAGCACATGTTCCATTTTGGAACATATGGGTAACGATGGCACCCAACGCTATACCACAAAGTATTATAACCTTGATGCTATATTATCGGTGGGATATAGGGTAAACAGCAGAAATGCAACCTTATTCCGTCAGTGGGCTAATAAGGTGTTGAAGGAATATCTACTTAGAGGTTACAGTATCAATCAACGGTTGATGCATATGGAGAATCGGATTGATCATAGGCTTTCCGAACATGATATTCAGATAAAAGAACTGAGCAATCGAATGGATTTCTTTGTTCGGACATCGCTGCCACCAAGAGAAGGAATAATCCTCGACGGACAGATATTCGATGCTTATACCCTTATGTGCGATCTCATACGCAGTGCCAAAAGTCGTATCGTCATGGTGGATAATTATATCGACGATTCAGTATTTCGGCAGCTCGACAAGCGAGCCACAGGAGTGTCAGCCACGATATTTACGCCATCCATCAGCAGGACTCTGCATCAGGATCTGGAACGTCACAATGCCCAGTACGCTCCGATTGAAGTAAAGACATTCCGCAGGGCACACGACCGTTTCCTCATCATAGATGATACTGTTTATCATGTAGGAGCATCGTTCAAGGATTTAGGTAAGAAGCTTACAGCTTTCTCTAAGATGGAAATAATGACCGCTGACGAATTTATAGCCTATCTTGGAGAGTAAAGCAAGAATTAAGAAGATTTTTTCAACAATATTCAGAATAGTAGTCAGGAACTTACCTGACAACCACTGATATCACTCAAAAAAGTCGGGTGACATGTCGATTATCCAGAAACTCTACGACTGAGAGGATACCAATTTTGGGTACTTATTTTAAGGATATAAGAAAACCCGCTGAAATTCAGCGGGTTTGCCATTTGAAACTGCGGAGAGAGAGGGATTCGAACCCCCGGAGGTGTGACCCTCAACGGTTTTCAAGACCGCCGCAATCGACCACTCTG
>NZ_JAIDBW010000051.1:0-26574 GCF_029056165.1 Duncaniella sp. | reverse complement strand
TAGTAAATTGTACTTGATTTGATTTTTCACAAAAAACATTTAATATTGGAGAAAGAATATATAGCCCAATATATGCTTTAATAAACCAATTTTTAGGGGTTAGCAATAGACATATTCTAATTCCATCATAAGATAATTCGCATTGTCCAAGGCATATAAACAGAATATATATGCCAATGAAGAAAAAAACACATTGGAATATAAAATTACAAAAACCCTTTAATGAAGCCTTAATAGTGAACCAACCTGAAATTAAAACAAAAATATTAACGCTCAAAATGCTTACTGACTCAATAAAGATACGCGTTGTAGAAGATAATGGCGAAAAAATACACTCATCCCTGGTTGGTACTCCAAGTGACCAAAAATCAGCATGTACAGTCAAAATGAGGAACATTGCTATTATTCGCAGTAGCTCCATATTTGTCTGACGAGGGCCATTCGTAACGGAGGAAATGGATGACGATATATACCCTGTACTCATAACAAAATTTGATATTTTATCTAATTTTTAGATAATTATTTCAATCCAATAGAACGACCTCCGTCAATGGTAATATTTTGTCCTGTGATAAATTGAGCTTCATCCGAAATAAGAAAAGAGATAAGAGCTGCGACTTCATCCGTATAACCACATCTTTGCAATGCATTTCTTGTTGTATAAGTAAGTGGAACTTCTCTATCAAATTTACGTTGGAAAACCGTTCCTGGAGAAACGCTGTTTACCCTTATACCATATTTCCCCAACTCTAAAGCTTGAGATTTAGTAAGCCCCAGGATGCCTGATTTTGCAGCAGAATATTCGGTCCACTCTGCTTGCCCATTTAACCCCATTACAGAACTTAAATTAATAATGACACCTTTTTTTGCTTTTATCATATATTTATTTATAATTCTGCTACACAAAATCGCTCCCCTCAGATTAACAGATAAAATTTGATCTATAACTTCAATACTTTGTTGATCCAACGGCTTTTTTCGGGAGCGAGGGCCACCGCCTGCATTGTTAATAAAATAATCTATTTGTTTATATTCTTCATAAAACGACGTTATTGCCGATTCAATTATATCGTCTTGAGTTACGTCTATCAGCACAGGGGTTAATTGGGCATCTGGGATTATATTTTTTATAAATGAGATTGTTTCATCGATTTTTTCTACTGATCTACCACCGACGCCAACAATTGCACCCTCTGAAGCAAATTTTAATGCTAGTGAGCTGCCTATAGCACCCGTTGCTCCTGTAATAATACCACATTTACCCTTTAAGGATTGGCGGTCTTTGATTTTAACTTCATACGGCCGAGGTGTATAAGCGTCATCTACACTTAGGACTCTTTTTATTATATATCTTATTTTTGTTTTTAACCTAGATAGCATACTTGTTTTGTTTGAAGAGAAAGCTAAATTAAGTTATTAATATAGTATAATATAAAGTGGTACTATATACTAAACTACGCCCTGTAATCTTTTATTTTCATTATTTTTATTATTTCCATTTAACTCAGCGAGGTTATATTGGAGGGTGACACGGTAGAAGCGATTGGTTTCCGGTCGAGCAATTTGTGCTAGGGTGATAGCGTTGGAGTAATTACAAAATTTATCTTGAGACATGAACTTACCTGACCAAGAAATATAATGTGATAGTGCTTCTAATTCCTTTAGTCCATAAAAATCTATGTTGTCGAGGAGGTTGCGATGATTGTCAAACAATCTCTTTTTGAATGTATTTTGGTCGCTACCTGCAAAGGCAAATAAATCCTCGCTCATTAGAATGCTGACGATTTCAAGAGTATCGTAATCTGATAAATTCTCAGAGGCTCTTCCGTTTCGGAATTTCTTGTACCATCGGTCAAGACTGGATGCATACCATTCAAGTGGGCGCCCGAAATACGATTTATCTCTCCGATTAAGTTTCTCCTTTATAAAACGATACAGATGATATTCGTTCACAGA
Source organism: Duncaniella sp. (assembly GCF_029056165.1). NCBI lineage: Bacteria > Pseudomonadati > Bacteroidota > Bacteroidia > Bacteroidales > Muribaculaceae > Duncaniella > Duncaniella sp. The sequence goes on along the minus strand of NZ_JAIDBW010000051.1, from coordinate 24,618 downwards.
TCTATCTCCGTGGACACGAGCTTCAAATGCTTTTAGCAGGTATTCGTCGGCAAAGGCTTTTGGAGTCGATGAATGATGTGCCAGACGGTGCATAAGGTCGTACGGAGCAAGCATATCCATTGCATGCCCAGCCTCCATTTTACAAATATTAGTCCTGACATTATAGACCCATTCTTTGGCAAGCTTTATTGTCTGGATTGCTTCGTATGACTGTTTGTTGCCGGTAGGATACAACATTCCGGCATCGTTGGCAACCGATAAAATCAGGGTCGCGTAGCCGGTCGCATCACACACGTTGCTGTAATCAACATCGGTTGACGCGTCAAGCATCTCATCAAATAGACATGTTGTCTGAGTTTCAATCATATTTTATGCATACTCGGTTAATACCTTCTTCCCATAAGTAGAAAGTGGTTCTAACCTCAACTCATCATCAATCTTTACACTCCAGTTAAAAGACTGATTGTGAGTAAGCCGTATCGAATAGGTCTTTATCCCATTCTTTTCCTTTATTTCTGTTATTTCGCCGATAGAACCATCGATTGAATCACCGTGTATTATCACCGAGTCATTCACCGCCAATGGTTCTTTCTGTGTCACCATTTCCATGCGGACATCCTCGGTGAACATCCCGATATGTTTTTGAAAATCAGTCATGGCTCTCTGCGATATGACTGAATATGGACTGTCGGGTGTATTCAGCTGCTTATATCCCCAAGCGATATTCCGTACACTGTTCATAACGCTTCCCACTCTATCGCTTTTAACCTTAATAAAAAGAAGGCCGGGGATGTACGGAACCTCAACTTTGACTTTCTTCTTATTCTTACCCTCACGATAAATGTAATGGGTAGGATAGAAAAAATGTATTTGGCTAAACAATGAAGGGAAGTTCTCCTTTATAGAATCCTTCACTGCATCGGGAGTAATCCTATCACGCATATTGACAACATACCAACGTGTAGTGATATCATTTATACGATTTGCCACTCGGCAGATTATATCTTGACGATCCCGATCCGAAAGCTGGGAAGGGGATACCATTTCAAGGATCTTGAATTCATTAGGAATAACAGGTACGATAGCCCTGATCTCATCGATTCTTACTCCTGATTTAAGCGCGGCAAATATCCAGATTGCTGTTATGCGCTCTCTTGAGAATCCATCCTCGAATTTCATACCAACCATCCGTGTCAGCGAACCCACATTCTCATTAATTTCACGAATTATCTGAGTAATACGCTTATTAGGCTGATCCAATGCAAACACATATTTACGACCCCTCGAGCTGTCCATTGATTCAACGATTTCAACCGACTGTGGGCAGTATCTTGGAACATCGGTAAAATTGAGATTCGCTAGATCCTCTATTGACATTTCCGGATTATAGAGGAGATAGAAGAAAATTGCCTTCCATTTTCCGAATTGTTCCTTGTATGCGTCGGCTGTCTTAAGTCTCTTTATAAGATTGTAATTTAACTGAACTTCGTCCGACTTCGTTTGGTTTTCAGAATCGACCAAAGGTCGCAAACCTTTAAAAGGATCTTTAAATTGGATTTCAGAAAACGTATTTTTCTGCCAATCGACGAATGTGACATGAAGGTGAGTTAAGTATCTTTTAACGGTAGTCGCAGTATTGCCTTTAACAAACAAGGTCGCAATCCAGTTGGTCAACGATTCAGTTGTGACATCCTTCAAATCCCACCCCAACATAAAAGTCAAAAAGGATTTTAAAGCATATTCATTGACATCCTTGTCACGCGGTATTTCGCAAATCTGTCGGACAAACTCAACGAACGACACCACCTTTATACCCTGAAAATCTGCTACTTGCAAAACTTGCAGTATTGAAACTATTTAGTGGTTGATACATTACTTCTATTCCCCTTATCTTCTTCAAATCTGAATCCGATAAAGGTAAAAATAACAATATTTCAACCCAATTTTTGTACATACTTTAGATGGTATGAACAACTGATCGGCAATACTCTCTTGTTTAGAGAAAGGTGTGATTGAATTCATACTGAAAGATAATCACTTAGAGATTCATCATTTCAATTATTGCTAAACAAACTGGTTGCCTAACGGTTATTTTCTGAAAATTATCTCTGCATATACTACTAATTACGAGAAAATTTTGTACCTTTGCATACAGGTTAGTATCTCTAAACAAGAGATTTGGATAGTTGATAAACAAAAAAGCCTCAGAACCAATTGGAACTGAGGCGATCATATTTTTATAAGAGTCGTATTATTTAGTAAGCAACAGATAGACTGTCAGACTATTATTTCTTAAGACTTTTCAGTATAACAGTATTTGCCTTGTCAACTACAGATGTATCAAGACCAGCCAAATAGATTTTAGTAGTGTATTCGGAGTCGTGCCCCATTCCTTCGCTTATGACGCCAATGGGAATGCCTTTTGCTTTTGCCACACTGGCCCATGAATGCCTTGCTGCGTACAAAGTAATCGGTACATTTATTCCGATCATCGCAGCTATCTTCTTTAAATTATGGTTTATATTGTAACCTTTATTGCGATAAGTGTTTCTTTCGTTATTAACCGGTTTGGTTATAATTGGTAGAAGATAGTCGGTATCGTTTTCCGGATACTTATCCAGTATCATCTGCATTTCCGGCTCCCAGGCTATAGTGAGTTGCTGCCCCGTCTTGCGTCGGCGATATGTCACGCTCCCGTTTCGAAGATCACTCTTCTTCAAAAACGCCATATCAATAAAGCTCATTCCACGCAGATAGAAGCTTAAAAGAAATATATCGCGGGCGAGATCAAGCGCAGGAGCCATAGATAGTTCAAGCTTTATAATTTTCTTTATAATTGTGATAGGCAGTGCACGTTTGACGGTTTTGTCCACCCCGGTATAGACTTTTCGAAATGGATAGCGGTTATCTATGATTCCCTCTTCGACCGCACGATTATAAACCGCCCGTAGTACTCGTATATAGAAACTGATGGAGTTCGGTATAAGACCATTGTTCCTAAGCCATGCCTCATACTCTTCCATAACTTCGGAGGTTATACAATCGAGCATAATATCCTCATCCTTACGGAACTTCCTGAAACTCTTCAACGTAGAGGTATAGGTCTCAGATGTACGTATCTTACCGTTCTGCTTATACTTGAGTATAAGTTTTTCCATAAAATTGAACAGAGAATACTCCTCCCGATAGCGATGGAACTCTTCAATAACGTCATCAGCCGTATAACTCAACCCAATAAGATCAAATTTACGGTTAATCTTTGTCAGTCGTTCAACATCTCTACGGACACTCTCACGAACTTTGGTAATCAGCACCATCCTGCTTGAATCCTTAGTAGCGATTATTAGACCTCGTTTCTCATCCCATTCTTCGGAATAGATCTTGTATTCGGTGGATAGTTGTCGGACTTTACGCTCATGTAGAATTTGATAATAGATCCTCCCCTCCTGTCCCGGAACAGTAGATGGACGGAATTTAACTTTTATACTTGCCATATTCGCTGTTTTTAGTATACACATATTAATATATACGTCCTAATAGTACTTCAATAGCTAATATTCTACCCAACGCATACGGAGTATTTCGAAGTGTTTCCTACTTTGATAATGGTAGAATGAGAGGTGAAAAGCAAGGTCGGTTCATACTTTTTTCGTAACTTTGGCGTTGAATAAGAAAAGGTTATAGATTATGTCGGAAGAACAGATGAATAGTTATCGGCTGACGTCGATGGAGGAGCCGGGCGATGAGCGCATGGCTCAGATCATGCGCGAGGTCGCTGAGGATGCCCGAGAAAGCACTCGCCGCGCTGCCGAACGTGTGGCTGCCGGCATCGAAGCAGCCTCAATCGAAGCTCGTGCTAAAGTTGAAGAAACATTGAACAGACTTCGCAATGGTAGCAAGTGAGCATAAGCCTGTTCTGATTGTTATTGCCGGGCCTAATGGGTCGGGCAAAACTTCCGTAACTTCAAAGATTCTTCATCATGAGTGGCTGGAGGATTCGGAATATATCAATCCCGACAATGTAGCTCGCGATGTGTTCGGTGACTGGAACAATCAGGAAGCTGTTTTGAAAGCAGCCAACTATTGTAACAATTGGCGCGAGAAATGTCTTGCAGAACGTAAGAGCCATATCTTTGAGACTGTGATGTCGGCTACCGATAAGGTCGACTATATTCTCAGAGCAAAGGAAGCCAGCTTCTTTGTCCGACTATTCTTCGTTTCCACTGAATCTCCTACCATCAATGCAAAGCGTGTTGCAAACCGTGTGCTGAATGGCGGCCACGATGTGCCTATCCCCAAGATAATCTCTCGCTATGACAGATCCATAGCCAACTGCATTGCATTAGCTCCTTATGTGGATCGCCTCTATGTTTATGACAATTCAATAGAAGATGCTGAAGCCCAGCTACTTTTCCGTCTAACCAACGGAGAGGTTGCCAAATGCTACGTTAATAATCTACCCAATTGGTCGAAACTCATATTTCCGAAATAGAAAACGATGAGGTAACCGATGTCATTTTTGTGAATTTTAATACCCAAATTTATACCATAACAATATAATGCGCTAATTATCAGATATGGTTAGATTCGAGGAAGTTAAGTAATATAGAGCACTATCTAACTGACAGCTGATCCGTCATAACACATCGGACAGCTTCCGGATATAACACGAAAAGAAAACCGGAGTGTGATCCCAACAGATCATGCTCCGGTTTTTTTTCATGAATTTATATCAGCAGCACTTTGATTGCGATGCGGTCGCTTATTATCAACAGACTCTTTCCGGCATTTGCAGCGCGGGGAGAAGCGTGTCACTTTCCCGACTTGTCGGCGTAATCCGGCTCGATAGCATAGACGGCTGGATTGTATTTCGGGCGATCGGTATAATTATATTCAAACTTCACGTTATTGTGTTTAGCCCTGATGATCGCCTCGCGGTTGTTCAGGAAATATTCGTGATCCGAGAGGGCTTTCTTACGCTTGACTTTCTGATATGTGTCGGAGGAATACATCGGTGTCATCGTGCGGTCGGTCTTTTCAATTCCGGTGGCGATATACTCAAACCCCGGATCTGCCTCTGCTTTGAGTATCAGCCCCGGCAGTCCGTGGAATTTCCAAGGTCCGAATGATACGGGGATTTCGGGAGTGAACCATGCAGTCCAGCGGCGTCCGTGATAGTCGGTATGAGCCGCTACGCACTCGTAGCCCAGTATTGTCGCGGTCGAGTCACAGATTTCCCAGCTCATTTCATCAAGCGGCTCTTCGTAATAGCACTGATCCTCACCGAATTTTCCATAATATTTCAACTGATTGTCGGCAAGGTTGCTAAAAACATAAGTATGGATATTCTTCACAGGGCCTTTACGCAAATCGATCGTGACACCGCCACCCGGAGTCTGCGTCATGCAGGCAGCCATGATGATCTGCTGGAGCTGCTTCTTGCCTTCTGGGGTCGATGACAGCGAGTCGGACCAGAGACTGAGATCGTTGAAATACTTCGCTTCCTGCGAATTGGCCAGCAGGCTCATGCGTGAGGATGCAACTGTGTCCGTCGCCCAGTTCTTCGCTCGGACATCGTAGCTGACAAGGATATCGGCCTTCTGCTGCGCTATGGCTGCAGTGGCTATCACACACGAGACAAATGTCAATATTTTCCGCTTCATTTCGGTAATTGTTTATGATATGTTTTTTCTAATTATTAATGAGAATGAGACTTTTGAGACAATCTCAATCCGGGCTTCATCCGTGAGACTGAGATTTGAGACAGAGACTCCCCACATACGAGGCGCACTGATCAAACTCTCCTACTTCCTTAGCGAGACGGAAATCAGCACTTCGCGTCCGCGGAGCTGACGGCGGCTCTCGAACGATGTCAGCTGATTGAATGTCGTGTAATTGTAACTTTTATGATTGAGCACATTGGTCAGACAGCCTGAGAACTCAACGCGCTTGGTCAGTTTGTATATCAGTCTTGTGTCGAGAAGCACCACGGTCTTATAGTGACCCTCGGTGAGTTCGTTGCGGTAATGCTCTCCGCCTATATGCCACTCCCATTTCTTATGTGGCATGACGTTGAGCAGAAGTTCATTCTCCATACTTCCGAGCCACGATGACTTAATACCGTTCATCGTCAGGCGGGCGGCCGAGACGCCCACGCTATAGTCGAAACTCAGCCATCCGGCGGGCGTCCCGCTGATCTTAGCTCCTGCGGACCATCCGGTGTTGACCGAATTGACCCCGCCGTTTCCGGTATTCGCTGCCACACCGTCGTAGAGCGATATCATCCTTGACTCCTGACGGCTGAACGAACCGTGCAGGTTAAGGCTTCCGCGCATGAAATCAAGCGTCTTGCCCACGCTTCCGTTGGCCATCAGCATCCGGCTGTCGCTTTTGGCCGATGAGTAAGCATAGGTAACGTAGTCACCGTAGAGCTGCTGGATCATGGTGTAGGGCCTGTTGGACCACGATTGCATTACAGAGGCATTGCCGAAGATGCCATAACGAGTATGCTTATACGCCACCCGCCCCGACACTCTCTGCGAGGTCAGATTGTAGAAATCATCCACACCGCTACGCAGCGAACGGTAGTCAGTCAGCACGGGATTCGGCTGAATCATGCCGAGCTCCATCGGTGATCGGTTACTGCCTCCGCGCAGCGTGAACTCCAGTTTATTGTCAGGCTTCCAGTTGAGACTTAGCGACGGGGAGAAATAGATCTCGTCACGATTGGCGATGGCGTTGTCAAACGCGTAGTGGCTGAACTTCAACGGAGCGTCGAGGGTAAGGTTGACGCGCTTCACCCAGTATTCAAACTTCGGCGTGGCATAGAGCGTCAGCGAATTAGTGTGGATCAGGTTATGGAAATAATGAGTGCCGTCCAAGTCAGGCAGAGCCGGCAGTCCGCTCCCCGACAGATCTGACTTCATGGTTCGGAGATAGCCCCTGAGTCCACCTTCGAGACTGACGGTCACACCCTTGATGATGAATGCGTAGGATGCACTCTCGTTGGTGGTGAAAGCATGGTTGCCTATATGTTGGCGCAGCCCTCCGCCGTTGATCTTCACCCTTAGTGTCTCCGGTTCCGATTCCCATTCATTGGTGCTCAGGATAGTCACCAGCTGATTGGACTTGAACCGTCTGATCATTTTGAAATTGTTTCTCACGAAATAATCCGGCAGTGAAGCCGACTGGCTGTTGGGGAGCGTGCCGGTCATTCCGAGGCTAACGTTATCCCAGTCCATCTCCGTCTGCAGCGTATTGTTGATGAAAGTCCTCCGCTGATTAAGCTCGTAGATAAACTTTCCGGAAAGCGAATGCGAACGATCCACACCGCTGCGGTCCTCCGCCACTATGCGGTCTCCTCCGTCGAGGAAATAGGTCGTGACGTTGGCGGCCGTGGCCCTCACGCGATTAAACGAATAGTCCATCTGCGCCCTGAACTCTCCGCGTCCCGCTTTATAGAGATTATTGGTGGATACAAGCACCGAGCGGTTGAAAAGTGTGCGCTTACGGCTCAGATCAGGGACTCCGGGGAGCGACACACTTATCGAGCGGCTGAGATCCGTCCCTCTGCGCGAGGCAAAGAAGTCAGTGGTGTGGCTTGTCAGATCCTCGCCGGTATTATTGGTCTTGATGGTAGTGATATTCTGAAAATCAGGCATGGCAGCCATAGCGAACAGTTCGCCGTCCCACAGCGCGCCTTCGGGCTGGCTGCTGTAGCCTCCGGCTGCATCGCCGTGAAACGACCACGTGGCTTTCGCCTTGTTTTTAAGCTTGAGATTTATGGCGGCCTTGTCAGAAAACGAGATTCCTGCAAGCACCTGCATAGGCTGGTGATTCTCCATCACTTCCACAGCCCCGACATCCTCATGGCTGATGCCATTGGTGGCTATGCCGTACTTGCCGCCGAGGAGATCCGAGCCTTCGATGTAAAATTTGTTGATATCTTCGCCCTGATACTGTATCTTGCCCGACTTCTCGACGTTGATTCCGGGCATACGCTTGAGCACATCACCTATCGACCTGTCCTGCTCCTGCGCGAAACCGCTTACTGTATATGTGATCGTGTCGCCTTGCTCACGTATGCGGTCTGCCTTGACAGTAACCTCTTTCAGCATGGTGGTAGCCGGTTCGAGATAGACAGTCACCGGAAACGACAGACTGTCCAAAGCAAGTGACCGCTTCCCGAAGCCCATCATCGACACCTCCAGACGGAAACCGGTCACAACATCGTCCGGAAGCGACATCGTGAAACCACCGTCGGCTTTCGTCGAAGCAAACTTCTTGATCTTTCCGTCCGCACCCCTGACGATGACCGTAGCTCCTGCCAATGGTTCATCAGCGGGCTTTTCAATGACCGTACCGCTCACATTTACCTCAGCTGCTCCACCGACCGCGACAGAAAGCAGCCACATATATGTCAGAATCCTTTTCATTCGTGATAATCTGTTTCAAGGAAATCATCCGTACCCTTATAGTCCGCTCCACCCTTCAGATTGACCTTACCTCCGGTCATGGCACTGATCTTGGCCGAACGGTTTCTTTGTGAATAGTCCTTCATTTTAAGAAACGGTATCCGTTTAGTGATGAAATACCTGTCATCCTCATACGGATCTTTCAGCGGTTCGTCGCAACTCTGCAAGACCGTAGCGACAAAGCGGTAGCTATCATCGTCCGCAGCAGCCTCCATGATTAGTCCCGGCAGACCGCAAAGTTGCCAAGGTCCGTCCTGAACAGCAATCTCCGGAGCAAACCACACGTACCACCGGCGGCCATGATAGACGGCGGTTGCAAGCTGACATTCGTAGCCCAACACGGTCTTTACGGAATCCGTCAGATCCCACTGAAGATCTCCGATTTCCACCGGATAGCGATACTTGTCACCCATGTCCGAATCCCAGACCGTAATCACTCCCTCATTGAAATCCTTCAGGCATTTATAGCGTTGATTCCGGAGCATACCCAGTTTCTTACGGTACTCGAACGGATCAGTTTTCGTCCGCATGTATTCCTTATACGAATCCTCCTCTATCTGTCGCAAAAGAGCCTTACCGTTAGGATCATGCTCAAGCGAATCGATATAATAGGTCTGTGGATCATAGAAATATGACATCGATGGTGCGACTTGCAGTATGAATTTATTCACGCTCTGAATAGGTTCACCCGTCTCTGTATTATGGTAGTTGCTGATTTTGTCATACTGCACTTTCAGATTCGCATTAGGCTTCTCGTCAGCCCACGCCAATGCAAGAGAAAAGACCGTCAGGACTGAAATTAAAAATGCTCTGCTCATAATTGTATTTATTTTTATAATAATCTCGATTATACCCACCGATTAATGATAGTCCGTTTCAAGGAAATCATACTTACGCGTTTCCTCCGTAACGGGTGCATCCTTGACACCAAGATCATAGCCGGTCCGAGCCTTGAATATCGCTATCCCGTTTTCCTGTGAATTGCGATAACCTTTCAGCATCTCCCGTCGATCCATCTTATCATACTTTTCCACATTATATATAGGTGCGATCTCCTTGTCGGATGTCTCGATACCGGTGGCGATGAAATGATGCTGTCCGCTCGGTTCGGCAGCTTCGAGTATCAATCCGGGCAGCCCGCAAAATTTCCACGGACCATCCTGCACAGGTATCTCAGGCGCAAACCATACGCTCCATTCCCTACCGTGATAACCAGCGGTAGCCTTCATGCATTCGTAGCCCAGAACGGTCTTGGTACTGTCCTCCACAATACTCCACTCCAATTCCGAAAATGGCTCTGAGTAGTAACCGTACTCACCTAATCCGGCCACATCATAAACCGTGGAAACAGCATTGACCCCATCCTTAATCACATATATGTGAGTCCTGTAAACCACACCATCCATAGCACTTCTATCCCTGTTTTGGCTATATGCAAGGGCGGCAGCATTGAACATCTCCCTCTCCTTAGCCTTTCCGGATGGAGTTGACAGCAGAGAATCCTTGAATTCCGTAGTTGGACAATAGAATTTACTCTGCGTCGAATTGGCAAGCAATATGAACGGTATATTCTTTTCAATAACCTCTTCATCCCCGCGCATAAATTTGGAATGGTAATCGTACTCAACCTTGATTTCCGCATGTGGATAATCCTTTTTCTTCTTGGCTGATACCGGTGTGACCGTGAACATCAGCATAAGCAGACTTACAGTGATAGATCGTATTAGTTTCATAACTGAAATTTTCCGCAAAAATACTAAATAATTACTTAACCACCTATACACTTTTGTGTAATTATTTACATAAAAATGACCCACTTCTCCACTATCACCAGTCTCATCTAATATGAGATTGAGAATATTGAGACAAGTCTCACCCCTTGCCGTCACCCTGTGAGACTGAGAATTGAGACTACGGATCTCTCTGATAAATCAGATACCGTATTGCAAATTTATAACTCTATGTATCAGCAACATAGAGTCACGTCACAACGATCACGCCTAAAAATTAGCTGCATAGGCAAACCCTTATTTTAATATTTTTTTGTAACTTTGCAGCGCAGTTCACAAAGAATTGCACAGCAAATGATCGACAAAACACGTATAGTCACACAGTCCACCCCGGTTGTGATGAACTGGGGTTATCTTGAAAACTGGAAGAGTACAGCTCCGGTTCATTCACGCCTGTAATCGCGTGCAGTCAGCTCGTAGCCCCCTTTATCTCATACGATGCTGACTGAAATCCACCCCAATCTCACACATTTTATTCTACAAATTTCTCTTATGAACAATCATCGATTGCTCACAGGGTTGCTTGTCGTGACCTTGCTGAGCGGTGGAGTGCGTGCCTACGGACAGAAGAGACAGGTCATGACCATCGAAGACCTGTTTGAGTTCGCGGAGACAAACAGTATTCAGCTCCGCCCCTCATTCAGTGCCGAAGAAGAAGCACTGAAAGAAATCAATGTGGCCCGTAACGGACGTCTTCCCGACATCAATGCCTCTCTTTCATTCAGCTATATCGGCGACGGATTCACCACAAAACGCAATCTGTCAGACTATCAGAAAGCACCCATTCCGCATTTCGGCAACGGTCTGTCAGTCAACATCACCCAACCTGTTTATACCGGAGGTGCTGTCACCACGGGCATTGAACTTGCCGAACTGAAATCCACAGCAGCACGTTATGCCACCGAACTTCAGCGCGACAACATCCGCTTTCAGCTTACAGGTTTCTATCTTGACATCTACAAATGCGGCAACCTCCGGTCAGTCATTGAAAATAACATCTCACAGGCCCGGAAAGTCCTTGAGGACATGAAGGCCCGCTACGAGCAGGGCGTCGCATTGCGCAACGACATCACGCGCTACGAACTGTTGGTTTCCAATCTTGAACTCCAGTTAGTGAAGGTCAACAATACCATTGACATCCTTAACCGCAATCTGGCGGTAACAGCCGGACTGCCCGACGGCACGGAAGTCCTCCCCGACTCCACCATACTTGCACGCTCCTTACCGACCGCAGGTGAAAACTGGTGGCAACAGGAGGCTGCCGCCAACGCTCCCGCCCTCAAGCTTGCCCGTTCAGGCGTCGATATGAGCCGTAAAGCCGAATCACTCGTCAAGAGTGAACGCCTACCGAAAATCGGCCTGCAGGCGGCATGGACGATCGACGGCCCTATCCTTGTCGAAGTTCCTCCCATCAACCGCAATCTGAGCTACTGGTATGTAGGTGTAGGCATAAACTATAATCTATCGTCGCTCTTCAAAAACAATCACTCGCTGTCCAAAAGCCGTGCGGCCACACGTCATGCCATCGAGCAGCTCGATGCCACGCGTGAAAATATCAGTCTCGGCGTCCGGGCTGACTACATACGCTATCTCGAAGCTTACGAGGAGCTGAAGACTCAGGAAAAAAGTGTGGAGCTCGCCGAGCGTAACTACAACACGACCGCCACACGCTACTCTGCCGACATGGCTCTCATCACGGACATGCTTGATGCCGCCAACTCAAAGCTTGATGCCGAACAGGGTCTCGTCAACGCTCGCATCAATATCATCTATTATTATTACAAACTCTTATTCACATCAGGAAAGATATGAACCACCGCAGTAAAAAGATCCTCTCCTACATAGCCTCCATAATTGTCATAGCCATAGCAGCCGTGTGGGTGTGCGGCAAATTCATCCACCTTGGGAACGTGGAATTTACAGACAACGCACAGATCCAACAGCAGATAGTCCCCGTCAACAGCCGTGTCCAAGGTTACATCAGGGAGATCCGCTTCAATGAGTACGAACCTGTCAGGAAGGGCGATACGCTCGTGATAATCGACGATGCCGACATGCGTCTGCGCGTCGCTCAAGCACGTGCCGATTATCAGAATGCACTTGCAGGCCGTGAAGTAGCCGACAGAAGTGTAGGTGTAGCCTCCGCCAACGTAGCCGTGACGGAAGCCACAATCGCTGAGGCCAAAGTCGTCATGGACATGGCCGCCACCGATTTCCGCCGCTATCAGAAACTGCTGGAGCAGGAAGCCGTGACACGTCAGCAATATGATGCCGCCAAAACCGACTATGAGGCGAAAAAAGCCCGCTATGAAATGCTTGCCCGCCAGCGTTCGGCCACCTCGTCGGTCGTAGCCGAGACACGTCAGCGCATCTCGCAGAACGAAGCCGGGATAGAACTGGCCAAAGCCCTGCTCGAAACAGCCGAGCTAAACCTATCATACTGCATCATCACAGCTCCCTGCGACGGATATGCCTCACGCAAGGAGATCCGCGACGGCCAGCTCGTCCAACCCGGACAGACCTTGCTTGACATAGTCGATTCAGCCGACGTATGGGTCACCGCCAATTACAAGGAAACCCAGCTGCAGCACATCCATCCCGGAAGCGAAGTTGAAATAAAAGTCGATGCAATCCCTGACGTGATCCTCAACGGCACCGTACAGGCTATTTCCAAAGCAACCGGAGCATCGCTTTCAATCATGCCTCAGGACAATTCAGCCGGAAACTTTGTCAAGGTACGTCAACGCATACCTGTCAGGATTGAATTTTCAAGCAGCAATGATGCCGACATCATGTCTCGTCTCCGTGCCGGAATGAACGTCGAGTGTGAAGTGAAATACTGATATGGCTGACTGGCATTCTCCACAAGGGCCGTTTGACATTCCTGACGTCCCGAATTTTGTCCCACGCCGACTGAAACCGTGGCTGTTTATCCTTTTTGTGATCATAATCCAGTTTTCAGGTGGCCTCTATCTTGCAGCTGCATCCGATATGGTCGGGACGACAGCCCTCATGCAGGAGGATATCCTCATGGCGGGCTACGCCTCCATCATTGGCCTGTCCATAAACTTTGCGGTCATGTTCCGCATAAAGTTCCGCTTTTCCAACCGCACGCAGCTGCTTGTCACAGGAGCTGTATTGATCATAGCCAACCTCATCTGTGCCCACACCGATTCCGTCCCTGTACTCGTCGTCACCTGCCTGATCGCCGGATGGTTCAGGATGCAGGCCACGCTCGCCTGCAATTCTACCATACAACTGTGGCTCACTCCCGTGCGCGACATGTCAGTTTTCTTCTGTTATGTCTATCTTTTGGTTGACAGCGCCATCCAGCTTAGCGGAATCGCCACTGTATATACGGCCTTTTTCTCGCAGTGGGAATCTATGCACTGGATCATGATCGGCATGCTTGCATTCATGATGCTGTTGGTCATGGTGCTCGTGCGACCGGTCAGAGGACCGATGTTCATTCCACTTTTGGGCATAGACTGGCTCGGTGCTGTTCTATGGACCGGATTCATGATGTGTTTCACATTCATCTGTATCTATGGCAATTTTTATGACTGGTGGGAGGCATCGGAGATCAGGGGTGCGACAGCTGTAGGATTCTTGTGTCTTGCCATCAATCTGTGGCGCGCATCATTCCTTCACCATCCCTATATATCATTCCGTGCCATGACGAACCGCAACGTCATCCGCGCGACAGCTGTCTATCTCGTATTCTTTACGCTTGTTGCGACCGAACATGTGTTCGAGCACAGCTATGCCGCCAATATACTCGGATTCGATGAAACGAACCTCATTGACCTCAACTGGTATGTATTTGCCGGAATCATTGCCGGATGTGGTCTGACCTACCTCACCTTTGCACTACGCAAATGGAGATACAAGACCATGACAGCGATAGCCTTTGCCCTCGTCAGCGTGTATCTCGGTTATTTTTACTTTCTGATTGATTATGGCGTGGAAAAAGAGATGCTGTTCATCCCACTGTTCTTCCGCGGAGCAGCCTCGGTGATCATATCCATCGTCTTCCTCACATCTATCGTGCAGAGCGGTCTCCCCTTTCAGGTATTTCCTCAGGCACTTACCATCAACGGATTCACGGGTGCTGTCATGGGAGCTACCCTCGGTCCGGCGGTAATCGGTGAATTTCTGCGTCACACCATGGCCAAAAATGCCTCTTTGCTGGGAGCATCCCTCACGGATTTCAATCCTGACACCCTGCACACCCCATTCGGACAACTCTACGGTATGGTACAGACCCAAGCCCTGATCGTATCCATGAAGGAAATCTATGGATGGCTGCTGATCATAGCCCTCATATCATTGACCGTTATCGTGGTAAGCTATGGGCCAATGCGTCCGTGGGCATTCTTCCCTAAATGGAAGACTATCCGCAAGGTCTTACGACGTACTGTCAGGGAAGAAAAGGAAAACCGTAGCGTGTCAGCCATGAGTTGACCGCACGATCCCAAACCTAAAAAATCGAATCTGTGTAAGTCCGGAGTTTTAACTGTACATAGATTCGATTTTTTATTATGAGCACTTTAGCGGTTCCATGTGGACATTTATGATTGAGCCTTCTCCGAACTTATCCCTGATAACCTTCTCGGCCATCGAAGCCTTGGCATGAGCCTCGAACAGCGACTGACTCCCGTCCATCGCAGCATGGAAATCAACGGCGATCTCATTGCCTATACGGCGCGAACGGAAATTATGGACATTGATGATTCCCGGCACTGACTTGATAAGCCTCATTATCTCCCTCTCCTGCTCTTCAGGCAGCGAGGCCTCAAGCAGTTCATCTATGCAGGGGCGCATGATGTCATAACCGCTCTTGATAATGAACACGCTAACCACAATCGCAGCAATCGGATCGAGAATCCTCCAGCGTTCACCGAGAAACATCGCTCCCGCAATACCGATAAGCGTACCGACGGACGAGACAGCATCGCTCCTGTGATGCCATGCATTCGCTATCACGGCCTGTGAGTTCACCTCGCGTCCCCTCTTCAGCGTGAAACGATAAAGCCACTCCTTCGATCCGATCGAAAACAATGCTATTATCAGGGCTATTAGCGTAGGTTGTGGAAGCTCTCCACCGCCAAGGCTATGGATTACCTTCTCGATACCATTGACCATAAGAGCTATACCGGCAATCGAGAGAATCAATCCTATTATCAGAGTTGCGAGAGTCTCAAACTTGCCATGACCATACTCATGCCCTTTGTCACGAGGCTTCCCGGCAATCTTTACAAAGATCAGCACAATCACATCGGTAATGAAATCGCTGAGAGAATGAACAGCATCCGCAACCATTGCCGAACTCCGTCCGACAATACCGGCTATGAATTTCAACACTATCAGCACTGCATTCACCGCCGTGCCGATCAGCGTCACTCTATAGATCTCCTTCTCACGTTGATTCATATCTCCGTCATGTTTGATTCAAAATGATAGACGGCTGTAAAATTACTAATATTTCCCCAGCATTACAAATGCTCACCACTCGGCAGTCCATCCGGTAAATCGCTCCACGCGTTTTATCACCTTTATCATTATTTGTGGAATGACACACTAAAATATTTTCACTACCTTTGCATTAAATAATTTTACCCCATGAATTTGCGTGCATTACCATTAGCGGCACTCGCGTTTCTGTCAATGAACGCCGGTGCTGAGAAAATCAATATCACTTCCTTCCGATATGCGGGACCTTATTCCCTGAATATCCCCGTGATGATCGACAGTGTAGATGTCAATTCCAAGAAATTTGATACAAAATCCTTGCTCTCGACCCCGATCTCTATAGAGAGTGCCCGTAAAGGTAACCCAGTCCAAGGAGACATGGTGCTGACATCCGATTCACATGCGCTCCACCTCCTCGATTTCACAATCGACAATGAGCGTTACCTCACAGCTTCCCTCAACGTCAATGGCGTAAAGAATCGTGAAATTTATCTTGACGGAAAGAAATTGGACGGTGAAAAGCTCGTACTGACACCCGCCACACACCACATCACCCTCAAATGTCTTACTGACGGAAACTCAGCCGATTCTGTCAGAGTGAGCATCGACACCGACCGTCCGGAACTTGTGAAACTCAATCAGGACACTCCACGCCGCTACACTCTCACCGACGTAATGACAGGCCGACGGTTCGGCTCCGCGTCACTCTCTCCGAGTGGCAAATACATGTTGCGTGCCTACACCACGACCCACGACGGCGGTTCAAACTCATATTCTTACGTCGTCAGCGATCCATCCGGCAAGCAGATCCTTGCAAAGCGCAGCGAATCCTTGAAATGGATGCCTAAAAGTGACCTCCTGTACTTCACGCGCCTTGACGAAGGCAACCGCCGTGAACTCGTCACCCTCAACCCTGCTGACGGTACTGAAAATGTCATAGCTACCGACCTGCCAAGTAATTATTTCATAATCTCCCCGACTGAGGATTTCATGATCTACACGAAAATCCAAGAAGGTCCTAAAGAAAAAAGCTCCGATCTCTACGAAATCATTAATCCGGAGGACCGTCAACCCGGATGGCGTGACCGCTGGACACTTGCAAAAATGGATTTCGCTACCGGCCTCTCCACTCCATTGACTTTCGGTAACCGGAACATTAGACCGTTCAACCTTTCGGACGACGGCACGAAACTGTTGTTCCAAGTATCCGAAACGCGCATGGGGGAACGCCCTACGGCACTCAATTCGCTCTACCTCATGGACCTTACCGATAATTCAACCCGTTGCCTCATCGACAAAGACGGTTTTCACGCGGGCGCGTTGCTGTCGCCCGACGGGACTAAGGTAGCTCTGTCCGGATCACCCGAAGCCTATGGAGGAATCGGCCGCAATCTACCCGACGGACTCACACCAAGCATGTATGACACACAACTTTACGTCCTCGATGTTGTAAGCGGTCACATCAAACCTCTCACACGCGACTTTGATCCTGCCGTAGAGGAATACAAATGGAGCCGTACCGACGGTCATATCTATTTCATCGGCGAGAACCGTGACTGCCGCTCGCTCTACCGTATCGATCCGGTCAGCGGTAAGGTCGAGGATCTGAAAGCCAATGAGGAATATGTGTCATCCTTCTCTCTCGCTGACACCGCTCCCTCTCTCATCTACTTTGGTCAGGGAGCATCGAATTCCGACCGGCTATACTCACTCAATACCAAGACACAGCGTCAGAACCTCATAGAAGATCTGAGTGCCGAACGCCTGAAAGACATCCGGATAGGTGAATGCAAACCGTGGATATTCAAATCATCGCGTGGCGATAGTATCTGTGGCCGCTACATATTGCCGCCCGACTTCGACCCGTCACGTAAATATCCTATGATCGTCAACTACTATGGCGGATGCAACCCGACCAGCCGCACGTTTGAAGGCCGATATCCTCACCACGTGTATGCAGCCAACGGTTATGTGGTACTCGTGATCAATCCGAGCGGAAGCACAGGCTTCGGACAGGAATTTGCCTCACGTCATGTCAACACAGCTGGTCAGGGAGTCGCGGAGGATATCATCGAAGGTGTAAAGCAGTTCACGGCAGCCCATCCGTGGGTCGATGAGTCAAAGATCGGCTGCATCGGAGCTTCCTACGGAGGCTTCATGACCCAGTATCTCCAGACGCAGACAGATATTTTTGCAGCAGCCATCTCCCACGCAGGTATTAGTGACCACACAAGCTATTGGGGCGAAGGTTACTGGGGCTACTCCTACAGCGAGGTAAGCATGGCCGACAGCTATCCGTGGAGCCATTCAGAACTTTATGTCAAGCAAAGTCCTCTCTATAATGCTGACAAGATCCACACCCCTATCCTATTCCTCCATGGTGATTCAGACACCAACGTGCCTTTCGGAGAAAGTATCCAGATTTATACCGCTCTCAAACTCCTCGGACGTGAGACAGCATTTGTAGCCGTCAAGGATGCAAATCATCAGATTACGGAATTCAACAAACGTAAGCAATGGCAGGACACAATCTTCGCATGGTTCGCAAAATATCTTCAGGACGACGATTCTTGGTGGGAATCACTCTACCCAAAGAAAACTCTTGACTGATCCGGAGTTAAAATTCATTCCATAACATCAAGGGGAGCACTTCAGCTATCTGAAATGCTCCCCTCTATAATTATCCGTAAGCGGTCTCTAACGCGTGGCCTGAAATGAAATATTCTTAAAAAGGAAGATTGGCGCAGTCGCTCCGACCACCATACCGAGCAGTATGAACAGACATGTAAGTCCGTTGCTCGCAAAAAGATAGAAATAATGTTCAAACTCACCCTCGTGGCCGTGATACAGACACATGACCAGTCCGCCGAAAGTCTTATAAGCATAGATACCCGGTATCATCGGAAGTAGAGACGGGAAAAGACAGGTCTCAGCCGGAGTCTTGGCGATCGGCGACAGTAATACAGCCAAAATGCCGATTATCAGCGCAGCAAGCGTACTGGCTATGACTATGTGCATACCGAGAAGAGCCTGATGCATCATCAGAAAGCGTGCCGAGTGACCGATGGCTGCGATAAGCGCACAATAAAAATATGCCTGTTTGGGCGGATTGCTGATGGCGGCAAAACCTATGGCGGCAATAGCAGCGAAAAAAGCATCCTGTAAGAATTCGATCAACATGATGAAACGTGGATAAAGTCTTTTTTAAAACATACTGATATTCATAAGCAACATCCCCACACACAATCCAAGTGAAAGACAACAAGTGAGGATTATGGCATGCATACATCGGCTGAACGCACATATATAATGTCCTGCAAGCATGTCGCTGAATGAATTCAGGAACGGAATACCGGGAACAAGATAGAGCACACTCGTGCCGACTGCAATTTCGGGAGTAGCCCCGAATCCGAAAAGAGCGGCAGTCGAGCCAAGCACTGACGACACGAAAGCACAGATGATAAACACAAGCCGCACATCCACCTTATGCTCGCAAAGAATCTGCTTGAGATAAAAACCGGCCATCGTCGAAAGAAACACTATCGCTACGGCCTGCCAGTCGCCCGTAAACAGACGGCAGAACGACGCATTGGCACATGAGGCAAGCAGAAGCACCAGATATCTGTCGGTCGGCGGAGTTTTTATGATCTCATCAAATTTCTCCTTTGCCTCTGTAAAGCTGATCTTACCGTCGGCTATACCCCAGCTAAGGCGGCTCAGCCGGGTATTGATATTGAAACTGATGGGTATGGAATGCGTAGCTATGATGTAAGTATAGCTGTCGGATCGGTCAGGGAGACAAACGGTGAGATGGATATGACGCGGCAATATGGTCATCACAACCTCGCAGCCCATAGCCTGTGCCATGCGCTTGATATTGCGTTCGAGCCTGATACATGTCGCTCCGCTGCCGAGAAGCCATGCGGAATATTCGGATAGGAACATGCACACTTCTTTCAGCGAATGGCTCTCTCCACACGAGCATTGGCAGATACCTACCGGCTGCGGCATCAGCTGCTGATCAATCCTCATCGTCATAACGGACATTATCTCTATTCGGAATCCTGTCACCGGTGACAAATAATTCCTCTTGTTCGTTACCGATTTCAAATAGATGCCCGTGACGGACAGACTCATGATATGCTTTATAGAAAAGCCTTACAACAACCAGCGTGACCATTGCGAAAGCTATCACGCACCACGTGACCAAAGGGATATTGAGTGCGACCATAATCTAATCTTTTATTTAATGTTCTATCTATCTAACAATCAAGTGGCCTTTTGTATCGCTCCGCTTAACGGAATTTTTGAAACAACCTGCGTTTAGGACATTTCAAGTGAGATTTAGTAACTTTGCACAGCGGTTCCTACCATTGTCCGATATGTTTCCGACATCCCACGGGCCTTATTGTCATCCCTATCAACAAAAATCAATTAAAATCATGGTACAACAAATCGAATTTACTCTCCGGGCTTATCCGCGAGGCATCCATCTGATCACCGGTGAGGTCATGAGACAGCTCCCCACTCTCCCTGAATGCGGACTGCTCAATCTGATGATCAAACACACGTCAGCAGCTTTAGCTATAAACGAAAATGCTGATCCTGACGTGCGTCATGACCTCAACGCCATCTTTGACCGCCTCGTACCTGAAAATGCCCCCTTCTATCTGCACACGGACGAAGGACCGGATGACATGCCGTCACATGCCAAATCGGTCCTCGTAGGTCCCTCACTCACCATTCCGTTGTCAGGAGGCCATCTCAACACCGGAATATGGCAAGGAATATATCTATGTGAATTTCGTGATTACGGTGGCCCGCGGAAAATAGTCGCAACTATCGTGTCTTGATCCTGTCTTAAAAGAAGCAACATATCTGTGGCTACAGACGTTTCGCCTCTGACGATGCAGCCTCCTCTCCCTTATATCCCGTTTTTCTCGGTTGGAACGTATAGCTCAATGTAAGGGCTATAAAACGGCTGTCATAACTCTGACTCTTTTTAACCCCGACTCCGTAGCTCTTCAGCCACCATCCGTCCCTGTGGCTGTTGAATATATTGTTGACCGAGAGCTTCACATTGAGTGTTCTGTTCAGAAACGATTTCTGAACAGAAACATCCATCATGAAAGGTTTCGATGAAAAACGCTGTGTCTGCATATAGCCGGCTGTCTTTCCATAGACATTCACGATTGCTGTCATATTGAACGGCAGCCTGAAGGTATTGTCAAAGTACCATTCAAAAATCGGCGTGTCATATCTTTCTCCGGCTATTTTCAGCCATTGAGGCATTGATCCGAGAGTGACAGACGGTTGCCAATTCCTGATATTTCTTTGCCAGACAAAATATAACCATGCACAGGAGACATTGAAATTGATCGGTTGGAAAATAAGTTGAAGATCATCCGCCGGATAGACCCGCTTAATAAAACCATAGGAATCAAGCGAACGGCAGAACACTGCCTGAAGAATGAAGTCACCAGCCATTCCCATAAGCGTCAGTTGGTGGCTGCGTCCGTCACGTAATGCCGGATTTCCACCCTCGATTTCATGTCTGCCCGTATAGTTCAGTCCACCTGTCAATTGAGAATACGAAGGAAGTTCTGTAAAACTTTTATAGGAAAGTGATATCATGGACGTAGCGTTGTCATTCAGGCCATAGGTCACGGATATGTCAGGGGTAAGGAGATTGTCCTTTCTTGATAAATCATGATCTTTCTTTCCTTCAAGCCGATAAGTAAAGTTTTTGTATTCGTAGCGAAGACCTGCTGAAATATCTAAGCGTCCGAACCTACGGTTATAACTCGCAAAACCGGCAACAGAAGTCTGCGATACATCGGAAAGTGATGATGGGATGTAGCTACCTATCGCCTCATTCAGCATCCGGTAGTCAAGGCGGGTGGAGGTATAGGAATCCTCCGATCCTACTGTAAGCTTACCGGCCGATAAAGGATATGATGCCGTGACTCTTCCACCATACAGCAATGCATGTCTTTTTTCAGTAGCTGCGACATCCGGATGGATATTCTGATCAGCATAGGCCGTCAGCCGTGCAGCATGACTGTTACGGTTGACAAACGTTCCATCGAAATGCAGATGGAATTTGTCAGAAAAAATGTTGTCGTAATATATCTGCCCATAATGATTGGTCGCTATAATGCGATTGGAAATATCACGTCCGACAGGCAATTCATCGTCAAGCCACTCTGATCCACGCGTAAGGAAATTCCCGTTTTCGTGCAGTACTCTGTAGTATGCTCCAAATGAGCGGACTCCGCTTGATTTATTAAATCCGAACTTCGCGCTGACATTATTTGAGGGTGATTTGGAATCCTGTGAGCTACCGATAATTACAGGGTGTCCATCATACTGTAGGGTGTTTACGGTATTTCCTCGCATTATATTATTGTTGTGTGCAGCTAATCCCGTCGCAAAGAACTCACTACCGTTTTTCAAAAAATAACGGAGGGTCAATAATTCATAGCCTGTAGCGGAACGTGCTATCTTACCTTGAGTCTCATCTTCAAGAGTCAGTCCCTCGACAAACAGACGACGAGTTGTAATTTTCAATACCGCATCCGTTGCCCCGGCATACTCGGCACCGGGATTGAGTATCAACTCTACCCTACGTATGTTACGGCTTCGCAACGAACGCAGATCAAAACTATCATCAGCGGGACGATTGTCTATGTAGATCAGTGGCGCACCTTTCCCACTGACAGTTACCGCACCATCAGCCACACTTATCATCGGTAATTGATCGAGGACATCGAGAGTATTGCCGAGATCTGCGAGAGGTGTACCCGGAATTATGGATACAAGCGTGTTTCCGACAAGCCGTGTTGTCGGTTGATCAGCCGTCACCACTATTTCGTCTAATGCACGTGTCAGACTGT
Organism: Duncaniella sp.; assembly: GCF_029056165.1. NCBI lineage: Bacteria > Pseudomonadati > Bacteroidota > Bacteroidia > Bacteroidales > Muribaculaceae > Duncaniella > Duncaniella sp. The sequence continues at coordinate 1,986 of NZ_JAIDBW010000051.1, read as the reverse complement.
CGGTTGGAATTGTGTCTGTTGACTGAGCCGTTGCAATCAATGAGGATGCAAACATGAAGATGGAATAACGAACTTTTGACATAAGCTTTTTAGATTGGATTACTTATGCAAAGTTATCTATTCCAATTCTGATCCACCTAATTTCTCATCTGACACAACATGTTATAACATCCTGTTTATAAGCATATTACTATCCCATATTCCTAATTTTTCTGACCATCGGTAAAAATCATGCCTAAATGCAATGAATAGTCCTTGGGCAAAGTCGCAATCTTGGCTTTTAGACGGGATTTCCTCTTATAAATCGTTTCGATCTTTTCCTCCAGCAAAAGTGCAATAGCTCTGTTTGAAAAACCACAAGCCAGATATACGGCCAATGCATATTCATCAGATTTGATCTCAGGCATAGCCTCACGAAGCAGATCGACCATGCCGTTCCGTCCGGTATTGGCAAGTTTTTCAAGTGAACTGAACGTAGAGGCATCTGCCCGCAACGCCTCAATCTCAGTTTTTACCTGACTGACAATAGCGTTCTTCTCCGCTTTTGTTCCCTGCGACTCATAATAGGTATTGCACAACCGGTCAATCAAAGCAAAACGAGTACCAAAAAGATCATTGACCGCACTCCTAAGAATCGAGTTATCACTTTCAATTGCACGGAGCGATGAAGCCTCTGCCAACAATGCTTCCGTCTCAGCACGGCGTATTTTCAATCGGCCGATAAGCCATATAATCACTGATCCGGCAAGCAGAAGAAGTATGACTGAGCAATATATCACACGTTGCCGCACGATTCGCTCCTTATATAAGGTGTATTCCCTGACTTTCTGTAGATACTGCGCCGAGAGAGTCCGATCCACTCTCCTTTCGTCTCCGGCAGCCATAAGGTCGTGACGCAATGACTCAGCCCTATGCAAAGCCGCTTCATCGTAATGACGGCTATAATAATCAATAGCTATATTCACTATCGTATCTGACGGGGCGACGAGTCTGTTTCTGTACAAAGCCTCTGAATAGAGTAAAGCCCATTTGGCCATCGAGGCAGAATCATCTATCTCCGAAACATCCATGACGGTAAGACGCTCCAATGCGCGTTCGGGAGCATTTATCAATTCCTCCTGAGCGCGATCAAGCTCATTGCGATAGCTGTTACCGACCGAACAGGCCGACGCAACCATCAAAATAATCATATAAAATAGTACTCGCATAGATGGAGACGGATTTGGAAAATGTAGGATTATGATGCATTATTAGCTTACGGATGCAAAATTAATAATTTGTTTGAGAAAAATACGTCTTAGATTAGATATAATCTTACAATCAAGTCTAACTATCACCTTGTTCCCATCATCAGTTTACACCTTAATATATATTACTGTCATCCGCTATTGGGCCGAAATTGATAAAAAATGATCATTTTTTAATTTTTTTGAAAAAAACTTGCCAAAAAATTTGGTGGGTTCAGAAATTACCCCTACCTTTGCACTGTCAAAAGGAAACAACGCCACTCCTGATGACAAAACAACAAAATTGCCTTGTGGTGTAATGGTAGCACGTCGGATTCTGGTTCCGCCTGTGAGGGTTCGAATCCTTCCAAGGCAACTCAAATAGAGAGCTAAATCAAAATGATTTAGCTCTCTATTTATTTCTATCCCACCACCACATCCCGACAAAACTAGGATCAGATGCAAAACGGATCAGATGCAAAACCCGGTTGAATTGTTAAAACACTACCCGAGTGTGAAATATTTTTAGGCGCATAGCTTTGAAAGGCGGAATAGAAAGAATGGAATGTCGGTGACTCCTCTGAACTGACTTCGGAATGCTTTGACTTTGGCGTTGAAAGATTCTGCTCCGGCATTTGTCGAGCGGTTTATGAAGAAATTCAGTATTGTATCGTAGTGATTATGGGTCAGCGGATTTATACGGTGGGTGAGTGCATAGATTAAGAGTATAGTGTGGATAGTCTGAACATAAAGAACTTGA
>NZ_JAIDBW010000050.1:0-30827 GCF_029056165.1 Duncaniella sp. | reverse complement strand
TCATAAATCCTTGTATTCTTATTTCAATATTGAGATACAAATGAAAAAAGTTAATTCACGAAAAATATTATCATATATAATTCGGCATTTCTTTACATTTTTGCCAGATAAAATTTATCTAAAATTATTATTTTTTGTAGAAACCGGTCAATCAATCAACTTCTCCAATCCAATCACATTTCAAGAAAAAATTCAATGGTTAAAGCTTAATCAAAAAGATGACACTATGACCCAGCTTGTTGATAAAAGTCGCGTTAAGGACTGGGTGAAAAATAAAATTGGCAGCAAGTATATTATTCCGACAATAGGTGAATGGGATAAGTTTGATGATATAGACTTTATAAAACTACCTCAAAAGTTCGTTCTAAAAACAACGCATGGAGGTGGGAGTACAGGCGTTGTTATATGTACCGACAAAAAATATTTTGATCAGGATAAAGCATCTAAAAAAATTTATAAGTCATTATTATTTGATATTTACAAGCAATACAGGGAATGGCCATATAAGAATGTTAAAAGAAAAATAATCGCAGAAGAAATAATAGAAATGCCAGATGGCGGTGAAATGATTGATTATAAAATATTCTGTTTTAATGGCATCCCCCAATATATACAAGTAATCCAAAATAGGCATACTAACGAAACTATTGACTTCTTTGACATCCATTGGAATCACATGGAGTTTGTAGGTTTGAATCCGAATGCTTATAATGCGACGAATGTTATTCCAAAACCATCCGTTCTGGAAGAAATGCTCAAAGTTGCCCGAGAATTATCAGAAAATTTCAAATTTAATCGGGTTGACCTATATGTAATAGGTGATAGAATATATTTTGGAGAAATAACATTTTACCCCGGATCCGGATTTGGACGCTTTGCTCCGGAATCTTGGAATCTGGAACTCGGTAAAAAACTTATACTTACCGAATAAATAATATAACCGAAATATGAATAAACGAATTGTAAATATTCTATGGACCGGTGGCCTTGATTCGAGCTTTAGAGTCATCGAGCTATCGCAAATGAACGTAATAATACAACCATATTATATAGAGGACTCAGCAAGAAAATCAAAGAGATATGAACTAAACGCAATATCGCAAATATCAGATATCATTCGTTCCCATCCAAAGACAAAAGCGACCTTACTTGATGTGAAGTTAATCCAAATGGACGATATCCCTATCGACCATCGGATCACACAGGCATTTCAAGAACTTCATTCAAAATATATCATAGGTCATCAATATGATCTCATAGCGCGATACGCCTTACATAATAACATTCGTTTTGAAATGAGTTTGGAAAAAAGCGATAGGTCTAAAGCCGTAAACTGCATCGAAACTGAATGTAAATTATTACCCTACATCGATGGCGACTACAAGGTTTACAGAATAGACCCAAACTCTTCGACAGATAATGGTATGTGCATCTTTTCTAATATCGACCTCCCTATTTCATTATGGAATCTGACTAAAGTTGAAGAAGTTGCACGACTTAAAGAAATGGGACATTTTAATACCGTTAAGCATACATGGTTTTGCCACTTCCCTGTATGGGGATTGCCTTGTGGACATTGCAATCCATGTCAGGATAGTATAAATGAAGGTCTTGCATTCAGAGTCCCACAGTTAGGAAGAATTCTATATTATATCTATAAACCATACTTTACAATAAAGTGCCACTTAATTAAATAGGTTGAACAAACCGAAACGAAGATTAATCGGAAGATTCGAGATTGGTAATGTTTGGCGACACTCCCATTAAAAATTACTCAATTACATATTTCCAATAAAATTTGGGATAAAAATTATTGTTCATTATATTAATCATGAGTTCTAAATATAGTTATAGATTTTCTGTTTTTACAGCCACATATAATCGGGCTCAAATGCTGTTACGATTATATAATGAACTAAAAGCCCAGACATTTAAAGATTTTGAATGGGTTATAGTAAACGATGGCTCGGCAGATGATACTGATGAAATTGTTTCAAATATAATTAATGATAATATATTGAATATTCAGTATGTATCTAAAAGGAATGGAGGTAAGCATACAGCTTGGGCAGCTGCTCTTAAAAAATTTAAGGGTCGATATGTGGTTACAGCCGATGATGACGATCCGATAACACCTGATATGCTTGCGATCTTTGACCGGGAGTGGACTAAATTAGAAAAATCTGCTGAATACGATAAATTTTGGGAGATCAAATCAAGATGCAAAGATATTAACGGTAAATTAGTCGGTGATATATTGCCGACACCATATTTTGATTCAGATTACAATACCGTCAGCTATAAGTTAAAGGTATTTTGCGAAATGGTTGGATGCAGGAAAGTAGAAGTTCTACGCAATGAAGCCTCAGTACCATCTGAATTCATGTTTATGGACAATGCTACAAATTTTGATGAAAGTATTCGTTGGAGTAGAGCTGCCAGAAAATATAAAACACGTTTTATCCCTGATGTTACAAGAATCTATATGAGTACTCCAAATTCACTCTGTTCAAATACATTAAACAGATGTTTAGATGGAGAAAAAAGAATCCTTGCCAATAAAATGGTTGAATTCTACTATACCCTGAAAGAAAAGTCGGATCTATTATTAAAATGGGATAAAAAAAGATACATACGGACAATATTGGGTTTTTCGCTTTTAGTTACTAAATGTAATATACCCTTGGAAGATATTCCTTTAAATAAAAGGACAAAGGCTATGGTTAGTTGTCTTAAGCCCATATCCCATTTATATTTATATTATAAGAAAAGGGGATAAATACTCTACTTGAAAAAGTACGCCGAACAATCGATGTGGATTTATGCATAATCTCAGATCTCGTATAGAAAACATCAAAAAGTCTAAAGATGCAAAAAAAGTTGTATCTAATTTCTCATATCTTACTATTTTACAAATCGGAGGATATATATTTCCAATTATAACATATCCTTATCTTGCACGAGTGATAGGAGTGTCCGGATTTGGTAAAATTGCATTTGCAATGTCCCTGATTGTTTACATTTCGACTTTTATTGATTGGGGATACAATTTTACAGCTACTCGGGATGTGGCTAAAAATTCAGGAGATAAAAGGATAATTGGAGAGATCTACAGTACAGTAATGACCGGTAAAACAATCCTTACCATCATTTCATTAGTTATATCGGGGATACTAATCTTAAGCATACCATACTTCTATTCTAATGCCCTCATACTTATTTTTTCTTTTACAATAGTGTTGGGACAACTATTATTTCCGGAATGGCTGTTTCAAGGTTTGGAAAACATGCGTCTGGTAACGGTGCTAAACATCCTATCGAAATTACTGTTTACTGTCGCGATATTTATATTTATAAAAAAGCCTGATGACTATATCTATCAACCATTGCTATATGGTTGTGGTTATATCCTATCCGGAATAATCAGTATATATATCGTTCGGAAAAAACTAAACATTAAATTTAAGTGGGCCTCCTTTTCTTCAACAATTGACAGCATGAAGAAGAGTTCAAGCGTGTTCATAAATAATCTCATGCCCAATCTTTATACAAGTTTTTCCGTGCTTCTACTTGGTATGTATGGCGGAAGCATCCCGAATGGTTATCTCGATGGAGCCAATAAATTTTATTCTATCGGTGCTCAATTTCTAACTGTCTTAAGTAGAGCATTTTTCCCGTTTCTATCCAGAAGGATAGAAAAACACAATTCATTCGTGTATATAAAAATGTTATTTACAATAATAATAGCTACTATTCTTATTGTATTTGCTCCTACCCTTATACATATATTTCTTGATAATTCATTTGAAAGTTCAATTATCCCGTTAAGAATATTGGCCATCTCACTAATATTCCATTCGATTACTAATATATATGGGACTAATTACCTTATAATCATTGGGAAAGAAACTGAACTAAGAAATATCACCATCATTGTTTCGATTGTATCATTCTTAATTACAATCCCAGCAGTATATTTCTATAGTTATATCGGTGCCGCCTGTACAATTGCTTTTGCCCGAATTATTTTAGGCGTGAGTGTCTATATAGCTGCAAAACGCAATATGAAAACCAACATGTGATCAACTAATGGGCGAAACTCAATCTGTTTTTAATTGGGATTTTAATCTCCACATTCCTCGAGTAAACGGGACTGCCTTATCCGAGTTCTGGTTCAATTTCATACTGATAAATATAATATTTTTTTTACTGTACAACTGGAGAGGGGCGAAGCAGATACACTATTCCTCATGGTGGTTAGTTGTATTCTTTTGTCTTGTGGCCTTTTGGGATACAGACTATTTCAGTTTTGCACGTATATTCTATGAGGAAATTGAGGAGTTCAGGGATCCTATTTATAAATATATATCTTCCGTTTGCTTTGGATCGTATATAATATTCAGATTTATAATTTGGGGTGGCGCACTCTATTTAGTTTATAGGACTTCCGTAAGATTAAAATTAAACCGAAATAAATTCATATACATATTTGCAGTCTTTTTTCTGCTGACATTTTCTTATGCCAGAGTTTCACTTGCAATGGCATTATATTACTATGGATTAAGTCTGCTTATTATTTCAGATAGACGAAGTAAATTAAGCAGAATCATGTATGTCGGCATTATATTTATCATTGCATTTTGGGCACATAGAAGTATTCTGCTCCCGATTTTACTAACGCCATTAATTTATATCCATTTAACAAGACGAAAAATACTACTGACACTTATAATTCTCCCAGTATTTTTTATCGGTATAAAATACATATTGGGGAATATTATTGAGGGAGTTTTACTTATCGGAGAAAGCGCGTTTACAGAGAGTGCTGTAGGATATGCATCTTCCCAGATAACAATGGAGTTCAACTGGAAGTGGGAAATTATAACGACTTTACGTTATTATAGTTTCTATCTTAGTATGCTAATCATATTATGGAAATGCTATTTTAAAAAGATCACCATAGAAATCCCTAAACATATCCAGCAACTAATAACAATTACTACAGCGATAATGATAATTGCTGTAGCCATACTCATCATTGCAAACAACAATCTTCTTGGTTTATGGGTAATTGGATATAGATATTTATATATGACCGGAATACCGATATGTCTGATATTATCCTATCTTAATCAACGAAAATTGATCTCAAACAAGCAATTAAACTGGATCCTACTATTACCTTTCCTTTATTCAGAACTGTTTATTCTCGGAAAAATCATAACAATGCAATTCTTATAAATTTATTACAATAAAGTCGTCTAAACTAATTTAGAGAAATTAAATTTAGATGCCTCTATTTGAGTCTAGCATACTTCAGTAGAAATTATAGTGGGCTTCCCTATAACTTAATAGAATCCTAGTTTTAATTTATGGATCTAATTTTAGTGCTATTTTTGTGCCTTATAATCATTAAGATTAAGAATAAGAGAACAGTATTATATGATTTTGACTCTAAATCCACACTCCCTCTTAGAGGCCTCCTTGCAATATTCATTGTTTTTCATCATGCTTCACAGAAGTGTGTACTAACAACAGGAAACACCATTAATAGAATATTATTCATACCGATAGAAGCGTTCCATACAATTGGTGCGCCTGTCGTAGCTGTTTTCTTCTTTCTGACTGGATATGGTCTTGCGAAATCATTGAAAAGTAATGGCAGAAGATATTTGAGAGGCTTTGTGCCGAAAAGATTGGGAAAGATTCTACCGGAATTCTTGATTTTGACTTTCCTTTTTATAATTATTAAAGATTTTGTAGAGACCGTATCAATTGAAGAAATAGTTGAAAGAATGAAGGATGGCTATCCACCATTGCCGGCTTCATGGTTTATATATGTTATTTTATACACGTATCTCGCGTTTTATTTTTCTGCAAAGATTTCAAAGGCTGAGTTGGTAAAGACCGGTATATTGTTTACTGGACTGACGATTGTAGGTATAATAGTCGTTTTTATACTGAGATTCGGAGGATGGTGGTATATATCGACACCTTCGATTATTACGGGATACTGGATTGCTGTATATGAAAAGAGGATAACGCCTTTGATGGTTAAATTCAATTTCATTTTTGATATAGCAGTGTGTATGATTATAGGTTTAAGCTTGCTTAATAGCCGAATAATAGATGTACTTATTATTAATACAGTGCCTATTCTTACCTATATGATCATGCGTTATCTTTCCTTTCCTCAATATAAACTACTCGTATTTATTGGATTCATATCCCTTGAGGTATATTTGGTTCATGGTGTAATTCTAAAATTTATGATTCAATATGAAGTATTTCAAAAATTCCATCCATATATTTCAAGTCTATTATTGATTATAGTGAGTATTTTGGTTGCTTATGGAATTAAGGAAATTAGGAATTTTTTTGAGAGGAGGACATACCGCTCCAATATTAAATAGAGAAGTCATCTAAACCGATTTATCGAAGTTAAATTTAGCTGTAAGAATTTAAAATACCGTATACTTCCGCAGAAATTCACCATATCGAGTTACTATACCTTAATATACAGATTTTGATAAATCGTCAGCCATATCTGAGCATCGCCAAAGAAGAACACCTATAGTGATAACTAAGGAATTATTCGTTTTACAAATCAAAAAAGTTTGGATGACTTCATAATCTTAATACTCTATTTCAATGAGGAATATCGCAATACTTATCCCGACATTAAAAAAGGGAGGAGCTGAAAAGCAAGCTGTCCTACTAAAAGTCGCACTTGAGAAGCGAAATTATAAGGTATATTTCATATTGTTTAATTCAGAATTAGGCATTGAGAATGAATTACTTCTATTAGGAGACTTCAAACAATCGGAACTTTATCTCCTTAAAGGCTCTTTAATAAAAAAAATGATACGATTAGCCTTATTTTTAAGAAAGAGTAAAGTAGAAATTCTATTCTCGTATTTAACAGCGACTAATTTATGGGGTTGTTTATTGGGGCGATTGTGCGGTGTTGACAGGATATATCCGGGTATCAGAAATGCTTATCTTGAATTTCCAAAACGTCTTTCTGAACAACTTTCGGCACTACTCTCTACAAAGGTAATATTCAATAATTATCGTGGTCTTAACATATTTCCTAAATTCATCCGTAAGAAGGCGATTGTAATCCCCAATTGCTATATCAATTTTCATAATGTGCAGAAAAAAGATGAAACGCATGAATTTATAAATATTATCACTGTTGCAAGATTTACTCCCCAAAAGGATTACTTAACAGCTCTTAAATCTATAAAGATTATTATTGAAAAGGGGCATCCGGTATATTATACAATTATCGGATATGGTGATGAGGAAGCGGCTATCCGACAATGGATCGATGAATTAGATCTAAATAATTACGTAAAGGTTATAATTAATCCTCAAAACATTTTCAAATATCTCTGCGAAAGTGATATCTATTTATCGACTTCATTATATGAAGGTACAAGTAACTCCATAATGGAGGCTCTTGATGCCGAACTACCGATAGTCGCCACAAATGTTGGAGATAACGATAAATTAGTCAAAGAGGGAATCAATGGATATCTGAATGACATACAGGATTTCAAAGGTATTGCTGATAACATAGAGCGGCTAATTATAGCAGAAAATAGCATTGGATCGTTTGGAAAAAATAGCAAACAATTGCTTAGAGATAATTATTCATTCGAAATATACGCAAACTCATATTATAAGTTATTAGATGAAAAATAAAATTGCTATTATAGGAGCAAAAGGATTACCGGCGCAGGATGGAATATCCAGAGTAGTTGAAGGTTATTTACCTTTTCTGACTGACAAATATGATTTTACCGTATTCTGTACCAATAAATATACCAGTAGAAAATCAGGAACTTATGATGGATATCGCGAAATAGTATTCAAGTCTGTTAATTCTCGGTTAAATACTCTTTTATATTACTTTAAATCTACCGGGAAATTGCTTTTTGGAGAAAAATATGATTTAGTCCATTTCCATCATTGTGATTCTTCTTTTTTATTTCCACTGATCAGGTTGAGGTATGGTAAAAAATTACTTGTGACAACTCACGGAGCATTTACCCCCTTGAACGATAAATGGAAAAAATTCAGACTATATTTTTTCCTTCAGTATCGAGTATTTCTTAAATTTGCTCCATTTCTTACCGGAGTCTCAAAAAACGAAGTAAAACGGACAAGAGATATACTTAAAAAAAAATCTATATTCACACCTAACGGTATTAATACTGATGAACCGATCTCTGGAATAGATGTTGGCACCGACTATATTTTCTTTGCTGCAGGACGAATTATGGCATTAAAGGGCTTACATATAATGCTTTCAGCCCTACACAAGATAAATTGTAAATTACCAATTGTTATCGCAGGCGACATGTCAATGGCGCCCAACGAATTTAAGGACCAAATTAAAGATCTTTCTCAAGGGTTAAATATAAAATATACCGGCTTAATTAAGGATAAATCGGTATTAATGAAATATATACAATCAAGCAAATTATTCATATTCCCCTCTTTAGCTGAAACAATGTCCATGCAGCTACTTGAGGCAGCTTCCATGAAAACGCCGATAATCGCTAGCGATATACAGGAAAATAGAGATATCTTCAATGATGATGAAGTCCTATTTTTTAAGAGTAATAACGCTGATGATCTATCAGCTAAAATCGAATATGCATTAACGAATATGGATGATATGAAAAATCGGGCAAATAAAGCATATTCTCATCTTATCTCAACGTATTCTTGGGAAAAAATTTCCAAAGGCTATGACAAAATTTATAATTCAATCCTAAATGAATGTAGATAAAAAACAGCAGGATTATCTTGCAAAAGGCAATTTTTTACAGCGAATACTACCGTCGTTATTGCTTATGTTTGCATGGTTTTTACCATATCGTAAATGGAGAGTGTTTTTCCATAAATGTAGGGGATGTAAAATAGGGAAAAATGTTGAGATTGGATATTTTTGTATTATCGGAAATGTCCATCCTTCAATGATTACATTAGAAGATAATGTCGTAGTAACCGCACGCACAACAATTCTGGAGCATGATAATGCTATGTATTATACAGGGCGTGGAATTGTAAATAGTGCACCTGTAATAATAAAACAAAATGCATTCATAGGTATTGGTTCTACTATTATGCCGGGGGTCACAATTGGAGAAAATAGTATTATCGCTCCACATTCTTTTGTCAATAAAAGTATTCCAAAGGATGTGTTAGCCGGGGGATGTCCTGCTAAAATTATCAAGAAATATTGAGTTGGAATAAATAATCATATTGTTAATCAGGATAATAAATACAATCTAATTTTAATGTCACGGTTATTAATCACAGGCGTCCATGGTTTCGTGGGCTCTAATCTCGTAGCCGCTCTTAAGGGAGACAATACGATTTATGGACTGGATATAGTGGCCCCTGAGAAGGATGGTGTCAAGAAGACTTATTCTTGGGAGGATCTTGAAAATAACACGATTCCTCCGGTTGATGCAATCATTCACCTTGCAGGTAAGGCACACGATCTAAAGAATAAGTCGGCATCCGACATATACTTCAAAATAAATACCGATTTAACAAAAAAGATATTCAACTATTTTACAGCCAATCGTGACATACATAAGTTCATATTCTTCAGTTCCGTAAAGGCTGCGGTGGACAAAGTTCCCGACGACATATTGACCGAGGACGTTACTCCGTGTCCTGTCGGGCCTTATGGTGAAAGCAAGGTCCGGGCGGAAGAATACATATTGGACAGACTGAAAGAAGCCCCTCAGCTGTATGGGGACAGGGATGTGATAATTCTCCGCCCCTGCATGATTCATGGATCGGGTAACAAGGGCAATCTTAATCTCCTCTACGGAGTGATCTCAAAAGGGATTCCTTGGCCACTTGGTGCATTCGAGAACAAGCGGACCTTCACGTCTATCGACAACCTCTCATTTGTAATCGAAAAGCTCCTGAGCATGAAGGTGGAAAGCGGAATCTACAATATGGCGGACGATGAGGCATTATCCACAAACGAGCTTATTGACGTGATGTGTAAGGCAATGGGCAAGAAAAGCCATATATGGAATCTGCCCAAAGGCATGATCAGGTTTGGTGCAAGGATCGGAGATGTCCTGCATCTGCCGTTGAATACTTTCAGACTCGACAAACTTACTGAGAACTATATTGTGTCGAATGAAAAAATAAAACGGGCATTGAATATTGAAAGTATGCCGGTAAATGCCCGGGACGGATTGACCGAGACCATCCGGAGTTTCCAAAATCAATAGACCACATAATGATTTTCCTTATTATTACCGTTATGCTGATTCTGCTTGAATTAGCATACTTCCGTGTAGCCGACAGATTTAATATCATCGACAAACCGAATCTTCGTAGTTCGCACAAAACCATCGTCTTACGTGGTGGAGGTATAGTCTTTCTCTTTGCAGCCTGGCTTTATGCAGCATTCTTCGGATTGACCTATCCGTGGTTTATAATTGGACTGTCGTTGGTCGGATTGATAAGCTTCATCGACGACATCCATTCGCTCCCCGATAGTGTGCGTTTAGTTGTACAATTCACGGCTATCTTCCTAATGTTCTACCAGTTCGGGATACTTAATCTTCAAGATTGGTGGATGGTGTTGATCGCACTTATAGTATGTGTAGGCATTATTAATGCCTACAACTTCATGGACGGTATCAACGGTATCACAGGTGGTTATTCAATTGCCGTACTGGTCCCACTGATATATCTGAACGGAATATACGACTTTATCAGCCAACCTTTCCTTTATACAGTTGGAATAAGCCTGATGGTATTCTGCTTTTTCAATTTCCGCAAAAAGGCAAAATGCTTCGCAGGAGACGTCGGTTCGATATCCATAGCATTCATCCTACTGTTTGCCTTAGGTCTGTTGATCCTCAAGACTCAAGACTTCTCCTACATAGTCTTTCTTGCAGTATATGGTGCTGATACTATCCTTACGATCTGTCACAGAATCCAGTTGCACGAGAATCTAGGGGAAGCCCACCGCAAGCATGCCTACCAGATAATGGCCAACGAGCTGAAGATACCCCATACCACCGTCTCGTCTTCCTATATGGCAATTCAGCTACTGATATCTGCCGGACTGATATATCTGCCTATAAATCACTATCTCTATCTCGGAATAATCATCGTGGCCCTTACAACAGCATATCTGCTCTTCATGAAGAAGAATTATCATCTCCATGAAGAGTATCTAAAATCCAAGTTATTACAATCATGATTATCAATGACGAACTCCTTGACAAAATAACCGCAAAAGCCGCGGAGAGTCCTCGACTCCGGATGAATTACAACTTTCACGACAGCCTCGAAGCGAAGGCTCAGAGGTTGGTCAACGTATTACTGCCAGGAACGGTCCTGCCGATTCATCGCCATAGGCACACCGCTGAGACCTACGTGTTACTTCGAGGAAAGATGTTTGTTGTGTTCTATAACGACCTCGGCACACAGATCGAGCGTTACCTACTCGACCCTACAATAGGGAATTATGGTGTACAGATACCGACCGGACAATGGCACGGAATAGAAGTCATAGAACCGTCCACCATATTCGAAGTCAAAGACGGCCCATACACCTCCCTTCAACCGGAAGATATGCTTGATTAAAATTTATTGCTATCCGATAAATTATTACTATCAGAAACAATGCTCTCTTCCAGATATTAGCCAAGTTAATTCAGATAAAATCAACTAAAAAGGTCCGGTTCCTACAAAGCATCATGGACTTTAAACGCTTTGAGAGAATCGGTCCTTATACTTTTATTTTTACCCCCGATTTTTCTACTGAAATTAAAAATCCACATCAACCGAATGAATTAGTTTCGTTAGCACAAAAAAATTACCGCAGATCACCAAAATGATATTCTGCGGTAATTTTTGCGGAGTGAGCGAGATTCGAACTCGCGAGCCGCTTTTGACGACTACACGCTTTCCAGGCGTGCCTCTTCAGCCACTCGAGCATCACTCCTATTATTGTCGTAATTCTGCCATACGGATTCAATCACACAAAAAAAATGATTATACAGCTTTATTACGGCTACAAAGGTATGGAATAAATTCGGATTGTGCAAATTTTTTTCACGCTCTTGATTGTTTATACTCTTAATCAGTATCTCCTACAGGAAATACTGCGTTATCCCACCTTCCACTGACTGAATTTTGAGCAGTACTTTTCCATCCTCATTTCTAAAATTTGAAAAGAGGACTTATTATTTCTCGAAAAATCATTAACTTCGCATACTCAACTTCTTATTCACTCCTCACTCTATCTTCCAAATCCTCTAAAATACTTCCTCTTATATGCAAACAATGTCATGGGACAGGCTGATAAACGACAAGCGTTTCGGGCTTGAGCACTTCCACGATCCTAAGAAGGGATCGAGGAGCGACTTTCAGCGCGATTATGACCGCCTTGTATTCTCCTCCCCTTTCCGCCGTCTCCAGAATAAGACACAGGTATTCCCGCTACCCGGAAGTATCTTTGTCCATAATCGCCTCACTCACAGTATTGAGGTATCCTGTGTAGGACGTTCGATGGCAGGTGAGATAGCCGGTGTCCTACGCGAGAAATACGCCTCCGAACCTTGGGTAAGCAAACTCGACTCCATCGGCGAGATCGTAGCAGCTGCCTGCCTCGCCCACGACCTCGGCAATCCTCCTTTCGGACATTCCGGTGAGAAAGCCATCTCTACATATTTCAGTGAAGGCGAAGGCAGAATACTTGAAGCAGAACTGACGCCAGAACAATGGGCCGATCTGACACATTTCGAAGGCAATGCCAATGCTTTCCGACTCCTCACCCACCGTTTCAACGGCCGCCGGCCCGGAGGATTCGCCATGACCTACTCCACTCTCGCGTCAATCGTAAAATATCCTTTCGACTCAACTCTCGCCGGTAATCATGGCAAATTCGGCTTTTTCACCTCCGAAAAGGACGATTTCATAAAAGTTGCCGACGAACTCGGCATGATACCGTTAAAAGAACCTGCAGGCCAGATCAGATACTCACGCCACCCGCTCGTATATATCGTTGAGGCAGCCGACGATATATGCTATGAAATCATGGACATCGAGGACGCGCACAAACTAAAGATACTCTCTACGGAAGAAGTCATCCCTCTATTCCTAAACTACTTCGACGAGGCCCGCCGCGCCCACATCGTGCGCATAATGGCGGATGTCGATGATCCTAACGAAAAGATAGCCTATCTCCGTTCATGCATAATCGGTGTCCTTGTCAACCGATGTGCCGAGACCTTCATCGAGCATGAGGAGGAAATATTGTGCGGACAGTTCAAGGGATCGCTTCTCAATCATATCGCTCCGCTCGAACGCAAAGCCTATCGCGACTGCGAAGCCCTCTCTTGGAAAAAGATCTACAGTTCCGGCGATGTGGTGGATATCGAACTCGCCGGTACACGCATCATCTCCTTCCTGATCCACGAACTCGTCAAAGCTGTCCGCTACCCCGATCTAAACTACTCGCGTCTGCTCCTCGCTAAAGTCCCGCAGCAGTACGAGACCCAATCCCCGTCGCTCTACGGTAAGATACAGGCTGTGCTCGACCACATCTCCGGTATGACCGATGTCTATGCGCTCGACCTCTACCGCCGGTTAAGCGGAATGAGCCTGAAAATCAACAACTGATCCCCCACTCCACTATAATCACAACACATGAAGACCACCCGTCAACGATTCTATATACTGCTCATCGCCATACTCGCAGCCATACTCCCCCTTCAGGCAATCACAGTCGATGAAGTGCCGAATGTCCACGTGGCTGACCGGACTCAATATGTCTCTAATCCATCCAACGTCCTCTCGCCGGCGGCAGTCAGCCGTCTAAACTCAGCAATAGGATCGCTTTGGGACAATACGTCCGCCGAACTTGTCGTTGTCGCTGTCGATCAGGTCGATGATTCGATGACGCCGGATGAATTTGCAACGCGCCTGTTTGAAAAGTGGAAAATCGGTAAGAAAGACAATGACAACGGTGTCCTCGTCCTCCTCTCGCGCGACGACCATAAGGTCATCATCCGTACCGGCTATGGGGTAGAAGGCGTGCTCCCCGACATAATTGCCGGACGCATCATCCGCAACGAGATGCTCCCCTATTACCGCGAGGACAACTATGACGAAGGCACGATAGCCGGAATATCCACCATCATCGGAGCACTCAGCGATCCGAACGTGGCCGAAGAACTGAAATCGAAATATGCCAATGACTCCCGGAGGGCTGACGACGACCTTTCCGGCACAGAATTTTTCAATCTTTTTCTCGGTTTTGCAGCAGTCGTGGGGGTGGCCATGTTGATTCTGGTGATGTATGCCATCTCATCGTCACGTCGTCTTGACGATGTGCAGCGTTACCGTAGTCTCGACCAGTACCGCACACTTGTACTCTTCGCTACCTTCCTCTCCTTGGGCATGGCACTCCCCGCCTTCCTGCTTCTTGCATGGAAGATGAAGCGTGTGCGTCGCCACAAGCGCAACTGTCCCCACTGCGGTACTCAGATGGAACTCATCGACGAGGAGCACGACAACGACTTCCTCACTCCGGCGCAGGACACCGAAGAGCGTCTTAATTCCATTGACTACGACGTGTGGCACTGTCCCAAATGCTATCAGACGGAAATTCTACCCTATATCAACCGCCAGACAAACTACACTGTCTGTGACCGCTGTGGTGCGCGTGCCATGTCGCTTGTCGATCGTCGCACACTCCGTCAACCCACAGTCCGCACCGAAGGTGAAGGAGTCGATATTTATATGTGTAAGAACTGCGGGAATCAGCATAACAAACGTTTCCGTATCGCCAAAAAGCCCGATCCGGCCGCAGCTACCGTGGCCGGATCAATCCTCGGCAGTACGCTCGGCGGACACGGAGGAGGTGGCGGTTTCTCCGGCGGCTCATTTGGTGGAGGCATGACCGGCGGTGGAGGCGCAAGCGGATCATGGTAAAATGCTTTATCACCACGCTGGCCGATTTCCTTTGCGGCTATCCCCTCTTCATATTGCTCATCGGAGGAGGATTCTTCCTTTTCTTCTATTCCGGGATGGTGTCCGTGCGCAAACTGCCCGACGCCATCCGCGAACTTCGCGGTAAAAAGTCACGCGAATCCGGATCACAGATATCATCCGTTCAGGCACTCATGTCCGTTGTGGCTGCCACGGTCGGGATGGGCAACATAGCAGGTGTAGCCATAGCCCTTGTAATGGGCGGTCCGGGAGCAATATTCTGGATGTGGGTGAGTGCCCTCGTCGGCATGTCAACCAAGTTTCATGAAGGCGTCCTCACCACGCGCCACAAACTCATGAGAGCCGACGGTGGCACTGACGGAGGAACAATGTATATCATTGACCGCGGACTCGGCAGACGCTGGCATTGGCTCGCCATCACATTTGCTGTCGCCGGTATGCTCGGTACACTGTGTATCATGAATGCCAATCAGCTCACCGAAGCGATGGTCAGCGCGTTCACCACTCCCGAATGGCTTCGCTCCAACGCAGTCATTTCCGGTCTGACATCCGCCATAGGCTGGAGCCACGAGTCGTCGTTCCGTCTCCTTGTCGGACTTGGAATCGCACTAACAGTGACTATCGTAGTGATCGGTGGAATCAGACGCATAGCCGGAGTGGCCCAGTGGCTTGTACCCTTCATGGTCGGACTTTATTTCATAAGTGTCGTCTATATAATCGCCACACATATCAGTGAAGTTCCCGGAGTGTTCCGCAGCATATTCGCCGAGGCATTCAATCTGCGTGCCGGTTGGGGCGCGCTTGCAGGCATAGCCATTATCGGCGCGAGACGTGCAGCCTTGGTTAACGATGCAGGTGTCGGCACGGCTACCATCATGCACGGAGCATCAGCCAATGCATCACCCGTCCGTGAAGGTCTTATAGCCATGCTTGGGCCAAGTATCGATTCCGGCCTTGTCTGCACACTTACCGCTGTCGCCCTGCTTCTCTGCGGCGACTTTCAGGCTGTTGAGGGTGTCAAGGGTCTTGACGTGGCCATGAAAGCTTTCGGAAAGGCCATACCGATGGGTGAATTTCTGTTGATGGTGATCGTGCTCTGCTTCTCGCTTTCATCCATGTTCAGTTACAGTTTCTATGGCAACCGCTGTGCGGCATATCTTTTCGGAGAGCGTAAAGCCAGATTCTACACGTGGTTTTTCATAATCACACTCATTGTGTTCGCAGTGATCCCATTAGGTGTCGCCATCGGATTCTGCGATCTATTCTATGCACTTATGGCATTTCCGACCATGATCACGCTACTGCTTCTGCGCAGACAAGTCAGGGAGGAAGTAAAAATGTTTGAAGAGGACAGTAAATCAACTGCCCGCTGATACAATATTATTTTGCCTCCCTACTCCGTAGGGCCGCCCACCGACCGATGGAATACACCTTACGGATAGGTATAAAAATAAGAGGTCGGGCGTCACATAAACATCACTGCCTCCGTGAAACCCGAGCACTCTCGGTTATAAATAATTAACCTAACGTATATTTCTAATTAGTCTTAGTCGATATTTCAAATGATGGTCATTGACCATTTTTTGTCTTAAATTCTACCTGTAATAACAACTGCTAATCCAGCAAAGCGGAATAACTGTACAAAGTTAAGTAAAAACTAAAAATTACCCCCCCCATTTTTGTTAATTAATGTTAAAGCAGGGCTAAATGACGTAAATTTGTCATTCAGCCCTGCTATTTTCTTTAAAAGATGCCGTATCAAAAATCAACTCAGTTGTAGAGCCTACGCTTGTGCTGGCCGAATTCTACGCCGTAACCTGAATCACATTGCCTTAAATTTCGGCCAGTGCAAGGACAGACTATATTATCAATTCTGATACAACCACCTAATTATTCATTGCTAAGATTAGCGTATGATCACTTTGGACACCTTAGAACCCTGACGACGGATGACGAGCTGACCGGCAGCAGGCTCATTCACGCGCATACCCTGAATGTTGTAGTATTCAACGGGAGCGTTCTCGTCAGCAGCTTCGATTGCCTCGATTGCAGACTCACCACCTTCACTGGCGGGGAAGGGAACAGCATAAATGAATCTGATATAATTCTCACCGGAAGCAACCCATTCTGATTTTTCTGCATCCCACTTTGAGTAAGCACCACCGATCATGATGGTTACCTCATAGAATTTTTCGTGCTCTGCATTTTCGATAATCTGTATGGGGCTTGCAAAATCAACACCTACAAGGATATTTTCAATTTTGCCAAAATTCACGCCATCCTGCTTGAAGATAAAGCTACCGTTAAAGTCATTGATGGAGCACATTTTGTAGTAACCGGCAACAGTCTGGATCTCACCGAGACCGCTTACGGGATTAGAGTTAAACATTGTGTTTGTCTGTGTAGGATCTGCGCCCTCATTAGCAAGTACCCACTGCAGAGCTACAGTAGTGTTACTTCCGATAAAGTTCTTGAAAGTACCTGTCATTGTAGCAATATCAAATTCAAAAGGCATTACATAATTATCAAAAGCCTTATTAAATATGCCTGAACCGGAACCTAATATTGAGAAAGTCTCACCTTCAACGGGAGCGGGCTCTTCAGCACCACCACGGGTAATCTCAAGCTTAGTGATAAAGAGGTTAGTACCTGCAGAACCACGGGTCATATCAAAAAACTTGCAGCCGGCAGCAGATGCGGGAACAGTAAAGGTCTGAGTGCTGGGAGCAGGATCGGCTTCACCATCAGGATTGATGTTGGCAAACTGTTCGGTTGAAGCGATAGAGTTATCCGTATTTCCATCAAAGAGGAATTCAACAGTCACAGCCTTACCGGACTCATTCTTGTTACGGTAAGCTGTAACAGAAATTACATCACCCTCTGCGAGAGCCTGATCAAGAGCGACATTAACGTAAGCTGACTCAGGATATGTGCCTTTCTTACCGCAAAGACAGATGGTATAGTAAGTAGTACCATTGACTGCGTTTGCATAATTCACACGTGCTTCGTCAATTTTAGCAGAAGCTGTGCCACCTACCTGCTTTACGGCATCAGGACCTTCAGACTGCCAAGAGTAGATCACCTCAGCAGATGCAGAGAGCGTCATAGCAGCTGCTGCAAGAAGAGTAAAAATTTTCTTCATGAATGAAATAATGTTTTGGTTGGTTATAAATTATTGATTTCAGGTACAAAGACCTTATGGATTTCGGAATTACAGACAATTGCTAAATCTCGTGGCAAATATATGACATTTTTTCAATATTCTTATTATATTTTCATCTTTTTTATTCTATTTCCCCATAAAATGGATAAAAAGTATCCGTTTTATCCTATTTTTAATAGCAATTATAGAAAAAAATATCGTCCCCACCGGGAATCCGGCAGGGACGATGGAAGTTCCTATTTGTAAAGTAGGTATTTATCTACGGGGATTAGCCGTTAACCTGCTTCATGTGAGCGATGAGATCGAGCACCTTGTTAGAGTAGCCGATTTCGTTGTCATACCAGCTGACAACCTTAACGAAGGTCGGAGACAGCATGATACCTGCGTTCTTGTCGAAGATAGAAGTGCGGGGATCACCGAGGAAGTCGCTTGAAACGACTGCATCTTCAGTGTAACCGAGGATACCCTTGAGTTCGCCTTCAGAAGCTTCCTTCATGGCAGCGCAGATTTCCTCATAAGTAGCGGGCTTAGCGAGGTTGACAGTGAGGTCAACTACAGATACGTCAAGAGTGGGGACACGCATTGACATACCGGTAAGCTTACCGTTGAGTTCGGGGATAACTTTACCTACAGCCTTAGCAGCACCGGTTGAAGAGGGGATGATGTTGCCTGAAGCGGCACGGCCACCACGCCAGTCCTTCATAGAGGGACCGTCAACAGTCTTCTGAGTAGCAGTAGTAGAGTGAACTGTAGTCATGAGACCTTCAACAACGCCGAACTTGTCATTGAGCACCTTGGTGATAGGAGCAAGACAGTTAGTGGTGCAAGAAGCGTTAGATACGAACTGAGTACCCTTAACGTAGCTGTTCTGGTTAACACCGCATACGAACATGGGGGTATCGTCCTTTGAAGGAGCTGACATAACAACATACTTAGCACCTGCCTCGATGTGAGCCTGAGCCTTTTCCTTAGTGAGGAAGAGACCGGTTGATTCAACAACGTACTCAGCACCTACTGCACTCCAACCAATTTCAGCGGGATTCTTGCATGCAGTTACGCGGATGGGCTTACCGTTAACGATAAGGAGGCTCTTTTCGAGATCGAAGTCAACAGTGCCGTCAAACTTACCGTGCATGGTGTCATACTTGAGCATGTAAGCCATGTAGTCAACGGGAAGGAGGTCGTTGATTGCTACTACTTCGATATCATCGCGCTTAGTTGAAGCACGGAAAACGAACCGACCGATACGGCCAAATCCATTAATACCTATTTTTGTCATAATTCTTATAAAAAAATTGGGTTTTTAAATATTTTCCTATTGAAACAAGTATTGAACCGCGGGATTAAAAAGTCTGCGTCTTACAAAATGAGGACATCCCCACACCTGCTTACAGACGACGCGCTCTTTAAAACCGCCACAAAGTTACTATTATTTTTTTGATTTGGGAATAATAATAATGTCGTTTTTTATCGCATTTTGGATAAAAAAGCTAAATAAAGCTTGCAAAGGATGGAAATAATTTATTTTTGATTTATTTTTGCAAACCACAAACATTTTTTCACACCCATTTGTTATCATTGCGTGTTGGGTATGCTTTATTCAGTCCACTACCCGACCCCCTATGTCTGCTTCAACAAATAATTAATTCAACATTATGTCTTTAATCAAAGAATTCAAAGAATTTGCCATGCGTGGCAATGTCATCGACATGGCTGTCGGTGTTGTGATAGGCGCAGCCTTCGGTAAAATCATTTCATCCCTTGTCGATGATATCATCATGCCGCTCGTCGGTGTGGCCACAGGAGGCATGAATTTTACCGATTACAAATTCGTGATTCAGCAAGCCGTAATCGACGGCACTACGCAGGAGGTTATCAAGCCTGAAGTAACCCTCAACTGGGGCACTTGGATTCAGACCATCGTTGATTTCCTCATCGTAGCCTTCTGTATTTTCATCGCCATCAAGGCCATCAACCAGCTCAAGCGCAAAGAGGCCGAACCCGCTCCCGAAGCAGCACCCGAACCCACCAAGGAAGAAGTCCTGCTTACTGAAATCCGTGATCTGCTTAAGGAAAAGAACTAAAAGCTTTCCAGACCGATTCCAGCCTGTCCATACATATACCGTAAAGGCAAAGACTCAGAGAGTGGGTATGCCGGCAATCCATTGTCCGACATATCTACTCTTAAAATTATTTCTCCCCTGCACCAATCTTAACTCTCCTCTCACAGACATCAATTTCCACACCATGAAATTTTTAAAACCGGTGCTATGCACTATGGCAATCATAGTTTCGCAAAACGTGTTTGCCGATACAGAGATCATGACCACTATCAACGGTCAACCCGTCGGAAAAGATCTCATAAAACTTACATTTGAATCCAATCTCGTCACACTCACATTCAGCGACACGACATCACAGACAGCCGAAATGGATGCCGTAATTATAACTCTCGACCACGAAGCATCCTCCGCTCTCGAAATGACTACAGCAGATCCTGCAAAAGTAAACGGTGTGTATGACATCATGGGCCGTTATCTCGGTGAAACTCCGAAAGGACTTAAACAAGGCATCTACATCATTAACGGACAGAAAGTATATATAAAATGAAACAACCTCTCACCTCTCACACATTACCTCTGATCCTCACAGCGGCTTTTACGCTATGTGTTACAGCTGGCAACGCTCAGAACAGCGAAACAGATCACTCCGTCAGACTTGACCTGACAGCCAAACAGATTCTTCTAAAAAAGTCGGACGGCGATCTGAAATGCTATGATACTTCACAACTTGAAGAAGTCGAGCTTGACAAAAGCAATGGAAAAGTAACGGTCCGACCTAAAAGCGGAGATTGGAAAGATGAATATGTTAAAAACGTCACTTCCATAAATTTCACAAAATCACCGGAAACTGCTGATGAAACCGAGATCGTCAACGGTGGTATCAATATGACAGCCGCCGGAGGATGGCTCGAAAATGCGTATTGCAAATGGGATCTCCTCGACAGTGCTACAGGATATCGTGTATATATTAAAGGAGGCCGTTATGCCGATTATACCCCCATTGACCGCGAGCTTGTCCGCAACTATGGGACTTACGGACGTGCCGACATGCCCGGACTCACGGAGGGGATCTACAGCATGAAAGTCATACCTGTCATAAATGGCAATGAGAATCCTGAACAGGCAAGCGAGGCAAAAGGCATAAAGGTAAGGGCATACGACCGCAGTGGCTTCGCACATCTGAATTTCAGCGGTGTCGGTGCATACAAGGATGACGGCACGCTCAAAGATGACGCCCGCGTAATCTATGTAACCACTTCGACGGCCAAAACCGTCACATGCAAGGTAAAGCAGAGCAACAAGGACGGCGACGGAACTCTGATCACCGGACTGCAGGCCATCATTGATGCCTATCAGAAAGGACTGGAGACACGACCGCTGGCCATCCGCCTAATCGGACTCATCAAGAAGGATGATCTTGACAAGATCAGCAGTTCGGCCGAAGGGCTGCAGGTCAAGGGTAAAAACAACACAATCCCGATGAATATCACCATCGAGGGGATCGGTGAGGATGCCACAACATGGGGTTTCGGTTTCCTCCTGAGGAATGCCTGCTCGGTGGAGCTACGCAATTTCGCAAATATGCTCTGTATGGATGATTGCGTGTCCATCGACACCAACAATCGTAACTGCTGGGTTCACCACCTTGACCTCTTCTACGGCAACACCGGCAGCGACAGCGATCAGGCCAAGGGAGACGGAACTATCGACATAAAGAGCAATTCACAGTACATAACCGTAGCCTACAATCGTTTCCACGACAGCGGTAAAAGCTCCCTCTGCGGCATGAAGAGTGAAAGCGGACCGAATTATATCGACTATCACCACAATTGGTTTGACCACAGTGACTCCCGTCATCCCCGCATCCGGACCATGAGCGTACATGTATGGAACAACTATTTTGACGGATGTGCGAAATACGGGGTTGGCGCGACAATGGGTGCGAGCGTATTTGTTGAAAACAATTTCTTCCGTTCATCCAAATATCCCATGTTGATCTCTCAGCAGGGACATGATCCGGAAGGAAGTGCGGGTACATTTTCCAAGGAAGACGGAGGCATGATCAAAAGTTACGGAAATGTCTATGCGGAGACTGTCGGAAACGACCGATTACTACCGATCACACAGACGGTCAGCGCACGGTCATTTGACTGTTATGAGGCTTCTGCGCAAAATGAGCAAGTACCATCGACCTATAAAACCATTCACGGCAACAACACCTATAATAATTTTGACACAGACCCGACATTGATGTATGCCTACACTCCCCTATCGGCAATCGATGTACCGTCAGTCGTCACCGGTTATTACGGTGCCGGCCGAATGAACCACGGGGATTTCACATGGGATATGACCTATGCCGGTGCAGACACCGACTATTCAGTTATCCCGGCCCTGAAATCGGCACTCCAAGCCTACAAAAGCACTCTTGTAGGAATATTCGACTAAACAACAATATTATGGCAAAATGAACAAGGATGAACGGTGCTTCAAAAACACCGCTCATCCTTGTTTATTTTACTAAGCGTTACGGATGACGCTTATTTAACCGACCTTATACGGATTTGACGATCAATAGGCGAACATCGGATAAGGCTGCATGGTAGCATTTACCTTAGCACGTACAGCAGCGATATTTTCGGCACTTTCCGGATTGCGGAGCACAGTGTCGATCATTTCTGCGATTTCGAGCATGAGAGGTTCTTTGGCACCACGTGTAGTGATCGCAGGTGTTCCGAGGCGGATACCCGAAGTCTGGAACGGGCTGCGTGAATCAAACGGAACCATGTTCTTGTTGGCAGTGATATCGGCCTGTACGAGAGCCTTCTCAGCCACCTTACCTGTAAGATCGGGGAACTTGGTGCGGAGATCAAGGAGGATACAGTGGTTATCAGTACCGCCGGAAACGATATTGTAGCCCATGTCCATAAGAGCCTGTGCGAGGACGGCTGCATTCTTCTTAACCTGAAGCTGATATTCACGGAACTCAGGAGCAAGAGCCTCACCGAAAGCCACAGCCTTAGCGGCGATGACATGTTCGAGCGGACCGCCCTGCACACCGGGGAACACAGCCGAATCAAGCAACTGCGACATCATCTTCACGACACCCTTGGGAGTGGTCTTTCCCCACGGATTCTCGAAGTCCTCACCCATCATGATCACACCGCCGCGAGGACCGCGGAGAGTCTTGTGAGTAGTAGATGTAACGATGTGGGCATACTTTATCGGGTTGTCAAGGAGACCTGCTGCAATCATACCTGCAGGATGAGCGATGTCAACCATGAAAATAGCACCAATTTCGTCGGCGAGACGACGCATACGCGCATAGTCCCACTCACGGCTGTAGGCACTTGCACCACCTACGATAAGACGGGGACGCTCGCGGCGTGCCACTTCCTCCATCTGTTCGTAATCCACGCGACCGGTTTCACGATCAACGTTATATTCAAGAGCCTGAAACATCAGACCTGAGAAATTGACAGGGCTACCGTGTGAAAGGTGTCCGCCATGACTGAGGTTGAGACCGAGGAACTTGTCACCGGGATTGAGGCAAGCCATGAATACTGCCATATTGGCCTGAGCACCTGAGTGGGGCTGGACATTGGCCCATTTTGCACCGAAGAGCTCTTTAAGGCGTTCGATGGCTATACTTTCAGACTCATCAACCACCTCACAACCGCCATAGTAACGGTGGCCCGGATAGCCTTCGGCATATTTATTGGTAAGACACGAACCCATGGCACGCATCACCTGATCACTGACGAAATTCTCGGATGCGATAAGCTCGATGCCTTTTTTCTGACGCTGATGCTCACGCTCGATAATGTCGAAGATAACTTTGTCCTCTTTCATAGATAAATATAATGAATAATGTTTTGGTCTTTACTTATTTTACGGTAATTCCGGTGGAATCAATCATTTTTTCTTCACGCTCCAGCCGAACCGCCCTATCTCCGGACCCTGTTCGAAATAGTGACCGTGGGAATAGTTGACGAGTCCTGCCGCTCCGAGATCGAAAGCTCCGGTCTCAGGATCGATAAGTGACTCCTCGGCAAGTACGTTGACGACATCGGCTATAAACATGTCATGACTGCCGAGACGCATTATCTCTTTAACCCGACATTCTATACACACAGGCGACTCCGCTATGTAAGGCGCAGACACTTTGACACCCTTGACCGGAGTCAGACCGGTCTCCTTCCATTTGTCATAATCCCGGCCGGAACGCACACCGGCCCAATCCGTGGCACGTGCCATGTCAGCAGTGGTAAGATTGATGGTAAATTCCATCTGCTCCTTTATAAGCGGATAAGAAAATCGTTCGGGACGGACGGAAATATAACACATAGGCGGATTTGTGCACAGCGTACCTACCCATGCCACTGTAAATATATTGTTGTGAGCCTCATCACCACAGCTGACAAGCACTGCAGGGAGAGGATAGATCATCGTGCCCGGTTTCCAAGAGACTTTCATGAACTGCGTCGGCCGAAAGGTTTTTAGGATTGATTCATCAGATAATTTTAGCATCGATGCTGCGCACCGCCTGCGAACAGTAGTGACAGCTGATAGTCACGTCGTCACGGTCAATGACATGGAAGCGTGTGCGCATCGGCTCATTGTTGGTGATGCACTTGGGATTTCCGCACTTGACAATACCAACTATCGTTTCCGGAAGAGTCACGGGGAATTTCTCCACCACTTCATAGTCACGTATGATATTGACCACTGCAGTCGGGGCAATCAAGGCTATGCGGTTGAGCGTCGCTTCTGGAAAGAACACATCGGCAACCTTTATGATACCTTTCTTGCCGAGTTTCTTACTGTCGAGATTATTGCCGATAGTGACAGCACCGGTAAGTTTCTCGATACCGAGGATCTTGACGGCCTTGAAAAGCGATTCGGAGGGTATATGATCGATCACAGTGCCGTTGCGGAGAGCGGCGACCGCGAGTTCTTGTTTTGAGACTGTCATAACTTTTACTTCGTTAATCTGTTTCTATATGAAGTATCCTTTTTTGATCTCACGCATCTATGCCGAGCGCACGGCAGATGATAGCCTGACGGGCATAGAGACCGTTGCGTGCCTGCTCGAAATAATATGCATGGGGGTTGTCATCGACATCCTGCGCGATCTCGTTGACGCGAGGCAGCGGATGGAGTATGCGCATGTTCTCCTTCGCACCGTCGAGCATCGAGTTGTTGAGATTATAGAGATCCTTCACGCGCTCGTATTCCATAATGTCGGCGAAACGTTCGCGCTGCACGCGGGTCATATAGATGATGTCGCTCGTGTTGATCACCTCCGGCGAGAAGTCGGTATGCTCAGTGTAGGCAATGCCGTTTTCATCACAGAAAGTCTTGTACTCTGCCGGCATACCGAGCTCTTTGCATGCCACGAAACGGAAGGTCGGGTTGAAATAACGCATGGCCATCAGAAGCGAGTGGACAGTACGGCCATATTTAAGATCACCGACAAGCGTGATGGTCAGATTCTCAAGAGTTCCCTGTGTCTTGTAGATCGAGTAGAGATCAAGCATCGTCTGTGAGGGATGCTGATTAGCTCCGTCACCGGCATTGATGATGGGGACATCAGTCACCTCCGAAGCATAGCGGGCGGCACCTTCGAGATAGTGGCGCATGACGATCAGATCCACGTAGTTGCTGACCATCTTGATGGTGTCCTTCAGAGTCTCACCCTTTGACGAACTCGTGGTGTTGGCATCGGAAAAACCGATTACCCGACCGCCAAGACGGTTGACTGCGGTTTCAAAACTCAGACGCGTGCGGGTTGATGGCTCGAAAAAAAGCGTTGCCACTACGCGGCCTTCAAGCAGACGGCGGTTAGGATTCTCCTCAAAACGCCGGGCCATGTCGAGAAGCGAAAGTATCTCGTCACGACCTATGTCGCTTATTGATACAAGACTATTGGTGTTCATTGCAGTGAAATGTTGAAATGCTTCATGAGTTCACTGCAAATTTACTCACTTTTCAGCAAAAAAACATCATAATGGCTTCGAGATTTTAACAAAGGCGTAAAATGGCCGTCAAAATCCGTCATTGCTCCTGACCGAGCTGCGCACGGAGTTCGCGTATTATGGCAGATGTCCTCCGATTGATCAATATACCAATGATCATCCCGACAATGCCTCCGGCTATACATCCGTAGAGATAATAATGGCCGAATGTCTCGGTGAAAGTGAAGCACATATATATTACCAACGGAAATCCAAGAGTCATCCCGATCGTGCGAAGCCTTATGCGGTCACGGTCGATATCGGCCACGGTCAGCATGGCCTCACGCACGGACATCTCGGAGAAATTCAGGCGCGAGATGCGGCGGTAATTCCTGAAATGACTCATGCCCATGAAAACAAAGAATGCCATGCTCAGTATGGCAAGGGTCGGTGACTGATGCAGATAAGGTACCATGACCACAAGGCCCAAAAGGCATATCTGAGCGAGCACCCTGCTCATCCGGCCCAGCCTGTCGCGCAAGGTGGTGACACGTCCGTTGGACATGCGTGTCAGTATTTCATCCGGTTCACTCCCCGTATATTCCGGCGGCAGATTGAACGAGTGCCAGTTATTTTTAAGATCGTTGATATCCATTTTGTATCAGTGTTTATTCCCGGTTCAAATGTAATAAGTTTACAGATATTCAGATTAATCATTCATCCCTGCTGCCACCATCGACAAGACGCTGCTTGATACGGCGCAGACGCGTAGCGACATTGTTGCGTGTGAATCCCGTCACCTCCGCGATCTCCTCGTAACTCCGCTCGTCGAGCCACATAAGTATTATAGCCTTGTCGATCTTCGATAGCTGCGAGATCAGCCTATACATCTCCTGAAGCTGCTCATTTCGCTGGCCGTCGTCAGCCACGAGCCCCGATGCCATGTCAAGCGAAGTCATTTCGGAGGCGTGACGGTTGTGACGCCTGTAAAATGTCACGCAGGTGTTGAGAGCCGTGCGGTAAAGCCATGTCGATATGGCCGCATCGCCACGAAAAGAGGCGAGGCCTTCCCAGATATTGGCCAGAACCTCCTGATAGAGATCCTGAAAATGGTCGCGGTCGGTAGCGTACATATAGCACACCTTATAGAGAAGCTGACGGTTGTCATTGACAATCGTCAGAAATCGTGCTTCTTTTTCGGTTGATGCCATAATCGTAGATCAGTTATATTATAGATCCATCGCTGCCGGTGGCCGCTTGGGGGATGATTTACAGTTTTTACTTCGTTAGACGCAATATTCAGCAAAAAGTTGCACCCCGACTGAAACTTTTTCAAAAAGTCTGCGTCTAACCCAATAAACAAACGAATCATTAACCACAGAATCACTTACAGACAAATGGATATACTGCAAGTAGAAAACGTCAGCAAAGCATACTCATCACATCTCGCGCTCGATGACGTATCACTCTCTGTCCCCGAAGGCAAAGTGTATGGACTTCTCGGCCCTAACGGTGCCGGCAAGACAACCCTCATCCGCATCATCAACCATATCACAGCTCCCGACAGCGGCCGCGTGTTGTTCGAAGGCCATCAGCTCACTCAGGCAGACGTGGAGCATATCGGCTACCTCCCCGAAGAACGCGGCTTGTACAAGAAGATGAAAGTCGGTGAGCAGGCTGTATTTTTCGCACGCCTGAAAGGGCTCTCCAAGCAGGATGCAGTCCGCGAACTGCGCAAATGGTTTGAAAGATTTGACATCCTTTCGTGGTGGGACAAGAAAGTCGAGGAACTCTCAAAAGGCATGGCGCAGAAAGTTCAGTTCATCGTCACCGTGCTCCATCGTCCTAAACTACTTATCTTCGACGAACCGTTTTCCGGTTTCGATCCCATCAACGCCACTCTTCTCAAGGATGAGATACTGAAACTGAAAGAGGAAGGATCGACGATTATCTTCTCGACTCACAACATGTCGTCAGTCGAAGAGATATGCGACAATATCACCCTAATCAACAAGAGCCGCAACATACTCAGCGGAAACGTCGATGATATCCGCCGACAATATTTCGGCAACCGCTACGACATCACCTTCGACGGCGATCCACGCCAGCTGATGGAACAGCTTCAACCTCTCGGCGGCGAGTTTGCACTTCTCGATCCCGATGCACAGGGTCGTTACAGGCTTAACTTCCATCTCAACGACGACGCTACGCTGCGCGATGCAATCACGGTAGCCAATTCAACCGTAAATATCGCCGGCATAAACGAAAGCATCGCTTCGATGAACGACATTTTCATCCGTGCCGTCAAAGAGGACGGAAGAGATGTAGAACTCTGACGCGCACACGTCCGTAGCCAATCTCAACAGACAAAATATTCAATTCAATAAATACCAACTATCAACCCCTGTCCACCCACGGATTCCCAAGGGAACAGGAGATAAATAAAGCCCAAACCCTATGTCACAGTCCAAAATAGGTATAGTGATCGAGCGCGAATACATGGAACGCGTCAAGAAAAAAAGCTTCATCATCACCACCATCCTCATGCCGATCCTGATGCTTGTCCTCATGGGTCTCCCGGCCTTGATCATGACCAACATCGATGCATCGATCACCAACGTTACCGTCATTGACAACACCAATGTCATACTACCCGAACTCAAGGACTCGAAATCAATTAAATTCCGTCCGGCAACGGACGCTTCGGTTGATTCGGCTCTGACCCGCGAAGGCACTGACGCTGTGCTCGTGATTCCGTCCGGCATATTTGATTCCAAACGTACCAACCTAAAGTTCTACTCCAACGGCCCGTCGTCCGTAGGAACTGAAAGCGACATAATCAATCAGATCAGCGATATAGTCGAAGCCAAACGCCTGAAAGCATACAACATTGATAATCTCAACGAGATACTCGAAAGCGTTCAGCCTGACATCGTGCTCACCACCGTGCGTGCCGACAAGGGAAGCGAGGAAAGCAGCTCAACTGCATTCAGTTATGCCGTCGGTGTCGGCATGACATTCGTGCTTTACATGTTCCTCCTCATCTATGGCCAGATGGTCATGACCTCCATCATCGAGGAGAAGGGCAACCGCGTGCTTGAAGTCGTCGTATCGTCAATTAAACCGGCTCAGCTTATGATGGGTAAGATCATCGGTGTGGCACTCGTAGCCGTAACCCAAATGATCATCTGGGGCGTACTTCTCGCAGCTATGTCGGCTTATCTCCTCCCGGCTCTTCTCCCGGCCGACGCTATGGCCGATGTCGCCGCCGTTCAGGCAGGAAACTTCGACCAGATAAGTGACCCGTCCAATATTGAAATGATTCAGGCCGTAGGAATGCTCGGCGACGCTGGCCATATTATCTCGCTTGTCGCACTCATGACAGTGTTCCTCGTGTTCGGCTTCCTGCTCTACTCCTCGATTTTCGCTGCGGTAGGTTCTGCTGTCGATAACATTCAGGATGCAAGCCAGCTCACATCGTTTGCAGTCTTCCCCATTATCTTCGGTCTGATTTTCGCACTCACGGCCGCAGCCGACCCTATGGGCAGCATAGCCTTCTGGCTGTCGTTATTCCCCCTGACCTCCCCGATGGTCATGGTAGCGCGCATCCCGTTCGGTATCCCGACATGGGAAATCATACTCTCACTCGTTCTCCTTGCCGCCGGTTTCATCTTTATGGTGTGGTTCGCCGGCAAGATCTATCGAGTCGGCATCTTCATGTACGGCAAGAAACCCTCTATCAAAGAACTCATCCGCTGGGTCAGCTATAAATAATCCTTTTCTCCGAAGGATCAATAAAAAAGCCATTACTGCCCGGCCATGAGCGACTGGGCAGTAATGGCTTTTTTTATTCTCTAATTTGTAATCCTTTTTTGCTGTATTCGGTGAAATTTCTTATTTTTGCATCAATATGCCTTTATATATTAGTATGCGCGCACGATTGATTAAACTTTTGAACTTCTCGCGTGTCTAAACTATATAAACTCAAATTGATAATCTCACTTCTCAACATATCCTTCAGACAATGAACCTCAAACGATTTACACTTTTCATGACAACCGCTCTGGCGGCCTCCGTAATGGTGTCGGCTCAATCATATTTTGACGACGACATCTACTACAATGCGTCCAAGGCAACCAAGAAGCAGACTGTCAGCAACGGCAATTCAAATTCATCGAAAAAAGCCGTCGTGGTTTACGACTATCCCGCCGCCGATACCTATTCGATCAACGGCACTCGATCGATAAGCGTCGATGAATATAATCGTCGTGGAATCTTTGCGACCGATTCACTCAGCGCGGACACAACCGCTACTGACTTCGCTTACACCCGTCGCATCGAACAGTTCTACAATCCTCAGGTTGTGAGCGGTTCGGGCGATAAGGAACTGGCCAATATATATTACATGGAACCTGACGAGGTAAATATCTACGTCAATACTCCTTCAGCATACTGGGGCTATGACTACTTCTACCCCTACAGCGCATGGAACTCACCCTACTGGTACAACAACTACTGGCGTTGGAATTCCAGCTGGTACTGGGGTTCATGGTATGATCCTTACTGGTCATGGAACTGGGGATGGGGACCCTCATGGGTCTGGGGGCCTGCTTGGGGACCGTCTTGGGC
>NZ_JAIDBW010000005.1:0-6572 GCF_029056165.1 Duncaniella sp. | reverse complement strand
GAGGGATTCGAACCCCCGGAGGTGTGACCCTCAACGGTTTTCAAGACCGCCGCAATCGACCACTCTGCCATCTCTCCATTGTGTCTATCGGGATTCAATCTCGATGATTTCGCTTAATCATCTTTGTCGTGAGGTTGTTTCCTTTTGACGTGTGCAAAGGTAGGGGCTTTTGTTGGAATACGCAAATTTTTGATGAAATTATTTTCATTATTTTTGAAAATACCGAATTATAGACTAATTTATGATCTATTATTCCCGACAGTCTAAGGATATTTTATCCAAATCGGGCGGTTGCCGATCAATCGCTGCAATTCACAATCCGTTCATTTCTTTCCCTTATCCTTACCCGCATTTGCCGATACGGCGGTAGGCAGCTTGGATTGGTTATGCGGAAAAATTACATATTCTTCGTAATAGGCAATCAGAAGTGTGGTGAGCGGGAGGGCTATAATCATACCGATAAGGCCGAGGAGTGTCCCCCACACCGAGAGCGAGAGAAGGATGATGGCCGGATTAAGCCCCATGACCTTTCCCATGATCTTAGGCGTAAGAATATAGTCGCAGATGGTCTGACTGATGGCATAGACCAGCAAGCATTTACCGAAAAGCGTCCAGAATGTGGCGTCGCCTCCCATCGAAAATACAAGACAGACAAAGGCTACCGGGATCAAGGTGATGTACTGGAAATAAGGGATCATATAGAGCACGCCAACCAAGATGCCGAGAACAATGGAAAGCGGTATGCCGACCAAGGCAAATCCGATACAGTAGAACACTGCTGCGCAGAGAGCCAGTACGGCCTGCCCGCGAAAATAGCGGTTCATACTGTTCTTGATGTCATTGCCAATCTTGAACGCAATCGGCCTGTATTTCGGCGGAACGATCAAACGGAAACCGCGCATTATGTGCTCATAATCAAGCAATATGAATATTACATAGATGAAAGTCAGAAACCATTCGAGTGTATGGATCAGAAATTCCAGAGAGGCTGAGACAACGGATGATCCGGTCGATAAGAGGGTCTCAAACTTCTGATTTTCCATAAGTTTCTCCATCATATCCTCGTCGAAATACTCAACTATATAGTCATGAATCTCCTTGGGAAGAAACGGAAGTAGCTGGCCATGACGGGAATAGTCATTGACCATTACGCCAAGCTGATGAATCTCCCTGATTATGGACGGCACGAACAGATATGCAAGTCCCGCTATGATTCCGGCCACTGAAATGAGGGTTGTAAAAATGGCCACTATGCGCCACCGTATGTGGAGACGTATCATGCAGAACTCTACTATAGGCTCAAGAATATATGAGATGAGGCAGGCAAGAAAAAACGGAAGCAGGACGTTGCTCAGTATATTGACAAGCCAGACTATAGCCGCAACAACAGCCAAACCGGCTATGAAACGGATTACTTTATCAAATGTGATGGGTTGTGATGCTGACATGAAACGTGAGAATTATTACAACGAAGATTATATAAATATAATACCCCACGAAGGAAAAAGGTTTATGCCATATACGTGAAAAGATGTCCGCGAGGGTGATGGCAAGCCGTACAGTTGGACATAATCGGACAAAAGTGTCCGATAGCGGACAACACTCGATTTAACAATATATTGAATATCAATAAATTATAAGTTTGGCACGCTGTTTGCATATCATATATGCGTAAAACTATAAAAATATCAATAACATCACATACAAATAAAAAAATGGATAGAGAACTGACATCCGGCGAACGCAAAAAAGCAATGCGCAAAAAACTCACACCTTATATAATAGGTGTATGTGCCACCATCATTATCATCATTGTTCTTATGATCAGCCTGCGGACAAGCGTGAACCGCGACGACCTCATGATAGCCACCGTCGATAACGGAACCATCGAAACTACGGTCACCGGTTCGGGAAGCGTCGTGCCGGCTTTTGAAGAGATCATTAACTCGCCCATCAACACCCGCATCGTCGAAGTCTATTGTAAGGCAGGCGACAGCGTGGATGTCGGCACTCCCCTCCTCCGCCTCGACCTCCAGAGCACCGAGACTGAGCTGAACAAACTCAAGGACCAGATAGAGATGAAACGCTACGAACTCGAACAGCAAAAAGTGGGCAACGACACCAAAATCTCCGATCTCACCATGCAGGTAAAGGTTAAGGAAATGACCGTCAACCGCCTCGAAGTCGAGCTGCGCAACGAACGCTATCTCGACAGCCTCGGTTCGGGCACAGGCGACCGTGTCCGTCAGGCCGAACTCGCCTACAACACCGGTAAGCTCGAACTCGAACAGATGCGCCAGCAGCTCGCCAACGAGCATAAAGTGACCGACGCCGGTCTCAACGTGAAGAACCTCGACATAAACATAGCAAGCAAGAATCTCGGTGAGATGAGCCGCACCCTCAACGATGCCCAGATCCGTGCACCGCGCCGCGCCACACTCACCTTCATCAATGACCAGATCGGTCAAAAGATATCCGAGGGCGAGAAGATAGCCATCATCTCCGATCTCAGCAATTTCAAAGTTGAAGGTGAGCTTGCCGACTCCTACGGCGACCGCATCCGCGTTGGTTCGAAAGCCGTTGTCCGCATAGGGCGCGAGCGTCTGCCCGGAATGGTCAGCAACGTCACTCCCCTATCGCGCAACGGTGTCATCTCCTTCACCGTCCGCCTCGACGATGAATCCAACTCCCGTCTGCGTTCAGGACTGAAAACCGATGTCTATATCCTCTGCGATGTGATGGAGGATGTGAAGCGAATCAAGAACGGATCATACTATACCGGTCCGGGTGCATACGAACTCTTCGTGTTCAACGGTGACGACGAGCTGGTCCGTCGTACAGTCCGTCTCGGCGAAAGCAACTTTGAATTCGTCGAAGTCGTCAACGGTCTCGAACCCGGTGACCGGGTGGTGGTCAATGACATGAAACGTTTCAACGACGTATCGACCATCAAGGTAAAATAACCTCTCTCCAAATCTCATTCTCCATAATCTCCATTATCACTAACAACCCCACTCAACACAATGCAACTCAAATCATCACTCCGACAATTGTGGGTCGAATCACGGGCCAACCCGACATTCACGTCGCTCTACGTCGGCGGTGTGGCCTTCGCGGTAGGATTCACCATGGTTTTCGCAATCATCTATTATGTCCACCTTGCCCCGATCTACCCGGAATACAACCGCGCCACTACCCAATACATCAGCAATATCACCATCCAAAACGAGAAAACCAACAATATGGGCATGGGCTCACTCGGACTCCCCTTCTTCCATCAGTTCATCAAGGATTCCGAGAATATCGAACACGTCACACTGACCAACGACTTCACATCACTCATCCAACCTGACGACAACAGCGGTGATTTCAAAGTGATGAGCCGTACGGCCGACCCTGAATTTTTCAACATCTATCCTTACGAATTCATTGCAGGCCGTCCGTTCAACGAAGCTGAGACTGATGCAGCAATGAAAGTTGCCGTCATAGATTCCTCTCTTGCCGACCGTCTGTACGGGAGCGCAGAGCAGGCGATCAATAAAGAAATCTCCGTCACCTATAAGAAATACAAGGTCATCGGCGTTGTCCGCGACAGTAATCCTATAGCCTTCATGTCATACGCAAACGTATTCGTTCCATATACGGTCTTTACCTCTCCGGGCGACAATCTGCTCAACGGTGAAATGTTCAACTATCTCGGTTCATATTCCATACCTTTAAAATTCAAGGACAAGGCTCAGGCCGAAAGATTCCGTGCCGAGCTGACCGACAAAATAAGCCGCACCAACGCTGCCGATACGGCCGGATGGGTCATCGATCTCCGCAGCGCACCCGTAAGCCACTCACTGAGAGTGCTCTCCCACTCCCAGAACGGTGATGACCTAAACCTCTGGATGCTCATCCGTCCCCTGCTCCTGATCCTCGCCGTCCTGCTGATAATTCCTGCCATCAATATCAGCGGCATGATCAGCGGACAGATGGACCGCCGCCTTGCCGAAATCGGTATCCGCCGCAGTTTCGGAGCTACGCGCAACCAGCTCACAGGTCAGGTGATGTTTGAGAATTTTGTCCTGACACTCATAGGTGGCTTCATCGGCCTCATCATCGCATGGGTTATGGTTCTCACCTGCCGCACGCTGCTCCTTCAGCTCCTCATCCCGTCGTGGGCGTCGTGGGAGTGCAAGGATGCATCGGTCAGCGTAAGTGGCGAGATGATATTCTCACCCGTAATATTTCTCGCCACCATCATCATCTGTCTCATCCTCAATATGCTTTCAGCCTATATCCCGGTCCGTCTTTCACTCCGTCGGCCCATCATCTCATCCATTAACTCCAAACGCTGATCACGGTCATGTTAAAACTCATCTATAAAAATATAATAGCACATAGAGGCCGCTATTGCTGGATCTTTATCGAAATGTGTCTTGTGGCCCTCATCGGATGGGCTATGCTCGATGATTTCATCGTAAATACCTATAAAAGATCACTCTCTCCGGGTTACGAGATCGATCATCTCGTAAGCTTTACATTCAGCACCTACCCCATTGATCCGACCGCTGACAGCGATGGCGGTGAGAGCGCGGAAGAAATCTACACCCACATCAACCGCATACTTGACCGTGCGCGTTCCGACAGCCGTGTTGAAGCAGCGACCTTTGTCAACAACAGCTCCTTCCTCCAAGGTTCTGTCTCGATCAATTCAGTCCCTACAGGTGAGGAAGATAAAAACGCTATCTATTACACCGTACATTTTTGGCCCAACACCGACTTTTTCAAAACCTTCGGCATAAGAAATGCCTACGGTTCTACCGACGATCTCTTTGAAGAGCCTTCGATGTCGGGACGCGACCTGATCGTTTCCGAAAGCATCGCCCGCTACATTTTTGGCGACGAGGCGGTCATGGGTCACTATCTCGAAGAAAAGGATTCCAGAGCCAATCCTGAAAAATTAAGCCGTATTGTCGGTGTAGTCAATGACTGTGTCTATCGTCCTGATTTCGGAACGACCCCCATTGTCTATAAGACGAGGAAGGTCAAAAATATTGGCAACCGTGAGAACATGGAGAGTATTGAAGGCGTGCTCCGCCTCAAATCAGGTGTCGATGTCGATAAGTTCATCGAGGACTACAGTCCGGTCCTCGCGACCGATCTGAAATCAGGTCCGCTCTACACTCACTCGCTCATAAGCTACCGCGACAGGGAGAAAGAAATGTCACGCGACATGACAAACCAGAGTTTCATCCAAGCCTCTATCACAGTGTTCTTTCTTGTCAATATCCTCCTCTGCATGTTCGGAACATTCTATCTCCAGACCCGCAAGAGATCCGAAGAAACAGGCGTGATGCGCACTTTCGGAGCTTCACGCGGATTTATCCTGCGCGAGATGATCGGCGAAGGAGTGCTGATCACTACTCTTGCATGGCTCTTGGGCTGCTTCCTCTACTGGCTCTATATCAAGGATGAGGGACTTGCCCATGTGATCAGCGGTTGGTCGGAAAACGCAACGCTTACGCTTCAGGCAATGGTGCCTATGTGGACGGATGACTTTAATTTCCACTTCGCAGTCATCTCACTTGTTATTTACGCTCTCATGCTCATCTGCACCATCGCAGGCATATATATTCCAGCCGTCAAGATTGCCAATATCAATCCCGTGGATGCACTGAAAGATGAATAACTTTTTTAATTGCTTAATGCATAATATCTTTCAATACCATACAATAATCATTCAAAAAACGTAAATCAAACAAACAATTTATAAACCCGCATAATCCTGAAGCATAAATCATCTGAATTGCGACCCTGAACGCATCAATCATGAATTATGCATTATGAATTATGCATTAAAAAAACTACCATTATGTCAATCATCAAACTTGAAGGAATCAACAAGATCTATAGAACAGACGAAATCGAGACTCTTGCACTCGAAAATGTGAATATCGCTATCGAGAAAGGCGAATTTGTCAGCGTAATGGGCCCGTCGGGCTGCGGAAAATCAACACTGCTCAACATTGTCGGCCTTCTCGACACACCGACAAGCGGAACAGTCAGCATCGACGGGACAGCACTCGGCAAGATGAGCGACAGCAAGCTGGCCGCTTTCCGTAACGCCAAACTCGGATTCGTGTTCCAGAGCTTCCATCTGATCAACTCGCTCAACGTCATCGACAATGTGGAGCTTCCCCTCATCTACCGCTCCATGAGTGCGTCAGAACGCTCAAAGCGTGTGCGCGAAGTCCTCGATCGCGTCGGTCTGAGCCACCGTATGCGCCACATGCCATCGCAGCTCTCCGGCGGTCAGTGTCAGCGTGTCGCTATTGCCCGCGCCATTGTCGGAAATCCCGAAATCATCCTCGCCGACGAGCCTACCGGTAACCTCGACTCCAAGATGGGTGCCGAAGTCATGGATCTCCTCCACTCACTCAACAAGGACGATGGCCGCACAATCATGATGGTGACCCACAATGAGGAACAGGCCAAACTGACCGACCGCATCATCCGTTTCTTCGACGGCCGTCAGGTGATGTAATCATCAATACTTAAAAACGGAAATACATTTCTCTGCAAAT
>NZ_JAIDBW010000049.1:0-14940 GCF_029056165.1 Duncaniella sp. | reverse complement strand
AGGAGACGGTTCATCTGGTGACCGGTGGCCATGTCGGCACGGATTTCCTTTATGACCCTTTTCTGCGCGTTGGTCAGCGGGAATGGGAGGAATTGGGAATAGAATGTGTTGAAAAAATGTCCTATCCGGGGGAAATGGAAGCCTTGGGTGGAGAGCGTACGCCGGCGGGCATAACGCTGGATGTCGAGCTGCAGATAGAACAGTTCTTCGAATTTCAAGCGCAGGCGTGCCTGTTCGAGTATGGCCGGAGATGGCGGGTTGTGGATGGCCATTATGGCCTCGCGCAGTCCGATGAGACGATACTGCGCTATGATTTCCGGCGGGAGGGTTTCGGCCATCTGGTGGATGCCACCGAGGATGTCGGAGACGGCGGAGGCGAATGTGCGCGACGAGAACCCTCGGTTGCGCAGCTGTTCGGTGAGCGGATAGACTCCTCGGAAGCCTCCGCGCGATGAGGCGGCTTCGGGAGTATCGACTTCGGGGTGAACCATGCTCCAGCGGCCGTTGAATTGAGTCGGTTTGCCGAAGAGTATGTACTCTGTGGCGGTATGGTAGAGCTGGCGGAGTGATTTTATGCGTTGGAACCACACGACTTCCATCACTGCGCTACCGTCGGAGAAAAGTCCGACGAGACGCGTCTTTGCGCCTTCGCCCTGCACGGTGAAACTGATGAATTTACCTCGGACTTGAAGCGAGGGCATATCATCGCCTGTGAAGTCAATGATCCGATAGACGGAACGGCGGTCTATATAGTGGGTCGGAAAGTGGAAGAGAAGGTCATGATAGGTCCGTATGCCGAGATTCTTTTCAAGAAGTTCGGCACGTTTCGGTCCGATTCCACGCAGGAATTTTATGTCCATTCTCCGCAGACTGTTCATAGACTTGGATTATAGATGTATATTTGATGTGTGTGATGAAGATGGGTGGTTTTGGTGATCAGTTGCTGCTGTCGGCAGTCAGACGCAGGTAGAGTTCGGCTATGGCCATGTCGCCGGGATTGGTGACCTTGATGTTGCGTGGATCACCGCTGACAAGGCGCAGGGAAGTGAATCCGGCCGCTTCCATGACAGAGGCATCGTCGGTGAATGTCGGGAGTAGTTCCTGACGGTAAGCCGTGAGGAGTTTGCGAGCATGGAATATCTGAGGAGTCTGCACGGCGCGGAGTTTCGAGCGATCGACAGCGGCAGAGCTACCGTCCGTGGCGATCTGTCGGATCGAATCAGTGACCGGAGTCGCTGGTATGACTCCGTCGGCCTCCTTCAATCCTTCGATAAGGTCAGCGATAAGTGCGGGAGTGATCACGGGACGGGCTGCATCGTGGATGCTGATATAGCCATCCGAACCGGCGGGGATGAGTGAGAGGGCATTGCGGACACTGTGGGCGCGCGTGGCTCCTCCGGTGGTGATGAGATGAGGAAGTGTGAAAGCGTGGTCAGAACACATTTTCTGCCAGCCATCGACCATGTCGGCACTCAATACCACTATCAGTTTCCAGTCGGGAGTGGCTGCGTGGAGACGTTCGAGCGTAGTCATAAGCAACGGACGCCCATCAAGATCGCAGAACTGTTTGGGGAGATTGCCTCCGTAGCGCGATCCGCTTCCTGCGGCCACGATTATATGTACGTTGTCGGTCTGTGTGATCGGCTGATTGACGGCGGTATTGGTTGTCGGCATGATTGGGTTATGATTGTTTGATGGATGATGGAAGAGAGTGATCAGCTAACCGGTGTCGGGGGATACTTTGAATGAAAAACCCGGCAAGCTCCCGTGTGGGAACTCGCCGGGGCGTTTGATTCAATGGTATGGTAATTGGTTAACTAAGAGCGTGATTAAATCGCTTTAATCAGTCTGTTATGATGGATTGTTGGGATCTTTACAGTCGCTCGATATTAGTTGCGCGGACCATTGTTGTGGTTGTTGTCACGGCGGGGACCACGGTCTCCGTCACGACGCGGACGGTCGTTGCCTTCGCGGCGGGGGCGGTCGCCTTCACGGCGAGGACCGCGTTCGCCACGGGGCGCACGCTCGCGCTCAACGTAGCCTTCGGGTTTGGGCTGGAGTGCACGCATCGAGAGACGGTATTTACCGGTCTTCTTATCGATTTCGATGAGTTTGACTTCAAGCTCGTCGCCTTCCTTGAGACCTGAAGCCTCCATGTTTTCG
Source organism: Duncaniella sp. (assembly GCF_029056165.1). Taxonomy (NCBI): domain Bacteria; kingdom Pseudomonadati; phylum Bacteroidota; class Bacteroidia; order Bacteroidales; family Muribaculaceae; genus Duncaniella; species Duncaniella sp. Next base: position 12,777 of record NZ_JAIDBW010000049.1, on the reverse strand, counting down.
AGACGGTCCCAAGAGATCTCTGAGATGTGGAGGAGACCATCGCGGTTGGGCATGAATTCAACGAATGCACCGAAATCAAGGATCGAGCGCACTTTGCCATGATAAACCTTGCCCTCTTCGGGGAGCTCAACGATGGCATTGATCATCTCAAGAGCCTTGTCGATCGAAGGTTTGTTGGCAGCGGCGATCTCGATATAGCCGCCTTCGGCGATCTCGTCTATGCTGACAGTGGCACCGCTGGCTTCCTGAATGCCCTGAATGATCTTTCCGCCCGGGCCAATGACAGCACCGATAAGCTCTTTGGGGATGAGCATGGAGACGATACGGGGCACGTGGGGCTTGTAGTCCTCGCGGGGTGCGGGAATCACTTCCTGAATCTTGTCGAGGATGTGCAGACGGCCTTCACGAGCCTGATTGAGAGCTTTCTCAAGGATTTCGTAGCTGAGGCCATCGACCTTGATGTCCATCTGGGTGGCTGTAATACCATCGCGTGTACCGGTCACCTTGAAGTCCATGTCGCCGAGGTGATCCTCGTCACCGAGAATGTCGGAAAGGATGGCATATTTCTCACCGTCGGAGATGAGACCCATGGCGATACCGCTGACGGGACGCTTCATCTGCACGCCTGCATCGAGGAGTGAGAGAGTGCCTGCACATACGGTGGCCATTGACGATGATCCGTTTGACTCAAGAATGTCGCTGACGATGCGGCAGACGTATGGGAAGTTATCGGGGAACATACGCTTGAGGGCGCGGTGTGCGAGGTTGCCGTGACCTACTTCACGACGGCCTACGCCACGGGGTGCGCGAGCCTCACCGGTCGAGAAGGGGGGGAAGTTGTAGTGGAGGAGGAAGCGTTCGCGGCCCTGATTGAGCACGTCGTCGAGGATCTTCTCGTCGAGCTTTGTGCCGAGGGTCACGGTTGCAAGTGACTGGGTCTCGCCACGGGTAAAGACTGCTGATCCGTGAGGTCCGGGGAGGTAATCTACCTCACACCAGATGGGGCGGATCTCTGTGGTCTTGCGGCCGTCGAGACGGATACCTTCGTCGAGGACGCAGCGGCGCATTGCCTCTTTCTCCACGTCGTGGTAGTAACGCTTCACCATTGCCTTCTTAGCCTCGCGCTCTTCTTCGGGGAGTGATTCGAGATACTCCTCGCAGATCTTGTCGAAGCTTTCCTGACGCCAGTGCTTGTCGGCACTTCCGGTCTTGGCGATGGCGTAAGCCTTATCGTAGCATTTCTCGCGGACATCCTTGCGGAGTTCCTCGTCGTTTGTTTCGTGGCAGTATTCACGCTTGACGGTCGATCCTACTTCCTCGGCAAGCTCCATCTGAGCCTTGCACTGCACCTTGATGGCGTCGTGAGCGGCGCGGAGGGCTGCGAGGAGGTCGGCTTCAGAAACTTCGTTCATTTCGCCTTCGACCATCATGATATTGTCGTAGGTAGCACCTACCATGAGTTCCATATCGGCCTTCTCAAGCTGCTCGAAGGTGGGATCGATGACGAATTCGCCATTGATGCGGGCCACGCGCACTTCAGAGATAGGACCGTTGAAAGGTATATCGCTCACTGCGAGGGCAGCCGAAGCGGCGAGACCAGCAAGAGCGTCGGGCATATCCACGCCGTCGGATGAGTACATTGTAACCTGTACGATAGTGTCGGCATGGTAATTGTCAGGGAAAAGCGGACGCAACACACGGTCAACAAGGCGGGATGTCAGGATTTCGTAGTCGCTCGCGCGGCCTTCGCGTTTGAGGAAGCCGCCGGGGAAACGTCCGTTAGATGAGAATTTTTCTTTGTACTCTACCTGAAGGGGCATGAAATCGACCCCCTCACCGGCCTCCTTGGCCGTTACGACTGTCGCAAGGAGCATAGTGTTGCCCATGCGCAGTTCTACCGCTCCATCGGCTTGCTTTGCGAGTTTGCCGGTCTCAAGTGTGATGGTGCGACCGTCAGGCAGCTCGATGGTTTTTTTGATTGGATTCATAAATTGTCTAATATTTCAGCTTGTGTAGTATAATCTTCGTTTTTGCAGCTTAATTTGTGGAGTGACATCGCGCGTGTTTACGCGGATTTTGCAAAGTTAACAATTATTTTGTAATAATTTAGCTATCCCACCATTAATAATTACAAAAACAGGCCAAAAACATGGTTTGAAGACACTGGAGGGCATCTGCGGGTGGATGAAAGGGCGGGCAGCAGGAATGGAAAAAGGATGTAAGGGGGAGTCTTCATGCCTCCTTACATCCGGCTTGCAAATTTATAGTATTAGCGATCGGAAAAGTTAGGATGTCCGAAAAAAGTCAGGCCGCTAAAATATTGAGAATAAGTGTGACTCTTAAAAGAGTTCGTGATCAGAACGTCAGGGCATAGGCATAAGCTCCGATGTGGAAAGCGATGCAGAACCGGCTGAACGAATAGAGGGCCGATGCTTCAAATTTGGCTGTCGCGCTGTTTGAGTAGAGCCAGCGGAGCGAAACCAGATCATAGAAGTTGGTAGCGGTGAACACGGCTGTGGCGATACCGCAGACTATACCGATGACTCCCCCGATGACCAGTTGACCGATGCTGCCGTGAGAGAGCATCAGAATGATGACTCCTGCTCCGGCTATCGACATGCAGAGGTTGATTACGTCGCCTAACGTGCCCTCTGTGGGTGACGATCCCATAAAAGCGATTATCAAGGAAGCCAAGGCTAATCTAATCCACATAGGCTTGGCCTGAAATGCGGGATCGATGGTGTGGTTGCTGATAAAGTACCAAATAAACGGCAGGAGGATGATCGCTCCCACTATTTCGAGATTGGCGATGAGCCATGAAATGAATACTCTCATTGCGGTGTGATGTTTGGATGATTGCTAAAAATGTGATTGATCAGGCAAACAGGCCGACTATCCAGTGATAGAGGCTCATCACGAGATTGTAGGCGACATAGAGGAGGAAGCCGACAGCGGCGAGGATCAGCACGCCGGTGGTCGCGCGCTTGTTGATCTCACTCATTGTCTCCGGATCATCCTCGACGTAGCCGACGATCAGGCGCGCCGCGATTTTATTGGATTTGTAGAAGGCATCCACGATGTCGCCCAACACTGGTATCCATCCTACCAGAAGGTCCAGCAGTGCTGTTGTCATTATGGCGATGGTGAGTTTCAGCGAGTGCAGCTTGAATATGGCCACGTAAATGGCGGGGAGGATGGTGAGGGACGATATGAGATCGCCGACGCCGGGGATGAGGAATCCGACTAACGGATCGAGGAACCAGTCGTCATACTTTTTAGCCATATACACGAGGTTGAACGACGCGGATTCGGACAGTTCCTCGGCCTGACGTTGCTCTTCCTTGATATACTCATTGACATCCTTGATGTGTTCCTTGTATTCAGAGAGATCGACGGGTTGGATAACATTTCCCATAGTTTGATGCGTATTGATTTCGGTCGGTCACGGATGGTGACCTGATGATCTGAATATATGTGTTAATTTACAGGTGTGATGGCCATCCGGGAAGGCTTGTTTCTGCGGCCCCAAGTGCCGTCATAGACATAGCGGTCGGTGGTCGATTTTGATTCGGTGGGTTCAAGATGCCAGTTGGAACGCTCGGAGGCATGTCCGAGATGGATGTACAGGTCGCCATAAGAGGAGACGTAGCCGTTGACGTCGAGCTGCGTTCCGTTGGAGTGGCGGTAGCGGCCTATCATGGTGCCGTCAGGTCTTAGCCCGAAAACCATGCTTACGTCCTGACCGGCAATGTGGCCGACACCTTTGTAGAGCTTGAGGTTCTTGGCGCGGGATGATGACAGGTAGTCGTCCCAAGCTTCATCTGATCCGAATTTCATGTCGGGATAGTCGTAGGCCGGCGATTTGGTGGCGGCGAGCCTCGTCAGCTGTGTTTCCTCGGAGGCCGGAGCTTCTGCGGCCGGAGCTTCCTCGGCTGTGGAGGTGTATGCTTCGGTTTTCTCGGTGGCCGGAGTTTCTGTTTTGACGGAATGCGAGTCACTGCCGCCGAAAAGCGAGATATGATTTCCCTGAAAATAGCCGATCCCGAAAATTATGGCGATGAGGAGTGCGAATTGCGAGAATGCGCGCATCCGTATGGCTGCGTATGTCGTCATGATCAGTAGGACGGGATGAGTTTGGCTATGAGGTTATTGAGTGAATTGTTGGTCATTTCGATGAGCGACATCATTGTTTCCTGTCGTGTGAGCGACGCATCCGAGACGTCGGCGCAGATGAGATCGACGGCGCGGTCCATCAGCTTGTCGAGCCTCGACTGGCAGAAGTTGAACTGCTTTTCGAGGATGGGCAATGACTGCTCGTAGATCTTCATGTCGCGCTGGGCTTTGAGCATTAGGCAGTCGAACGCGTGTTCGAGTTGTGCGCACTGCAGCTCGACCTGTGCGGCCGTATGGCGGATCTCGGCCATCTTGCAAGCCACGTTGTTGACCGTACCGCTCACTTGCTCGACGATGCTGTTTGAGTAGGCGGCGAGGGTGTGTATGTCGTCGATGGTCACCGGGCGGCTTGAATTGGCTATCTGCTGTAACTCTTCGTTGGAGGGATAAGTGTTCATGATAAGTGAAATGTGATTGAGGTGAAATAATCAGGTCATTTAGCGTGCGAAAAATGTGGATAGGAAAGCTGTGGTGGCGTTCTTCCGCTCGTAGTCGAAGCTTGGCTGCTCGATCTTGCCGCACCTGCGGGCTATCTGGTCATCGGCGTCGGAGGCTATCATCCGGCCTTTCTCGCAGTGGTGGAGCTTTGCTTTGAAATAGTTCTTATTGAAGATCTTGTAGGCTGCCGACAGTCCGGAGATACAGATGATGGTCCTGAGCCACCATGCCCCCGACAGGTAGAAAATGCAGAGCGCGATTATGGCGATCACCGTGAGCAGGAATGCGAACGAGATTCCGCCGTCGGGGTCGTAACCCACATGGCTGACCATCTCATCGGTGACGGCTGTGTAGTGATGGAAGCCCGGATTGCCTGTTATGAGCACGCGGACGCTCGGCGACGCGTTTTCGGGTGAGATCGTGCAGAGTGAATCCTTCAGTGCGTAGAGCGACAGCTGCGGGTCGGACAGCAGCATGATTTCCGCTCCCGAGAGATAACCGGTACTGTCGGCACAGCGTTCGATGGCTTTAAAAGGCTCTTCGGTGAAGAGCTGATTCATGATCAGGCCGTTGACGGCATAGTAGTCCGGCATCTCCGCTCCGGAGGTATGCCGTCCGGCCGCCCAACTGCGGTATTCCTTGTCGAGATACATCGCCAGTTCTACCAGAAAGAGGTTTGTGCGGTAGAGGTCGAGATGGCGGAGGGTCAGGGCGGAGAGACGGCGCGTCCTGTCGCAGTCAAGATCGGCCAAGGAATAGTTCGTAGTGGCCGATTTGTCGAGGAGCCTGCGGGACGTGTCGAGTTTCCGGCGTGCCTCGGTGAGCAGCCGGCTGATCTTGGCCATGTAGTTTTGCGCGATCATCTTTTTGAGGGTGATGTGGCGGTCGAGCAATTCGTTGTGCTTCTTTGCGGCTTTCCATTGCCCGAACGCTTCCAGACTCCGGGCCGCGATCTCAGCCCCTATCGCAATCTTGGACGCGCTCCGCGAGTCGCTCGAAAGGTAATTGAGGGTTGAGGAGACGGTCTCACGGATGAGTGAGGCATAGCCGTTGTAGATTTCGGGTATTTTGGCCTGAAGCTCGTCGAGTTGGGGCAACATTTCGGCCTCGATCCGTTTCAGATCGTTGGCCAGTGAAGTGATGGTGATGTCGTCGGCCTGCGTGGCGATGGATTGGCCGGTAGGATATGCAGTGCTGCTCATGCTTCGTTATGTGTGATTGGTTTATTAGACAGGTGTGTGGCGGAAAAATGCAAGCTGTGATCCGGTTGACCCGCCACACCCTCATGGATTTCGGTCAAGGAAAAAAGAGACAGGGCTCTGTTGGGTGTGTGGGAGTCACATTTATATTAAGGACGGTGCAAAGTTAGCATTCCCGATGGAATGCGGGAGGGTGCGGTTTGGTTCAAGTTGGTTCAGATTGGCCGTCCGGTCGGAATTTTAACACTTCGGCCGGTTCTGGCCTGTGGGGGATGCATAACAGGTTGATGTCCGTAGTGGGGGGAGGCGGTGTCAAAACAAACCCGGTTGCAGGGCCTGCGCTTGCACTGACCCTGCAACCGAAGATTTGGTTATTTCGACATAAACTTTAGTCCCTGCGCGAGTCAGTAGCAGTTCTTGAAATCTTTGAAACGGGCCATCCAGTGGGCGGCTTTCTCGTGGTCGAACTGCTGACGGTCTATCTCGCTTTCGCGTTTGGGGTGGAGGATGGGATTATTGCCGTCGGCCATGTGTTGCCAGTAGGTAAGCTCGGCAAAGGGCGAGTCCTGACGCTGCCCTATGTGGTGGAGCTCGTAGGGATCGCCGTTCTCATCACGCGGGGGGAAGCCTTCGCCCATGAGGTCGGCATTGTTCCAGTCTTTCCAACGGTCATAGTCGGCAAACTTTTCTTTAAGCCATTCCTTGCGGCAGTTGAAAGCCCTCCCGTCGATGGTCGGATTGGTGAGGGTGGGGCGGCCATTGACGATTTTCTCTACAAGGCCGGCCTTGATATATATCATGGCCTCCTCCTTGGAGCCGATGGCCTTGAAGATCGCATCCGACCACCCGGTCTGTCGCTGAAGAGATGAATAATTTTCCATGTCAATATGTTGGATTAGAAATTAGGCTCACTCTCGATATCTATCCTCTTAAATTCTCCTTTTAATCGAAGTTAAGTGATCTCCAAAAAATTTGTCTTAACTTTTGGAGTATAGTTCAGGGGTGGGATGAGTGGTGTGGAAAGCCTGTCGGATGGGATTAAAAATCTATTTATAGTTCTAAATAATTTGCTGATTCCCAAACGAGCCGGTAAATTTTGTTTTGTCGCTGAATCATGGTGATATATAATAGTATTACGACTAATAGCGACCATAGGAGACATGTATCCTCACAGTGAATATAGAATGCAACTATTAAGGCAACGAGTGGTATTAATGAGTTGCGAAGCAATGCTACTTGTGACTCAATAAAAGGAATGGCACCTAAAAGTTTTCGGTCATAAAGTTTATAGTAGAGACTATGATACACAGTGTGATTACCCATATTGTTCTTTTTTATGCATGGAATCCACTTAAGCCAATCCATCATAATATTCTTTGAAACTTTACCTATTATTATCAATAGATTTTTGACCTGTGATTTTGTCTGCCTATCCCGATTTACACCATGACTTTTGAGATATATATTTTCATTGTGGCGTAAAACTCTTAGCAGTTCGTTTTCAATGGCTTCATGATTATTTCTAAAACCTCGGAACACTCCATCACTTATCCAATTGTTTAAGAGACCTAGTACATAAGAAATTGATAATAAAACCACGGATTGTATGATACCAAGATCATTGATTGTGATATTACTCATGAAACACGTTGTACATTCATTTTGGAATAGATCTGGATTAAATAATAAAATAATGGCTGCCATGATAATCCCACCGGGGATTATCATGGCAAGTACGTCGTAGAGAGAAAATTTTGCGGATAAATCCATTGAAATGACTTTTAGATCAGTTAATACTATAGATTTGAGATTTCAATTTAAAGAGATTATTTTATACTTATCAGCACTCGGCGATAATCTTCGTTTTTGGGGAGATTGAACTCTGAATTTTTGGATTTGCCATACCATTGAGTTTTGATTTTACTCGCATCCACACCATTTTCGACAAAAGCAGCTTTGACGGCCTCGGCACGCTCGTGAGAAATATAATCGTTAGGAGCATCTTCTCCGATATTGCAGGCATATCCTTCAACAACGATCTCGTTTTCCTTCGATGTCTGATTGTAAAGGCTTATAATCTCCTTAATCAGGTTATAAGCATCTGTACTGATAGCAGACGACTTAAATCCGAATTGAACCGCCAAAATAGGAATACTCAAGATATTAGCTTTGTCAGATTTGGCCGCATCAACGTTTTGCGCTACAATGCGTTTGAAGTCTTCGATATTACTTACTGGGGCTTGTGTTGATATTGGTGCACTTGTAATTATAGCTGAGGAAAGATTAAATTCAACCTTTTTAATAGAGTCCACCTTGATATTAAGTGAGTCATTAATTTCAGAAATACCATCGAAGCCTAAGGCTGTTCGTCTATCAGGTCCCGCTACATAGAACCAAGCGATTCCAGCTCCTATGCAGCAGATGATGATTGCGCACGCGGTAATCAGTTTATTACGTTTGGACTTTGCAAGACAATCGTTGCACACTAATTCTCCATTCTTCATTTGTCCATTGTTCTGTGCCACCGGTTTATGACACTTTCCACACTCAACGCTACTTTGAGCTTGAGAATGTTGTGTTGTTTTTTTAGAATCTTCCATATATATGATTATTATGATTGTTTTTCACCAAAATTTCGATTTTACTTTGCATTCTTCAAATAATATGCCAGTAAGATTATTGGCAGTAATAGTATTCATTAAATCTTCGGAACAGAAGAAACTGCCAATTAGCTCTTCAGTTTTAAAAAGGCTGGGGTAATTTTGCTCATTGAATACCGGTTTTGTAACATCCATTATATCCCCTGTACTGAAGTATTTAATCTTACTCGATTTGAGATTAAGTGAACCTTTCAGAATAGGTATGTTTGATAGGGAATAAAATGTATCTTTCCTTATCAATATTGCGGAAAGGATTAGATCAGACAAATATGGTCTCAACTCTGTAACGGCTTTTTCATCTAAGCAAAACAACTCAGACATAATAATTGCTATATTAGGAATTAATGTTGAGTCCTCAGTAATCCAGTCATATCGGAAGTTTTTAAGTAATTCGGTAGTTTCGGATGTAAGTATAAGAGAATCCGTGGCATCATACGATTCAGCTATGTCTGCCAGCGCATAATTGTAATCTGTGGATATCTTAAATAACTTCATAAATTATATGGCTAGTGATAATTGTGGATTAAGTAAAGTTTGGGCGGCTTCGGTCGCTACTCCTTTACTTTGTTTGAATATACTTAATACTGTATGTACTTCATGAGAACGGTTGCCTATTGCAAAGCGTCCTTTGAATAAACCTTGTTTAAGATTATCGACTGTTTCAGCCAATATTTTTTGCATCATCTCAGGATTATTTACGTATTTTTGCTGATACTTTTTATATGTATTTATTAGTGTATCAGCAACTTCCTTTTCATATTTAGTAGAGTTGGGGCTGTGGTTTGATCCTTTAGCCAAGCCATAATATCCTAATTTCTTATTATTTCGGCCAAGCCATATGCCATTACATGGGTGATCTACAGACCCAAAATATTTAGTCCATATTTCACGGGCTTTACGTCCTGACTCTGTTGTTGGATTAGATGGGATAATATGGTGTGGTTCAACCTGTCTCTTAGGAAAACCCAAATATCGTCTAATCCTCTCATTTCTATGAACCCACTTATCAGTTCCTAACAATCGCATATTATTACCCAAATTCGTAGAATTTCCTTCAGCTGACAATACTAGTTGCTCCTTTAATTGTGGATTGCGTTTAAGAGAATTGAGGTATCCATTATATGAGATTGTTTGATGTTTTATTCCAGTTAGAATTCGTCCGGCGGCAATCATTGGTTTACGAGTATATTTATTCCGTACCAACGATCTTTCAATCTTTCTAGCACCACCTTTAATATTTACAACGCTTAGCTTAATAGCCTTGCCATAAACCTTCCCTTTTATAAACTTAATTGTCGTTTCCTTAGCAATATGTTTACCTGCTAATTTGAACCCAAGTGCTGCAACAGCACTTCGTGAAACATTTTTAAGAGGCTTTCCAAGAGGCTTTAAGGCTTTTGCGGCCTTGGGCACGGCAATCAGTGCTATATTTAGTGCAACCTCTGTGCCTAAGTTTTTCAAATGTTCCGAAGTATCTTCTCCAAGAGCATAAGCCTCTCCGGCATCTATTGCTGCAGAACCAATTGCCATTTCGGCATCAACTATGTTAATTGCCGTATTGACAACTTGTAAAACAGCAGCTACCGGGGCTAACACAACAGTACTTGCTGAAGCAACTTCTATGGTGGTCACGATTGCACTTGCACCCGTAATGTACCAATTGATTGTCTCTCGGTTACGCTTATAGAGTTCATTCGCCTTATGAATCGATGTATTTTCAACTTTATCAATATTTTTCGTCCTTTCCTCTGCTGAAGTCCATGTTCCCTCATCTGTTGGAAACCCATTAACAATTGGACCCTCGTAAAGGTCTCCGGAGGGGAATAAAATACTTGCCGAAGTTGGAAATTTGCTATTAGGTGTCCAAAAACCAGTTATACTCACTACTTCCCCATTCTCGACAAGATTTAGAGTGCCATCACCATAAATTTTACCATTTAAGAACTCTCCTTCGAAAGTAGTACCATCCTTAAAATGGAATATACCTAGTCCGGACATCTGTCCTTCAACGAACTCACCCTCATAAAAATTCCCATCTTTAAAGGTGTAGGTTCCTATTCCATCAATTAGATTCTCATGGACAGTCCCCTCGTATTTATCTCCATTTTTGAAGACGAGAGTACCATCTCCGTCCATCCATCCTTTTTCCCATTCGCCTTGATACGCAAACTCCGGACTCCGATAATATCCTTGACCATTCTGCAGACCATCGAGCCACTCTCCTTCATAAGAAGCTTTTTGTGTCTCATAAATATATTTGCCATTGCCCGAGAATTGATCATTGTCCCATTCCCCGGAATAGCTGTCTCCATTTGCAAAATATAAGTCACCAATACCAGCTCGTTTACCATCTACCCAGTTTCCTGTATAAAACGAGTTTCCTTCAACAGTCAGATTTCCTATTCCAGTTGGAAAGTTTTCAAACATTGAACCTTCATAAAAGAATTTGTCGGTACGATAGATTATAGTTCCGCAGATTTTTCCATTTTCCCAATCTCCAACAATTGTATCTGTGCCATTAATATATACTCCTGATCCGTTGTATGATCCGTCTTTCCACTTTCCAGAATATACCGAACCATCGGCATATTCCATCTTCCCGATACCATCCGGTTGGTTGTTCTTGATGTAGCCGTTGTAATGTCCGTTGTCCAGTTGGACATCAACAAGAGTTTGAGTTAAGTTACCATTACTCCATTCTCCACTTTTTATAGAGCCATCTTCTTTATACAGAGTACCTTCTCCATGAAATTTTCCATCAGCCCACATGCCGAGATAGTAAGGTTTTCCGTTTTTATACCATGCTACATATCCATGAGGCTTTCCATGCTGAAAGTTACCTATATAGATCTCTCCATTTTTATTATAGACACCATAACCATGGAATCTGTCTTCATTCAGTTCTCCGACATAATTTTCTCTGTCGGAGATATTGACGATATCGGTTTCAACCAATGCCCCATAATAGGCTTTAGCAGCCTTCTCCTCAATTACTGTACCGTTGTCGATAATAAGTAGCACTCCGTTGCCATGTGCCACGGAGTCAAATACTTCTCCTTTCCACTGATACGTTAGAGTAGGATCAGTATTGGAAAGCCACATACGTGTCCCATCCCCGTTGGATTTTACCCATGAGCCCTCGATGGAGGATATGCAGCTTGTCGCTAAAAGAAGTGTTGAAATTATAAGTAGAAGTATGTGATAATATTGCTTCATTGCTGTCTAAGATCGTTATTTGCAATCTTTTGGAATTAGTAACGGTATGATTAATTGTAATTGACAAATAAGTATGATTAGTTTTTAATTTATTCGTTGGCAATCGAGATATACCATGTTGAGGGCACCGGCCTTTTTGATATCGACACCGTAGATGCGCATGAATGCGTCGATGACGGGCTGGCCACCGTTTGTGGTTACCGGGTTGGTGAGTGAGTTGGTCACGACATCCACGGACATGCCTTTGTCGAGACGGATTCCGTTGCTCACTCTGTTTTGTTTGACTGTGATTCTGTAAAGCATGATTTTTTTCATGTTCGGCCGTCCCTCACTTTCGGCCGGGATGGGTATTAGATACGCAAAAGACGTGAGGCAGATCTGCTTCACGTCCTTCAATTTCAGGTATCGCCAAACACCCTAACAAACAAGACTTGAAGAAATCAGCCCCACGTCCATACCTGTATTGTATCAGGCTATGTACCTGATATATGCGGATATAGAGAAGCGGGCATTCTTCGTCGAGAGTCCGTCTGTTGTTTCTACTGATTTGGCGATTTCGAAATTGAGAACTTTCGGCAAGATGCCTTTTGCGTGGTTTCGTCCGGCATAGGCCCGAAACTCTATCCGGGCTGGTCGGCATGCGGACCGCCGATTGGCGAAACCAATTGCAAATATAGCTCTTTTCTCGAAGAATGCCCACTAAGACGGTAGAAATCTTCAAATGGGAAAACCATGTTGTAAAACATAGCGCGCAGTGATCACCGTCGGTCAGCGAATGTCATTATCTCAATATTAAGCTAAAGGATATATACACAAATGATATTAAAGGACGGTGCAAATTTAGCGGGTTGGAGGGAATCAAGGGCTGTCGGATTTGGTTCAAGTTGGTTCAAATTTGCTGCCGGGTGAAAAATTTAACATTTGTTGCCGCCCTAGGGGGTTGGGGGACGCGGAAATGATGTTGCCGCCCGGGCGTGGGATGCGGAAATGATGTTGCCGCCCTAGGGGTTGGTTTGTACGGACGCGGCGTGCCGCGTATGCCGAATGAAATAGTTTTTGCCCCGCGTGTATCATTACGGGCAGATGTATTC
>NZ_JAIDBW010000048.1:0-25700 GCF_029056165.1 Duncaniella sp. | reverse complement strand
ACTGAAAAAGGGATGCAAGTTGTATTATAACAACAGTTTAAGGTAGGAGTTTATTCGTTTTTAATATCTATAAATATGGGGGATTTCCTCCCACCTACTTGACTTATAATTCTAACCTATCGGCAATAAAATTCCAACCTACGGAGTCAATCTAATAACTAAGAATGGAAATCAATAATTAATTAATATCTCCGAGTAACGATTTTTTTAAATTTCAATTTCGGTGTAAAGGGGGGTGAGGCGTGGTTGCTGAATACCAACTAAATCTTTACTATACCCCTATTGGGTAATTTTGAGATTGAGAGCAAATGTTAAAAGTATGTTAATTCCAATATGATGATAGAGAAGTGGTAAATCCAGAACTCCCAATAATGTTATAATAAATTGAAAATTAGATATTTACTATAAGATTTAGGTTTTTTTTGACCTCTCCGAGAGGTAGGAAAATAGGGCTATTAATCTTTTAACTAATTGGAAATTAGATATTTAGAATAAGAGATATGAGATTAAGGATTGTAAATATCTAATATTTAGATACTTGGGTTAAAATACCTCAATTCCCAAGACCTCTATCCAAAACACTTGTCTAACTGAAATATTTTGGCTAATTTTGCGTTGACAAACAAAGGTTTTAGCAGATTTTTGCGTAACTCTTTGATACTCAATATTGCAATCAATTTTAGAATAATATCAGTCCATGCGTCAATTTATCATCGCAACATTTATTGTCATCTCGGCTCTGCTTTCTTCGGGAGCGACTCCGCGCTGGGAGGCTGTCGATGTGCCCGGACGCATATTCACTGAGCAGCGGTCCGATGCGGATCAGACTGACGTGGTGGTCCGTGACGGGGCCATATACATTGCCTCGCAGCATCAGGTCAGTGTGAAAGTATTTACAATACTCGGACAGCTGATATCGCAGGAGACACTTCCCGCGGGTACTCACCGGCTCACCATGAGCACGAAAGGTATCTACATACTTAAAATAGGCACCACGACACGACGCGTGACAATTTGATGCCCATATTTTATGAAAGTACGTCTGATCATCAATCCCATCTCCGGCACGCGCAATAAAGCCGGACTTGACCGCATGGTCGCTGACGCACTCAGCCCGATGGGCTGGGAGCTCGAAGTAGTCTATACAAAAGGCCACGGCGATGCCACCCGTCTGGCTCTGTCGGCCGTGGAGAAAGGCTGTGACGTGGTCATAGCGGCCGGCGGCGACGGTACGATAAACGAGACTGCAGCTGCTCTCTGCGGCACAGGTGTGATACTCGGCATTCTGCCATGCGGATCCGGCAACGGTCTCGCCCGTCATCTCGGCATACCGGTCGATATCCGCGAAGGATTGAAAGTGATACTTGAAAATCATCCGGAGGATATAGACTACGCTACGGCAAATGACCGTAAATTCTTCTGCACTTTTGGTGTCGGCTTCGATGCCGCCGTGAGTGCGGCTTTTGCCCGGAAAAAGACGCGTGGTAAGTTCACGTATCTTCAGAGCACATTCGAGACCTACGCCAATTATGAGCCGGAGTACTACACCATCAGTGCCAACGGCAAGAAACTTACCGAGCGTGCGTTTCTTGTGGCCGTGTGCAACGCTTCGCAGTATGGCAACAACGCTTATATAGCTCCGAGTGCCTCGATCACCGACGGACTGCTTGACGTGACGATCATACATGCTGGCAACACGCTTTCGACTGCCCTCGTAGGGGTCGATATGATGACAGGGATGATCGAGCATAATATGCTTATCAATACCTTCCGCACGGACAATATTGTGATAGAGCGTGAGCAGCGTGGTCCGTCACATATCGACGGCGAACCTCTTGAAATGCCCGACCGTCTTGCCATCTGCTGTCACCATAATGGCCTGAGAGTGTTTACTCCCCAGTCAGTCGCTCCGTTCAAACCGATCCTGACTCCGGTCGCAGCCATGTTCACGGATTTCCGTATCGCTGTCTCAAACCTTTTCCAGCCGTCAGGGAAATAGTAGTGGGCTCACTCTCGTTCCCTTTGCTCATGTTCTGAAAATCGTATTCAGCCCGGTTGTATCTGTGGCCGGCTGATCAAAAATAAGGCCATCCGGCAAGCATGTAACCCACGTCTTGCCGGATGGCCTGTAATTCACTATGTAAGAGAGAAAGAGAGAATATGTATGAGAAAATGGATCAGAGGAGTATGCCGGAAGCTACCTTGTCGGCTACATCCTGATCCTTGAGGGCCTCGATGATAGAGAGGGCGAAAGGAATGGCTGATGACGGACCGTTGGCAGTAATGACATTGCGATCTACGACGACACGCTGATTCTTATGATGTGCACCGCCGGCGGTCACTCCTTCCTCGAAACCGGGATAGCAAGTGGCGTCATATCCGTCGAGAATACCGAGCGGGGCAAGCACTACTGCCGGAGCTGCGCAGATGGCCGCAATCTTTCCTCCAGCCTCGTGCTGCGAACTCAGCAGACGGCACACGTTGGCATTGTCGGCAAGATTCTTTGCGCCGGGCATACCTCCGGGGACGATATACATGCGTGCACCCTCTTTACAGTCTTTTAGGAGAATATCGGCAGCAACTTCTATATTGTGAGCACCGAGGACGGCAAGTGTGGGGTTGATGGAGACGGTCTCAACGTCGATGCCTGCGCGACGGAGCAGATCCACTGTTGCGAGGGCTTCGATCTCCTCGAATCCGTCGGCGAGAAATAGGTAAGTTTTATCCATATCAGTTATAATTTTTATTAATTAGAATTGTTGATTGATTTTTGGGGGTGTTGACGGTGTATGGGCGCGTCCCCCACTGCTCCTACAACACTTGCTGACGGCAAAAATATTTATTAATTCTGAATTTTTCAGTAAATTTGAGGAAAAATTAGCTTGTACATGAGATTTTTCAAACGTCTGCTTTTGCCTTCCGCTCTTTTCCTCTTGGTGCTGTCGCTGCTTCTTGTCTCATGCGTTGGAGGTAGGGGAGAATATCGTAGGCTGCAGGGAGGTGTCTGGAACACGACATACAATATTTCCTACGCTTCTGCGACGGATCTGACGGATTCGGTCCTTGCCGTGATGAAGCAGGTCGAACTCTCGCTCTCGCCGTTCAACGACAGTTCGCTTATCTCTCGCATCAACCGTGGCGAACCGTGTGAAGTCGATTCGCTTGTACGTCGCATTTTCCTTGCCTCTCAGGAGGTCAACCGTGCGAGTTTCGGCCGTTTCGACCCGACGGTGGCTCCGCTCATAAACCTGTGGGGCTTCGGCTACCGCAATTCCGGGGTTGAGCCTACACAAGCCATGATAGACAGTGTGATGGTTTCAGTCGGGATCGGTGATTGCCAGATTGACTCACTGGGCCGTCTGCAACGCAAGACCCCGATGACCGAATTTAATTTCTCGGCCATCACCAAGGGCTATGGCTGTGATCTGGTCGGTGAAATGTTCCGTCGCAACGGCTGCAACGACTTCATGGTCGAGATCGGTGGAGAGATAGCCATGAGGGGCAGGAATCCCCGTGGTGAGGACTGGCATATCATGGTCGATGCTCCGGTGGAGAATGATACGGCTGTCGTGCATTCACGCATGGCTGTGATGGTAGTGACGGATTGCGGTGTGGCAACGTCGGGCAACTATCGCAACTTTAAGCAGACTTCCTCCGGACGGATATGGCATACGATAAGCACGCTTGACGGCCGTCCGGCTCATACGGATCTGCTTGCCGCTACTGTCATAGCCCCGACAGCGATGCTGGCCGATGCATACGCTACAGCTTGCATGGCTCTTCCGTCGGATAGCGCGCGTCTCATGCTTGAAAGAGTGCCTGACGTCGAGGCTCTTTTTGTGACCGTGAATCCATCTGACTCCGCTTTTACCATCACCACTACGCCCGGATTTCCTGAGATCAAACGGTAAAATCGAGGATAGATCTGTGGGAAAGATGAATTTAACATATTAAATTAACATTGTTAAAACAGCCGTTTGAGATAGCATATAGGCCATTTTTATGTTAAACAACATATTTTTGTAGCATAATTCGTGGAATAGATCTAACTTTGCAGCGGGTTTAGTTGTTTAATAATTGACGCAAGTCGATAACGGAGTCTCTCCGAAACCCATAGAGATGGGTTGACCGATGGGAGTTCCGTAGAGATATTCAGAAAAGAAAGATTGTTATATTTAGGTTTAATTTAAAATTTCTGCGATTATGAACAACATGTTTAAAGTTCTCAAGGCAGATGTTCACCACATTCTCCGCTCACTTGGTGAACGCGATTGTTTCCGTATGACAGGTGATTGCACCCTGCGCTCTCACGATGAAATGAAGTGATAGGCAGGTCACATCGCCAAACGGAACGAGATTAAAATTCGGAAGACGTGGAAACGATTCCTCTCACGGCGTCTTCAGATTCAGGAATTAACTATTCCCATGTATGTTTAACTTTTAAAATGAACACATTATGAAAGTAACAAAAATGGTAAAGAAAGCCATCGAGTGGTATTGCGAATCAGCAGCCCTCATGTATCGTGTAAATGACACAAACAACTATCACGAACTCTGATAGCGAGATTGTCAATGTACACTCCGGGGATACCGGACGCCTAAAATTTCCAAGGCAAAGCGGCAATAGTGCCGTCAGTCCATCGGCGTTCACATCTTCTTCCCCGACTTGTTAAGTCTATTCACAGACAGAACACACACATACAATATTCTATCGCAGATCTGCCCAAAAGCGGATCTGCGATTTTTATATGGATATTTTTGAAAAATAGTCCAAATATGTTTGCGGTATGTCGAAACAGATAAATTTGATTCTGACACAGCAGGGTTAAATTTGATATATCGTCAATTATTAAAAATAGCTGTGCTATCGGGGTGATGGGTTTGCATCAGTCGAGGGTCTGGACTCCTCCACCGTTGACCATGAGGGTCTGGCCGCTGACCCATGCCGAGACTGGAGCGGCGAAGTAGAGGACTGCTCCGGCGATGTCCGACACCTCTCCGAGACGCGCAAGCGGTGTGTGTTTTAGCATCCGGGCTTCGATTTCAGGAGTGAGCACCGATGCCAGCGCATGGGTCTTTGTTGCTCCCGGACCGATATTGTTGATGCGTATGCCCATAGGGCCGTAGTCGAATGCGAGGTTAGATGCAAGATGATTGAGTGCGGCTTTGGAAGAACCGTATATCGCCATAGCAGGACTGTTGTTGATGCTGCTCATCGATGTGATATTGACCACACTTCCATATCCTGATTTTTGCATGTGGGGGGCTGCGAGTTTGCAGAGCTCCCAAGGAGCGAACACGTTAATGGCATAGATGCGCTCCACGTATGCGCGGTCGATATTGAACGGGTTCTCACGGCCTCCGCCACCCATACCGGCATTGTTGACGAGAATATTTACAGTCCCGAATGTGGTCACTGTAAATTCGATCAGGCGGCTGAGATTATCGCTGTTGAGCACATTGCAGTCGGTTGCTGCGGCCTTACCTCCTGCGGCCGTAATCCCGTCGGCTACGATGCGTGCCTTTTCGAGTGAGAGGTCGCTCACCACGACCGAGGCCCCGGCTGCAGCGAGTATCTCGCACGAAGCACGTCCGATGCCATCGCCACCACCGGTGACGACAGCAACCTTCCCTGTAAGATCAAACAATGAATCAATGTTGTTCATAAGATATAATGGGTTTGGATTAATAATTTCATTAGTGGAAAGGGACTAATAGATTGCCTAATGTATTTAGACCTTGTATCTTAAAACAACATTCCAAAGTCTGCAAGAGTTTTTGCAATGGTATAGTATATTGTGTAAGTAATGAGGAGCTGTTACATCTGGGTAACTTCTACAGTATGACATTCATTGCTAATGATAGTGTGATATCCGGACACCTATAGGGGTAAATTAGTTTGTAGGGACTCGGTAACCCAATGGCTTGTAGAGACGCAGTAATCTGGACAGCTGTGCGGCATTCCAATAGCTTGTAGGGACGCGGCGTGCCGCGTATGCCGAATTGAATAGTTGTAGCCAAAATTTCAGGCTGATGTATTTTATCCGGCATACGCGGCACGCCGCGTCCCTACAATTACATATTGATTTGTGCTCCCGTATCCACTCGATCGTGGCTATGATTGCACCACCGTTTTACGGTTTGACAGGGGGAGAACTAAATGATTTCTTTATCAATGTCAAGGACGTATGTGACGGTCTCTCCGGTCTTTTTTCTGACTTTATATGTGGTCTTTCCTTTGAGACCAAGACCATTACGCTGCTCTTCCCAAGAAATCTCCTTGACAGGCCGTCCGTTGATGGACAATATTAAGTCATCAATCTCAAACCCTGCCTTTTGGGCTATGCCTCCGTCATAGATACTGCTGACAATCCATCCGTCCGTTATATCAGTCCTGTCCAAGTATCCCATCTGAATCGTTGAGCTTTTCTGATAGGAATTGTCTGAATTACTGTTGCGGCGTGCGTAGAGTGCATTGTGTGGAGCATCGATTATCAGATCGTAGTGACACAGAATCTCGTTGCCGATAATTCCGACGTGTGACCTGTCGGAGAGAGCACCTTCAGTATTGTATGAAGCGGATATGACGACGTTGTCAAGTTCATCAAGGAATTTGAAAGACTCAGCCCTGAAATTGACATCAGATCCGCTACCCCCGACACCCATATTCGAATAATAACATTTTGCCTGAGGTTTATTACTAAGATCCAGACCTTTCAGTGTCGCGTTGGTAAGGATCACGGTGCTACCGCAACCTAAATCGAGGCGGAATGGGCCTTTGATACTTTTTAGGGAATCTATTTTCAATTCACATTCAATATCCACCCTGTTGTCATTGAACTTCACCGGTAGTTTTGAATAGCCGTCAAGCATGGAGGGAGTCAGACTGTCAAGAGGAAGTAAGTAGCCGTCTGAATAATTTACCATCAGAGGCTTGTCAAACACCGCATTGTTTCCGATCATGCCGTCGGCATGTCGGCCAAGAATCTCACGCAAGTTTATGATCGGAGTAATCTTTTCATTATAGATCACATCGCCCATTTTCAATGGGATAGGGTCGATGATGATAGGGATAGTCTTTGCTCCGTCGTTTCCGGCACTGCCCATCTTCGCGTTGCCTTTTCGGAAAGGCAATTTGCCGAAAGAGGATAAATCCACATAGTCTTTATCCATATAAAGCCTGTCAGCACCGGTGTCATAAATGAGCGAGACAGGTATCGTGTCCATGACACTCCCCTGAATATAGACATGGGAATCAAGGATAAAAGGCAACGCCTTTTCCGGAACTTCCGCTGAAACGCTGAAAGCGGAGAGCAGCAGGCCGATTGATACTGTCGATAAAAATTTCATATTCATATTTCTTAGGTTATTGATTTACGGTAAGCAGACAGATGAAGGACTAATTAAAAAACTTATTATTACGGAATATCAAGACATTTGCTGAAATAAAGTGTGAATTAAATTTCCAGATTTATTTTTTAGCTAATTCCTTCACTTTTATAGGGTATGGTGTAGGTTTTTGTGATGAACTTTGCAAAGATAGGAATAAATTCCTAATGATAGGCATGAGATTCTCGTGTGGATCAGGATTTTTCTTAAAAATAATAAAGATTGGGGAGGGGTTTGGAAATTAAGTATTAATTTTGTAGGTGTAACTTGTATCTTTCTTTAAATAAGTCACATTTCTTCATTATATTTATGTCACTATCACGCAATTTAGCCTACTCGCTCATGACCACACTGGCTCTTGGCACTCTTGGCAGCTGCTCGCAGCAGAAACAGCTATCATATCCCGCCGCTCCGTCGGACGGGACTGTCGATACGATTTTCGGAATGACTGTCCCCGATATCTACCGTCCGCTTGAAAACGATACTGCAGCCGAAACTCTTGCATGGGTCGAGGCAGAGAATGCGGTGACCGAAGCATATCTCTCTCAGATCCCGTTCCGCTCAAAGATCAATTCACGTCTGACTGACCTCACAAACTACCTCAAGCGCGGGCTCAGCTACCGCGACAACGACGGTATGTTCTACTTCTACGAGAACGATGGCCTGAAGAATCAGTCGGTGCTCTACCGCAAACCCTCGCTCGACAGCGAGGAGCGCGAAGTGTTCCTTGATCCTAATGCGCTCAGCGATGACGGCACTGTGGCCCTTACGGGTGTATCGCAGTCCAAGGACGGCAAATATACAGCCTATACCATCAGTCGTAGTGGCAGTGACTGGACCGAGATCTATGTGATGGACACCAAGACCAAGGAACTGCTTCCCGACCATATCGAGTGGGCAAAGTTCACCGGTGCCGCATGGGATGGAGACGGTTTCTACTACAGCGCATATCCTGCTCCCGAAGAGGGCAAGGAGTTCTCCAACGCCAATCAGAACCACCTCGTCTATTACCACAAGATCGGCACTCCGCAGAGCGAGGACACCGTAGTGTTCAGCGATCCTGCCAATCCCTTCCATTTCCATCATGCACAGGTGGCCGAGTCTCAGCCCGTGGTGTTCGTGACTGTCGGCGGTCAGGGTGTAGGCAACGCCCTTAAAGTACGCAAGAACGGTGCTTGGGTCACAATGTCGCCTACGCAGGACTATAGCGTGGATGTCATTGACGTGATCGACAACAAGGTATATATCCTCACCTCCTACGGCGCACCCAAAAAACGTCTGATGGTGGCAGATCTCGCCAACCCCTCCATCGAAAATTGGAAGGAACTCGTCCCCGAAGCCGAAGGCGTACTGACCTCGGCTCAGTTCGCGGGCGACAAGCTTTTCCTTACCTACGAGAAAGATGCCGCCAACCAAGTGGCCATCTATGACATGAACGGCAACAAGGAAAGCGACATGAAGCTTCCCGGCTATGGATCGGTCGGTCTCTACACCGAGCGCAAGTATCCCGACGACGTGTATTATACCTTCACTTCATTCACCTCGCCCTCCGCACAGTATGCCTACGACACCAAGACGGGTGAAAGCCGCCTCCTCTTCCAGACCGAGGTCAAGGATGTGAACTTTGACGACTATGTGACCGAACAGGTGTTCTATCCTTCTGCTGACGGTACGAAGATCCCCATGTTCCTCACCTACAAGAAAGGACTCAAGCGCGACGGTAAGAATCCGGTATATCTCTACGGTTACGGCGGTTTCAACATCTCGCTTACACCGTCGTTCTCGGCTTACCGTATGTTCCTGCTGGAAAACGGTGTGATCTATGCGCAGGCAAATCTCCGCGGTGGTTCGGAATATGGTGAGGAATGGCACGAGGCGGGCACTAAGATGAACAAGCTCAATGTGTTCAATGACTTCATCGCCGCCGCCGAGTATCTCATCAAGGAAAACTGGACATCACCGGACTATATCACCATCGAGGGTGGTAGCAACGGCGGCCTGCTCGTCGGTGCGACTGTCAATCTCCGTCCCGACCTCTTCAAAGTGGCCATTCCCCGCGTAGGCGTTATGGACATGATGCGTTATCATCTCTTCACCATCGGCTGGAACTGGGCTTCGGACTACGGTACGAGCGCAGACTCTCCCGAAATGGCCAAGTATCTGTTCGAATACTCACCCATCCACAACATCAGCAACGACGGCACTCCCTATCCCGCTATCCTCGTGACGACGGCTGATCATGACGACCGCGTAGTGCCCGCTCACTCGTTCAAGTATGCCGCCACGCTTCAGGCTGCCGATACCGGCGACGCTCCCAAGCTCATCCGTATCGACTCCAAGGCCGGTCATGGCGCGGGCAAGCCCGTTGCGAAGGTCATTGATGAATACACCGACATGTACTCATTCATGTTCGAAAACCTCGGTATAGAACCTAAATAAGTTTAAAATTTAGAGTATAAAACCTATGATGCCGTGTCAAAATTTATCTATTTTGACACGGCATCATAGGGAATTTGTCTGTTTTGCCACGACCACCTGTCTTGAAACTACGATTCTGCCCTCCCTATCCAACCTACAGACTGATGAAATCATTTACCCGGCTAAAGCTGCTTCCCGCGATCATTCTCACCGTATTCCTCACGGCTTGTTTTACAGGTGTGGAATACACACCGCGTGTGAGCGAACGCGATGTGAGGCGCGAGAACATAATCATCACCCCCGAAGATACTTTCCTCGCCCATGTCGCGGACGAGGGTCTTGCGGACTGGAAACCGGGTAAGCGTTTCAGGATCACGGACGATAAGATCCGTCTGATCTTCGGCGCGACGGCTTCGCCCTACGATTCGCTTGGCGGAAAGACGCTAGTCTTTACCGGAGCTAAGGAAGCCCCGTCGATCGTCGGCACGTCGGTGACCGATATCAGTTTTGTCACCGAACCTTCCAACGGGCGTACATACGTCTATCGCATCAACCGCCCGATGGCGAGAGTGATGGAGCAGCAGATGCTATCCATTCCGTTCACGATTCAGGAAAGTCTCGTGGAAGAGGCGCGTGAGCTGATGGACGGTCAGAATTACTACGTCATGACCCGCACATGGCGCGACGATAAGGACAATTCGCTTAACGGACGCCAGTTCGTCCCGGTGACGATAGACTCCGTCACCC
Source organism: Duncaniella sp. (assembly GCF_029056165.1). NCBI lineage: Bacteria > Pseudomonadati > Bacteroidota > Bacteroidia > Bacteroidales > Muribaculaceae > Duncaniella > Duncaniella sp. The sequence continues at coordinate 15,146 of NZ_JAIDBW010000048.1, read as the reverse complement.
CCGGCAATGAAGTCTATCCGATCAAGGTCTCATTTACGGATGACAAAGGAAAGTCAGCCCGGATCTTCCTGCATCCCGGTCCGCGCGGCTACACTCCGCGATCGTTCGCATCGCTTTTCTCATTCTCAGATCCACGGTTGAAATATCCTTCCATCAGTGATGAATCATGGGAAAGGATCATCAACGGACGTGTCGCGCTCGAAATGACGCGTGAGGAGTGCCGTCTGGCACTCGGAGCACCCCGTGAGGTGGACCGCGGTGTGGATAACGCCTACATCCGCGAGGTGTGGCTTTACGAAAACGGTATCTACCTCGTGTTTGAGGACGGTATTCTCAAGATTTACCGCCATTGAACCTCCCCCACAGGCTCTTTGTTAGATATACGTGGATGCTGTGTAAAAATCAACCCGGAATTTATCCATTCTGACACAGCTACTATACATATCTGAAACTTAACATAAAGAACAAAGAGCTATGATTACAGTAACATATCTTGATCACAGTGGCTTCGCGGTGACCACCCCTGAGGCCGTCATGGTGTTTGACTATTACAAAGACCCAAATAGGAAACTTGAAAAGGTATTGAAGGACAATCCGTCGAAAAAGGTAGTATTCTTCGTCTCGCATCATCATCCGGATCATTTCAACACGTCTATATTCGAGCTTGCACAGGATCGCAATCCGACCTATGTGCTCGCCAATGATATCTTCTCCCGCCTTGTCCCCAAGAAGGGTATATCCGTCGCATGGATGTCGGCCGGTGACGTGATCGAGCAGATTCCCGGAACAAAACAGGTGAAAGCCTACGGCTCTACTGACGAGGGTGTAAGTTTTGCTGTCACTCTTCCTGACGGTGAGGTCATCTTCCATGCCGGAGATCTCAATGACTGGCACTGGAGCGAGGAATCGACCGTGCGCGAGATCGAAAGGGCCGAAGCTAAGTTCAAGACAATCGTCAACCGTATTGCCGAGGATATATCTGAAGTGAAGATAGCCATGTTCCCCGTTGATGCCCGCATGGGTGCTGATTTTGCCAAGGGTGCTGAAATATTCCTTGAGAAAGTCAAGGTGGATAATTTCTTCCCGATGCATTTCTGGGGAGAACCCCAGAAAGCATGCGATTTCGCTTCCTACGTCCCAGAGGGGCTGCCGACCAAGTGCTATTGCCTCGACAAACCCGGTTTCAGCGTAGAGATAAAGTAAGAGCCAAGCTATAGATAAAAATATATCAGCGGCACGTGTGGATCAGAACACGTGCCGCTGATATATTTTTATTCATGTCGGCTGATCAAGGCCGGACAGTGATGAGGTTCGATTTATTCGTTGGTCTTGCCTGCGGGAACAGCTATGGGATTGGGAGCTGCATTGGCTTTGCCCGCTTCCCAGCCGAGTGCGCTTGCTCCGAGGACGGCGGCATCAGCCTCCTTGAGTTCGGAAAGGATGATTTTTACCTTGCCCTTGAACACAGGCATCATGTGCTTCTCCATAGATTCGCGGAGCGGACGCAGAAGCAGATCTCCTGATTTTGCGAGACCGCCGAAGAGGATGATGGCTTCAGGCGATGAGAACACGGTGAAATCGGCAAATGCTTCGCCGAGTATGTTTCCGGTATATTCGAAGATCTCCTGAGCGAGTTTGTCGCCCTTCATGGCTGCGTCATATACATCCTTTGATGTGATGGCTTCGATGGGGATTTCGCGGAGGAGCGATGCGTCATCACGGATTTCGAGGAATTCACGTGCGGTGCGTGCCACACCGGTAGCCGAGCAGTAGGCTTCGAGACAGCCTGTGCGTCCGCAGCCGCAGAGACGGCCGTTGTTGCGGCGCATGATTGTGTGACCGAGCTCGCCGGCAAATCCGTCGTGACCATAGACAAGCTGTCCGTTGATGACGATGCCGCTACCGACACCTGTTCCGAGAGTGATCATGATGAAGTCACGCAGACCGCGTGCGGCACCGTAAGTCATTTCGCCGATGGCGGCTGCGTTAGCGTCGTTGGTGATGGCTACAGGCACGCCGAACTTCTCGCTGACGAGCTGAGCAAGGGGCAGGGGAGAGGGCCAAGGCAGATTGACGTTGCCCTCGATCATGCCGGTGTAATAGTTGGCGTTGGGAGCACCGATACCGATACCGAGGATCTTATCGACAGCATCGTTGGCTTCGAGAAGACGGTTGACCTCGGTGTGAAGTTCGTTGAGATAGTCATTGAAGTCAGCGTGTTTCTGAGTTTTGATCGATGAACTTGCAAGGACTACGCCACGCGCGTCAACAATACCGAAGACGGTGTTAGTACCGCCGATGTCGATACCTAAAACATAAGGTTTGCTCATTGGAAAGTAACTTTTGAGATTGTTTTGTATATAGGTTTAATTTCGGGTGTTCGATTGTTTGTACTTTGCAAATATACAAAATACTGATTGAACTTGTTGGCGTGAACGCCTAAATTTCAATCAGTATTTATGTATTTTTAAGTAATATTTGGTATGGATCTGCCTATCGGGGACGAGTTGAATTTTTGTAGTTCATTTTTCAGAATTTAAGTACTATTCCTGCATTGGCCACAAAACCGTCAAGAGGAGCATAGATATCGCGGAATTCCGGATTTGTGAGAGTTCCGGTATAGATTGTATCGAAACGTGTCTGACGGCGGTCAGTGAAGTTTTCGAAATTCGCATAAACCGAAATCTTATCCCATATTTTTTGGATCATAAATCCCATCGTGACATAGTCTTTTGCGATGAGTCCATCAGTTAGATGCTGCCTACCGATATAATATAGTTCATAACCAATACGCCAGCTATCCTCGATCTCATACATGAGCATGGAATTTAAACGATGTTTTGGTACAAGTGTCTTCCTATGGCTCAATCCATTTTCTTTCACACGTGCATCAGTATAGGTATAGCCTAAGAACAGACTGAAATCAGCATACATTAGCTTGACGTTGGTTTCAGCACCTTGGCTATTCATATTCCCGGCTATATTGTAAAATCTATAAAGACCATCATCCTCACGTTTGAGTTCAAGCGGATGGCGGAGATATGTATAGAAAAATAGTTGGTTTAACGTCATCAACAGTTTTCCGTCGGCAATAGCTGTGCGGTAATTGAAATCTATGTTCGCACCATAGCTACGTTCAAGTTTATTGAATTTCTTATCGATTGGAAGAATATTTTCATACTGGAGTCTCTCGCTTTCCTCTGTGAAAATTGATGGGGGTTTATATCCGAATCCGCCTCCGATACGGGTTGAGAATTTGTGGTTGAATTTGATGAGACCGGAGATCCGAGGCAGTACAACGAATCCGTAGTCATGCACATAATCTCCGCGCAGCCCTGTTTCGAGGATGAAATGATCGGTTAGTGTGGTCGTGTTCTGAATGAAAGCTCCGAACGTGTTTAGCGAATAGTCGCGTTCGGGAAGCGTTGTTACGCGTCTTTCATCAAAATGTTCTGTCCAGAGGTTGAGGCCTCCGATCCATTCGCTTGTTTTCCCTGATCGGATATAGGAAATCTCACTGAAAGTAGTCCATTGGTCTCCATCAAAATGATAGTCGGGGATAGCAATTTTGCGCCGGAATAAGGTGACGCTGTTTTTTACGTTAAGACTACTTTCGTCGTTGAACCTACAGGTCAGGGCGAGGCGTGAGCTATAGCGTTGCGACTTATTTCTTTCGAAATACGAATGGAGTTCTGATGTCCCATGCTTTATATAGTCAATGTCTCCTCCGAGACGATCTTCGATCATGGTCTCGATACCGAAGCTTCCTGTCGTTTTATCGTTCGGGTAGATGAAAATGGTGGGGTTGAATGTGAAACGGTCAAACTCCGGAATAGCAGTAAACCCGACGTTGGAGGGGTCATAGGCCCAGTTACGGTTATAGGAAGTGAAGATAGTTGTACCTATCTTATTGAATCGCTGACCATAGAAGGCATTCACATCAAGTCCTTTGGCAGAAGTTCCGTTGAGTTGCAGTTGCAGGTCGCGTTTCTCATCCGGAGTTTTTGACACGAGATTGACAAGACCGGCTATCGCACCGCCTCCATACAATGTACTTGCTGACCCTTTTATGATCTCTACCTGTCGTAGATCAAGAGGAGGAGTCTGCAGGAGACCCAATCCGGCCGCTGCGCCGGAGAATACAGGAAATCCATCTTTAAGTATCTGTGTGTATCTGCCGTCAAGACCTTGAATCTTGATAAGTGAATTACCGGATATGGGCGAGGTCTGCTGAGTCTGAATACCTGTGCTTTCACTAAGTAGCATACGGATATCTCCCGGTTTCATGAGATTCTTTTCCTCCAGTTCTTCCGAACCGATGAATTCAACACGGGTGGGGATGTCATTTATGGTGCGTGTGCCTCGCGTGGAAGTTATCACAACCTCATCAAGTTCGTTCTCATCTTCTTCGAGAGAAATGACGATTATTTCATCGGGATTTGCGAGCGGAAAGTTATAATTCTTTCGTTCTGTTTCATAGCCTATACATGAAAAGATGATTGTGTATTGGCCATCTGGAATATCGTTTATAATAATCATTCCTTCGGCATCGGCGATAGCCCCTTTATCAGTACCTTGTAATAAGGCTGTAGCTCCTGTCAGGTTTTCGCCGCAATCTCCGTCAATTATTTTTGCCTTGAAGGTATTTTGGGCACAGATCGATTGTAGCGACCATATCAGGATCGCTAAAAATGTATGTAATTTTTTCATTGAAAAGTGAGAAATGGTTAGTTGAATAAGCATGTGTCATTAGATCATACGGTATCTATCGCATGATCTATTCCAATGATACATAATAAAGTATCACCTAACAATGAAAATAGAGTGGAGGTGGTGTGTCAACCGTAATCGATATAAAAGGAAGATTCGTTATCGGAGGTAATATATATACAAGGTGATGCGTCGGCTCAACATTAATACAGGTTGCGTGTTCAACGTTAAAACCGGTGCAAGTTGTACAGGCAATGAAGGGAGAGCAGCAACTGCACCCGCAATCACAATCATCTCCACAGCAATCATTATCCTGACATTGACACAGCATGCAATTGTCATGTTCAAATGCAGGCGTAATGCACATGATCATGATAAATGAGGCTAATATCAGCGAAATCAGACGCATTTGGAGAATGGTTGTCGAAAAATAAATTAATCACGCAAATGTATGAAAAAATGTGGTGAAAAAAAATTTTTTTCACCACATTTTTTCATACAAATTTAATATATGTCAGATCGTTCGGCCGGGGTAGGCTTTGAGGGCGGCGGCGAGGATCTTCATTGCGCGCGCGAGATCCTCTTTGTTGAGGACGTAGGCCATACGGACTTCATCCTTGCCCATGCCGGGAGTGGTGTAGAAACCGGAGGCAGGGGCCATGAAGATGGTTTCGCCGTCGAGGTTGAAATCTCGCAGACACCACTGGCAGAATTTGTCGGCATCATCGACCGGGAGTTTGACCACGGTGTAGAACGCGCCCATCGGGATCGGCGTATAGCAGCCGGGGATCTTGTTGAGTTCGTCGATGAGAAACTTGCGGCGTTCCACATATTCATTATATGTGGCGAGCATGTATTCTCCCGGAGTGTCAATGGATGCCTCGGCCACGATCTGTCCGAGCAGGGGAGGACTTAGACGTGCCTGACAGAATTTCATCACGTTAGTCTTGAGCTGAGGATGCTTGGTGATGAGCGCACCGATGCGTATGCCGCACTCGTTGTAACGTTTCGAGACGGAATCGATCAGCACCACCTGCTCCTCGATGCCGGGAAGATGGAAAGCGGAGATGTAGGGAGCACCCGTGTAGCAGAACTCACGATAGACCTCGTCGGAAAACAGGAAGAGGTCATATTTCTTCACGAGATCGCGTATCTGGAGCATCTCCTTCATGGTGTAGAGATAACCCGTCGGGTTGTTGGGATTGCAGATGAGGATGCCCTTGGTGCGCGGGGTGATCAGCTCCTCGAACTTCTCGACCGGCGGAAGGGCGAAACCTTGGTCTATGTTTGAGGGGACGGTGATGATCTTTGCTCCTGCCGAGATGGCGAAGGCCATGTAGTTGGCGTAGGCCGGTTCGGGGACTATGATTTCGTCGCCGGGATCGAGACAGGCCATGAATGCGAAGAGCACGGCTTCAGAACCGCCGGTGGTGACGATGATGTCATCGACATCCACCTCGATGTTGAAGCGGTGGTAATACTCGCGCAGTTTTTCCCGGAGTGAAGGGAGTCCGGCCGAGGGACTGTATTCAAGGACCTTGCGGTCGATGTGTTTCAGTGCCTCCAGCCCGGCGGGAGGAGTGGGGACGTCGGGCTGTCCGATGTTGAGGTGATAGACCTTGATGCCCCTTGCCTTAGCGTCGTTAGCGAGCGGGGCGAGACGGCGGATAGGCGAGGCGGGCATGATGGTGCCGCGTTCCGATACGTTTGGCATTGCGTTATGTTGTTGGTTTCTTGTTAGTCAATTGGAAGTCGGATGGATTCTCCGGCAGAGTCTTATTCAAGACTCTGTTCATGAATGTTGATATAGATCTCCTTGTCGATCGGAGTCAGGTCCTTGTGACGGCGTGCCATCATGCGCGATGCGGTGTCGAAGAAGCGTTCCATGATGACGGGTTTCATGCCGAGAGGAGATCCTTCGGTGAACGATTGGAGATATGTGCGCGGGAAGCCTGCACCATAGAAGTTCACACCTACGCCTACGACGGTTGCGGTGTTGAACATTGTGTTGATGCCGGCCTTTGAGTGGTCGCCCATTATGAGTCCGCAGAATTGCAGATCGGTCTTTACGAAACGGCCTTCCGCCATGCTCCAGATCTTTACCGGACCGTAGGTGTTCTTCAGGTTGGAGGCTGTGCATCCGGCACCGAGGTTACACCATTCGCCGATTACGGCATTGCCGAGGAAGCCGTCATGAGCCTTGTTGGAGTAGCCGGTCATCACGACATTGTTGAGCTCACCGCCCACCTTGCAGTACGGGCCCAGAGTGGTCGCCCCATAGATCTTTCCACCCATGTTGACCACGGAGTGCTCGCACATCGCTATCGGGCCGCGCAGACATGCGCCTTCCATGATTTCAGCGTCACGACCGACATATACCGGGCCTTTGGTGACGTTGATTATAGCGGCCTCGACTGTCGCACCCTCTTCGATGAAGAGTTGGGAGGGGTCACCGATGAGACGGCAGGTATCGCTCAACGGTTTTGACTTGCGGCCCTCCGTGAGGATGGCGAAGTCGCGGCGGACAGCCTCGTCGTTGAGCATGAAGATGTCCCAGATATTATTGATGGCAAAGGGAGTGTCCCTGTAGGCCACGCTCTCTTTCGGATCACCGTTGCCGCGTTTGGCCAGACGGATGCCTTGATGGAGGAGCTCCTGCCCGGGTTCAAGGGCGAGTATAGCCTCAACGAGCGCGGAATCCGGATGAAGATTGCCGGCAATGAAGAGATTGTCACCGTCCGCGGCCTCGACCATGGGATATTTCATCGACAGATAATCCTGCGTAGAGTAGGAGTATGTGCCGGGTATGGCGCGCTGCCACTTCTCGGAGATTGTGGTTATGCCGTGACGCAGAAGTGCCACCGGACGGGTAAGGGTAAGCGGAAGGAGACGGCTACGCACTTCTTCCGGATCAAAAAGGATTATATTCTTCATCGTGGTTTCCGGGTAAAATGGTTGGGTTAGATGTTTATGGCCAAGCAATAGGCCACCCGTTGTGGGGTGAAACCGTAAGCTGTGTTTCTATAAACAGCCGGTAGAGGCCATAAGATTGACAAAAATACGAATTAATTGTGAAATCATCTCTTTGTCACTGCATTTTTTTGTAAACGATGAGTTTCGGTGACCATGGAGGGGTCGCAGCACTCTTGCCGACATCCGAAAAAGTTCACTCTACATAGGTTAAAAATAGTTAATAAAAATTATATGGTTTTTCCTGTCCAAATAAACTTCTTACCTTTGTGGCTGAAAAGAAGCACCATTTAGTTGCAATCCTTGGACTGATAAAATTTTTACGCATTAAATTCATAATTTTGGACTAAGGAAAAAAGGCAACATTGGTCAGTGGTCCGCCGTGACGGCGTCTCACCGGACAACAAATGGTGTAGTGTAAGTATGATATAATCTCTACATTATTGGAAAGGAATAGTTTTTAACTATTTGACGCCTTTTGGCTTTGGTCCTGTTGCTCCTTGATCGAAAGGGGCAGCGGACAATTTTTTTATACCCCTGTCCGATATGCAATATTCCTCCCGATTTTATCGTTAAAAGAGAGATGAGACAACGGATTTTCAGCCTCTTCCCGACCCTTTTTCCTATAAGGTTTCTTTCGGTTGTTATCGTCGCGGTTATCGTCGCGGCCCTTTCGTCGTGCTCGACCAAAAAGAACACTGCCGCCACGCGCAATTATCAGGCGTTCATCACACGTTACAATGTGTATTTCAACGGTAACGAGCATTTCAAGGAGACACTGAAGGAGCTGGAGAGGGCCTACGAGGACGACTATACATCACAGCTGTTCATGCACCCGGTGGAAGCCTATGCCAATCCCAAAGCTCCGCAGCCTACCGGGTCATTCACCCGCTCCATAGAGAAGGCTCAGAAAGCCATACAGCTCCACTCCATCAAGAAGCGTCCGCAGAGAAAGCCGGGCAGGTCAAATGATCCGGAGTATAAGCAGTGGCTCAAACGGGAGGAATACAATCCCTTTCTCCATAATGCATGGATGCTTATGGGGCGCAGTCAGTACTTCAACGGTGACTTTCTCGGAGCGGCCTCGACGTTCTACTATGTCGCCAAGCATTTCTCATGGCTTCCGGTCACTGTCACCGAGGCCAAGCTGTGGCAGGCACGCAGTTACTGCGCGCTTGACTGGCTTTTCGAGGCCGAGACCATCCTGACTCGTATAAAACCCGACGAGCTGACCAATTCGACCCTGAAGGAACTCTATTACTTCACTTCCGCTGATTTCTACATCCGTTCCCACGACAATCCCAAGGCCATACCGATGCTGAAGGAGGCACTGCGTTATGCAAGCGGATCGCAGAAAACCCGTCTTAATTTCCTGCTTGGTCAGCTCTATGCTGCCGAGGGTGACAACGCGGCCGCATATCAGGCATACAAAAAGGCCGGAAGTTCGACATCGGCTTCCTACCGCACTAAATTCAATGCCCGCATCAAGCAGAGCGAGGTGTTTCAGGGCGCGGACATCGAACCGGAAGTCAAGGCCCTCAGGCGCATGACCCGCTATGACCGCAACAAGGAATATCTTGATCAGACCTATTATGCCATAGGCAATCTCTATCTCTCGCGCCGCGACACGGCCAATGCTATAGCCAATTATGTCCTTGCCGCTGAAAATTCTACGCGTGGCGGAGTGGAGAAGGCTTTCTCGCAGATTACTTTGGGAGGTCTCTACTTTGACCGCCGTCGCTATGATCTCGCCCAGCCGTGTTATGCCGAGGCTGTGCCCCTGCTCCCCGACGATTATCCGGATCTCGCCCTTCTGCAGCGTCGGTCCGATGTGCTCGACGAGCTTGCCGTCTATACACAGAATGTGGTTCTGAATGACTCGCTCCTGCGCCTCGCCGCCATGCCGGAGGCTGAGCGTCTTGCCGTGATTGACAAGATTATATCCGATCTGAAGAAAAAAGAGAAGGAGGAGGCAGATGCCGCCAAGCGCGAGGAGTATCTGGCACAGCAGGAAGCAGCCGGGTCGGGCCTGAAGCAGAACAATGCGCAGACACCCAATTCGTTCTCACTGAATACTGATAAGTCGTGGTACTTCTACAATACGGCTGCACGCAATGCCGGCCGCACTGACTTCCAGAAGCGGTGGGGTTCGCGCAAGCTTGAAAATGACTGGCGACGTCGCAACAAGGCTTCGTTCAGTTTCGATGATTTCAGTGAATCCGGTGATGGTGAGGAGGATCTCGCCGAAGGGGAGGTGTCGCCTGACGATACCGATGATCCGGAGGCAGCCGAAAAGGCCAAGACCGAGGCGGCCAAGGCTTCCGATCCGCACGAGCGTGAATATTACCTGCGTCAGATACCTTTCAGCGATGTCGAGAAGGTTACGGCTGAGGATGTCATACGCGAGGGCCTCTACAATTCAGGTCTCATACTCAAGGATAAGCTTGAGGATTTCGATGCCGCTGATGCCGAGTGGCAGAATCTACTCGGCCGTTACTCCGACAATGTGTATCGCCTCGACATATATTATAATGAATACCTGATGAACGTGCGCAGCGACCGCCCTGCCGAGGCCGAGCGTTACCGTCAGTTGATCCTGTCGGAATTTCCTGAGTCGGCCTACGCGAAGGCTATGGCCGATCCGGCCTATATCGACAATCTCCGCTCGATGTTCGCGCGTCAGGAGGCTCTCTATGATGAGGCATACGCGGCGTATCTTGCTGATGACAACAGGCATGTCCACGAGGCATACGAGAAAATGGTGGCTGACTATCCGCTGTCGCCACTCATGCCTAAATTCATGTTCCTTCATGCACTTGCATTTGTGACGGATGACAAACCGGAGGAATTCGGCAAGACGTTGAAGGATCTTCTCGAACGCTATCCGGAGACCGACGTCACGCCGATGGCCTCGTCATATCTCAAAGGGCTTGCGCAGGGACGCAAACTGCGTAGCGGAGGTTCGAATATGCGCGGTATGCTCTGGGACATCCGTCTTTCCAACGACTCTACCGCCAACGGTGATCCGGGGGAGATTGAGTTCGTGCTCGCCCCCGAAGAGCCTCACTATCTCGTCCTGCTGTTCTCTACGGAAGATATTTCGCCCAACGGACTTCTCTTTGATGTGGCACGTCATAACTTTACCACATATATGGTACGTGATTTCGACCTCGAAGTGATGAATTTCGGCCGTCTCGGTCTGTTGGTCATCAAGGGTTTCCGTAATGAGGGTGAGCTGAATCATTACCGTTCGCTGCTTGCACGCGACGAGGGTGTGACCATCCCTGAGGGTGTGCGTCCGGTTCAGATCAGCAAGAGCAATTTCGAGAAACTTCTGCAAGGTGGCGGATCGTTTGATGACTATTTTCGTTTTATCGGCGAGGAGACTGTGCGTGAGACCCACGAATCAGTCCTGCCGCCGGATGAATATCCCTCGGCGGATGAGATGTATGCCACGGATGATGAATCCGCAGAGTCCGGACGGACGGCTTCATCGGCGGAAAAAGATGGATCGACAGGGCCAAAGGATGTCTTACCGGTGCAGGCTGTTACGCAGGATAGCATTGAGAGTGCAGGCCAGTCCGATCCCGCCGGAATGCCTGTACGCGAGGTTGACACTACAAGGGATGAGAGTCCGGCTAAACCGGATACACTCAGGAAGGCCGATGTTCCAGCTCCGGTCGTAACTCCTGCCGGACAGTCCGCGACCCCGGCTACCTCCACCGAGAAAGCAACCCCGGCTACCTCGGCGGATAGTATCTCCACGCCGACAGGTGTAACCCCGGCTACTCCCGCCACCACTCCGGCGAAGAATGTACCTGTAACACCCTCAAAGACGACAAAACAACCGTCCGTGCCTGCACCCAAACCAAAGGTGACACCCAAGAAAGAGCCTGTGCCCGCACCGAAAGTCGTCCCGATCACACCGCAGACTCCCTCACTTCCCGATTACCCCCTCGGCAGCGAAGGCGATGAGGATGATTGAGGCATGACTGAGATGTGAGAATATTTTAAGATATGAAAAAGATTGACTAACTTAGCACCGAAATATTTGAGAAATTTCGGTGCTAATAATGTTAAAAAAATAAAGCAGCGCGAGGAAATTTAAAAATTACATGGCTTCAACAATACTCTGGGCAGATGATGAGATAGATCTGCTTAAACCTCACATAATGTTCCTGCAAGGGAAGGGTTACGATGTCGTCACCGCGTGCAGCGGTGCGGATGCGCTTGCGCTTGTGGATGAGCAAAATTTTGATCTTATAATTCTCGATGAGAATATGCCGGGTCTCACGGGTCTGGAAACTCTGCAGCGGATCAAGCTTGTAGCTCCCCACATCCCTGTGATCATGATAACCAAGAGCGAGGAGGAGAATATTATGGATCAGGCCGTGGGCAACAAGATCGCCGACTATCTGATCAAACCGGTCAACCCCAAGCAGATACTTCTTTCAATCAAGAAGAATCTGCATTCGGATGAGCTTGTCTCGACTCAGACCGGCAGTGACTACCGTCAGGAATTCACGCGCATATCGCAGCTTATCGGTTCGGCCACGACAATGGCTGACTGGATGGAGCTTTACCGTCTGCTTGTCCACTGGGAGATGCAGCTGTCAGCCGCCGAGACGCAGATGGACGAACTTCTCGACATGCAGCGCAAGGAGGCCGGTACGGCTTTTGCGAAGTTCGTGAAAAACAATTATGCGGACTGGATTACTGATCCGCAGATGACCGACCGTCCGTTGATGTCGCCTGAAGTATTCAAGACCCACGTATTTCCGTTGCTTGATGCCGGTGAGAAGGTGTTTTTCATACTGATCGACAATTTCCGTCTTGATCAGTGGGCCGCTGTCAAGCCTCTGTTTGCCGACACGTTCAATTTCCGTGAGGAGCTTTATTGCTCCATTCTCCCGACGGCCACGCAGTATGCCCGCAATGCCATATTTTCCGGACTGATGCCTAAGGATATAGCATCAATGTTCCCGGAGCTGTGGGTCGATGAGGATTCGCCGGAGGGTAAGAATCTCAACGAGTCGCCACTGATAGCCACGCAGTTTGAGCGTTACCGCCGCCACTGTAAATTCTCCTACACCAAGATCAACGATTCGGCGGCCGGTGAGAAGCTGCTGCGCGAGTTCTCGAACCTGCTGTCGAACGATCTGAACGTGATCGTCTTCAATTTCATCGACATGCTTTCCCACGCCCGTACTGAATCCAAGATGATCCGTGAGCTTGCATCGACCAATGCTGCTTACCGTTCGCTTTCGGAGTCATGGTTCCGCCACTCGTCGGCCATAGAGATTTTCCGACGTATAGCGGCCAAGGGTTATAAGATCATCCTTACGACCGATCACGGCACAGTCCGTGTGGATAATCCGATCAAGGTGGTGGGCGATAAGAATACCAATACTAATCTGCGATATAAGATAGGAAAAAATCTGGCCTACAATCAGAAGCAGGTCTATGAGGTGAAGAATCCGGCTAAACTTGGACTTCCGGCCCCGAACGTGTCATCGACCTATATCTTCGCTACTGGCCGTGACTTTTTCGCTTATCCGAACAACTATAACTACTATGTCCAGTATTACGACGGGACATTTCAGCACGGCGGCATATCGCCGGAGGAGATGCTCGTCCCGCTCATCACGCTCACAGCAAAGTAACCGGCAAGAAAATTAAATCGTTTTTAGGGCCTACGCTTGCGCTGGCCCTAAAATCGGAAATTTAATTATATCTGATACACTTTCCGTGTATCAGGACGAGAGTCAACATTAAAAAACTAAAGATATTACAGATATATATGAAACAGATAATGATCCCTAATGCCGATGCGCTTGCTGAGGCTGCACACGAGTTTCTCGGTCTGATGGACGATGCCACCGTCTTCGCTTTCGACGGCGAGATGGGAGCAGGCAAGACTACGTTTATCAACGCGCTCAGCCGTGCGCTGGGTGTGGAGGATGATCCGACTGGATCTCCTACATTCTCGATTGTCAACGAGTACCGCTCCGACACCACTGCCGAGCTCATCTATCATTTTGACCTCTACCGTATCGAAAACCTCGAACAGGCATTTGACATAGGTATCGAGGACTATCTCGATTCAGGCGCACTCTGTCTGATCGAATGGCCTGACCGCGTGGCCGACATTCTTCCTGACGACACCGTATGGGTGAAGATCGACGTTCTCCCTGACGGGGCTCGTCGTCTATCGGTCGGTACGGCTGAAGAGATCGCGGCTCTATGAAGCTGATCGAGCTTGACGAATGTGCATCGACCAACACGTATCTTGCCTCGATTGCCCCGGCCTCACCTCACGGGACAGTCGTGGCCGCCCGCAGGCAGACGGCAGGGCGCGGACAGCGCGGCAATTCGTGGGAGTCAGCTCCCGGAGCGAATATCACCATGTCGATGCTCCTGCGGCCCGAAGGTCTCCATCCGTCGCGTCAGTTCATCCTGTCGGAGGCGGTCTCATTGGCTATCGTAGAGGTGTTGAAGCGTCATCTGCCCGGTGAGGCGGTGAAAATCAAGTGGCCAAACGACATCTATGTGGCCGACGGCAAGATATGCGGCATACTAATAGAGCACAGCATCACCTCGTCCGGTATCAACCATTCGATAGTCGGTGTGGGGATCAACGTCAATCAGCTATGCTTCCTGTCGGATGCTCCTAACCCGGTGTCGATGTTTCAGATTTCCGGCCTGAAGTTTGATGTCGGTGCGCTGACGGTTGAGTTTTGCGAAGCGATCCTCCAGGAGGTTGACGAAGCTCTCCGTTCGGTGGCCACAACGGAGGGCGAAAGTCTTTTCCGGCAGCGGTACTTCGATGCGCTCTGGCGCACGGATACATTCTATCCATACCGCGACAATCTCCGGGGTGAGCTGATCGAGGCTCGTGTGGAGTCAGTCGCACCGGATGGAATCATCACTCTGCGCCTCCGTGACAGCTCTGTACGCAGCTATGCATTCAAGGAAATCAGCGCGGTGGTTAAAGAATCTTTATTGTGAAAACATTCATAGCTTGGGTGGTGTTATATAGGCAAACAAAATCCTAAAAGCTATGAACGATTTCGAAAAAATAATCAACAGTGACAAGCCTACGCTTGTAGATTTCTTCGCAACTTGGTGTGGCCCTTGCAAGATGCAGAGCCCTATTCTTGATGAATTAAAGAATAAAGTCGGCGATGCTGCAAATATTGTCAAGGTCGATGTTGACCGTAACCCCGACATCTCTGCAAAATATCAGATCAGAAGCGTCCCGACCATCATTATCTTCAAGAATGGCGAACCTCAGTGGCGAGCTTCAGGTCTCCAGCAACTGGAGGTTCTTGAGGACAAGATCCGTATTCAGGAGCAGCCCGGTAAATAATACCGCCGCTGATACTCCTTATAAAACGATTTTTTAAGCTACGATTACATATTTTTTGCCTCGTCAGCCGACTTTCGGTTGACGGGGTTTTTGTTTA
>NZ_JAIDBW010000047.1:0-5089 GCF_029056165.1 Duncaniella sp. | reverse complement strand
ACTACAAAATGGTATAACTATGAATTCAACATCAATTACAAGAAAACAGACTTCGTTTCGATTAAGTGAGAATTTGCTCCAACGTCTCCAGATAGAGGCTAAGAGGCATAATCGCAGTCTCAATAATCTTGTTGAGAGTGTGCTGCTCGCCTTTGTCTCAGAAAAGCCTAATAAGACAACCCTCGCTGCTATGAGTGAAGCCGAGACTACTGACAATTTAGAGACACTTGATCTCTCAAACTTCCGCAACTTTGTGGATTCTCTATGAAGACTCTGAAAATCACCACTCAGTTTAAGAAGGATCTCAAACGATATAAAAATCGGCCTAAGGTTATCGAGAAATTGGAGTTGGTTCTTGGTTTGCTTCAAAATGAATTGCCTATACCAGAGGAAAACAAGCCTCATCCACTGACGGGTAATTATCGCGGACACATGGAATGCCATGTGGAAAACGACACATTACTGATATGGTGGGATCAGGAATCTGACATAATCAAGTTGGTAAGATTCGGCACACATTCAGAATTGTTTTGAAGGAAGGTCGAAGTGCATTTAACAGTTTGCATACGAATAGTTAAAATGACCCCTCGGTCTTGTGTGGTTCACTGAAATTCAGTAATTTTTCACTGCGGAAGCAGAGGTTTCCGAGACGGTTGAGAAACCGTCGGAGAAGAACGATAAAATACCGTTATCAACTCGTTACACAAGAAATTAAACATTCTGTATCTAATTGATACTGCGATATTTGGAGTATAAGGAACAATTCCCTATAGCTCCACTTTAAATACTTAACAATCAAGTGTTTAACTAAATTTTCATCCGATTTCTCACTTTCAATGGGGCAGAAATCGGATGTTTTCTTTATGTGCTCACGGAAGCGGTCAGCCTACTGTTGTTTTTAGTCGTATATAATTTTTCTACCTCATTAAAATATACCTTGTATTACTGCGTTATATTAGATTTGTCAGATATCATCAAGATGAACCAACAGGAAATATTCGATTTATCTTTTGCCAATCAGAAAAAGGCGAAAAGTATTCTAAAGAAATCCGGTATAGCCAATGTATGGGAACAGAACGGCTGCCGTGTTAATCTCATAGGCTCACTGCGTATGGGATTGTTTGCCAACCATAGGGATATAGATCTCCATGTCTATTCAAAAGGAATAACTGAAGAGAGTAGCTTTGCCATAGCAGCTCAGATCGCAAAAATACCTGAAGTGACAGAGATAAAATGTATCAACGGACTACACACTGAAGAGCACTGCGTAGCGTGGCATATCTTCTATAAGCACGAAAAAGAAATATGGCAGTTTGATGTTATCCATATTGAGGAGGGATCAGAGTATGATGGCTATTTTGAACGTATGGCCGATAGGATTACAGAAGTGCTGACCCCCGTTCAGAAAGAAATGATTCTTCGGTTGAAATTCGAGACACCAACAGACAAAGATTATCATGGAGTAGAATACTATGAGGCCGTCATTGCAGATGGGATATCAAATATGAAAGACTTTGAAGAATGGGTATCTGAACACCGAAAGAAACCGATGTATTATTGGATACCATAAACTGCATTTCGTCCAATCCCGATAATCCGAGTCTGTGATATGCCGGCTTGCTAATCACGGATAATAGCACAACTGATTCTACAAAATCGTCTTATCGCCTATGTATTAGCAAAGGAATATCACAGAGGACATCGATCTCAGTCACAGTATGCGCTCGCGATTATGGTACTTTAACCGTTGCGCTCTTGGAGTTTAAAACGAGCTATAGGCTATACACTTTTTTCAGATTCGAGTAATACGATAGCTAAAACCATTCATTTTTGCACCTATTATACAAATGCACTATCTTTGACCTACAAAATGATATAGTTATGAATACGGTATCAGTAACAAGAAAACAAACTTCGTTTCGATTGAGTGAGGAAATTCCTCTATAAACTGATCCAAACTTATTACAAATTAATCTTTTATTTAAGCAAATGCTTTAGCATTCTGTAATAAGTCTAGACCATTTCATAATAAAAAAAGCGGCTTTCCGAAGAACTTTTTCATCGTACGGACTTTTATTACTATAAAGAGATTTTATTTAAAATACACTCACATATTTAACTATTTTGTATTATGAAATCATTTGGTAAAGGTCTATTCTGGTTAGGTTTCATTCTCCTTATGGGAGTGGTGATCGCCTACCTGATCATAATGCTGGCAGGGATTATGGCATTCGCTTCATGGACAACGGCAGTTTCATTCTGTGTTCTTATCCTTCTCGGTGGTCTGTTCATGCTCATCGGACGTTCGTCCGAACGCAAAGGAGAGATGAAAGCTCAGCGAAAAGAACTTGAACTCAAGGAAAAAGAAAATTCAGCTACAGACACGTCTAAATCAACCGAACTTACCGAAAATGTCTGAACGCAGACGTAACGCCGGAAGTACGGTAGGCATAAAATAATAGCGGAAGATGATCTTCGGATCATCTTCCGCTATTATTTTATACCTTTTACGGCCTTCTATTAGAACTCGGCCTTACCCGGTGTACGGGGGAAAGCGATAACGTCACGGATGTTTGTCATACCTGTAACGAAAAGCACGAGGCGTTCGAATCCGAGACCAAAACCGGAGTGAGGCACAGTACCGAAACGACGGGTATCGAGATACCACCACATATCCTTCATCGGGATATTAAGTTCCTCGATGCGGGCAAGGAGCTTGTCGTAATTCTCCTCACGTTCAGAACCGCCGATGATCTCTCCGATATGGGGGAAGAGCACATCCATAGCGCGGACAGTCTTGCCATCCTCATTCTGCTTCATGTAGAATGCCTTGATCTCCTTAGGATAGTCGGTAAGGATTACGGGCTTCTTGAAATGTTCCTCTACGAGGTAACGCTCATGTTCACTCTGGAGGTCAGTGCCCCAATGAACGGGGAACTCAAACTTCTTGCCTGATACCTCAAGGATCTTCACACCCTCGGCATAGCTGAGACGGATAAAGTCATTATCGACCACGAATTTCAGACGCTCGATAAGATCCTTGTCATACATTTCCTGAAGGAAAGTGATATCGTCAAGCGAGTGTTCGAGAGCGTAGTTGATACAATATTTCACGAACTCCTCGGCGAGATCCATATTGTCAGTGATGTCATAGAAAGCCATCTCAGGCTCTACCATCCAGAATTCCGACAGGTGACGGGGTGTGTTGGAGTTTTCTGCGCGGAAAGTAGGACCGAATGTATAGATCTGACCGAGAGCAGTGGCACCAAGCTCGCCTTCGAGCTGACCTGACACTGTAAGAGCCGTAGGTTTTCCGAAGAAATCCTGCGAATAGTCGGTCTTGCCCTCCTCATCCTTAGGCAGATTATTGAGGTCAAGAGTGGTCACCTGAAACATCGCACCTGCACCCTCACAGTCACTCGCTGTGATCAGCGGAGTGTTGAGGTAACAGAATCCACGTTCGTTGAAGAATTTGTGGATAGCGAACGCAAGTGTGCTGCGCACGCGTAGGATAGCACCGAACGTGTTGGTACGCGGACGAAGATGCGCTATCTCACGCAGGAACTCAAGAGTGTGACCCTTCTTCTGAAGGGGATAGCTCTCCACGTCGGCCGTGCCATAGACAAGAAGGCTGTCAGCCTGCACTTCACAGGTCTGACCTTTGCCCTGCGACTCAACGAGCATACCCTTGACGCAGATACTTGAACCGGTGGTGACTGGCTTCAGTTCCTCTTCAGTAAACTTGGCCATATCAAACACGATCTGGATATTCTTTATTGACGATCCGTCATTGAGCTGCACGAACTGAACATGCTTGTTGCCTCGGCGGGTACGCACCCAGCCTTTTGCCTCGACCTCCGTACCGATGAGTGAGGCATCCTTGAGCAGATCGACTACTTTAGTCCTTTTCATTTTCAAGCTATATGATAATATGTGTTTGCTGCTGTGTCAGAAGGGATAAATTCCGAATTGATTTGGACACAGCATCCTATGATTTTATTCGAATGAACCCATTTTAAGGAAGTTGACCTCTTCCTGAGTAAGGTAACGCCAGCGACCGCGGGGAAGATTCTTCTTGGTGAGACCTGCGAAATACACACGGTCAAGCTTGGTGACGTGATAACCGAGGCTCTCGAAAATACGGCGCACGATACGGTTGCGACCCGAATGGATCTCGATACCGGCCTGATTGCGGTCAGTCTCGGTAGCATACGAGATGGCATCAGCATGGATCGGTCCATCCTCAAGCTCGATACCGTCGGCGATACGCTGCATATCCTCCTCAGCGATATCCTTGTCGGTCCATACGTGATAGATCTTCTTCTTCACGAACTTGGGATGGGTAAGCTTGGAAGCGAGATCACCGTCATTAGTGAGGAGAAGCACACCGGTAGTGTTGCGGTCAAGACGGCCTACGGGATAGATGCGCTCTTCGCAAGCACCCTTCACGAGATCCATTACAGTAAGACGGCCGTTGGGGTCATCGCTGGTCGTTACGCAATCCTTCGGTTTGTTGAGAAGGATGTAGCACTTGCTTTCGAGAGTCACAACCTTGTCGTTGTATTCAACCACATCGTTGTGAGAGATCTTTGTTCCGAGTTCAGTCACGACCTCACCGTTGACCTTGATGAGACCCTGCTGGATGTATTCGTCAGCCTCACGACGTGAGCAAAGACCGGCGTTTGCCATAAACTTATTAAGACGGATCTGCTCATTGGGATCGGGAATGGGCATCTCGTACTCTATGCGGCGGGGACGCGGAGTGAAGCTGCGTCCGCCCTGCGGCATACCATACTGGTTCTGGCGGTTATTGGGTTTCTTGAAGCCGCCCTGACGGTTGTTGTTGTAACCACCCTGCTGACGGTTATTATTGAAGCCGCCCTGACGGTTGTTGTTGTAGCCGCCCTGACGATTGTTGTTGTAACCGCCCTGACGGTTGTTGTTGTAGCCGCCCTGACGGTTGTTGTTATAGTCGCCCTGCTGACGGTTGTTGTTATAGTCGCCTTGCTGACGGTAGATGAAACAGACATGCGCGTTATAGGTATAGTAGGACAGAAAGTAGTAGGGGTGCACGGGGGGAGCGGGGGAG
>NZ_JAIDBW010000046.1:29303-69734 GCF_029056165.1 Duncaniella sp. | reverse complement strand
CTTTAGCTCAGTTGGCCAGAGCACGTGATTTGTAATCTCGGGGTCGTTGGTTCGAATCCGACAAGAGGCTCAACTAATCTAACAACAGCTGAAACCGCTCGGCGGTTCACTGGAAAGGGCGAATACCAGAGTGGCCAAATGGGGCAGACTGTAAATCTGCTGGTTTTTACCTTCGGTGGTTCGAATCCATCTTCGCCCACACTAACAATGCGGAAGTAGCTCAGTTGATAGAGCATCAGCCTTCCAAGCTGAGGGTCGCGAGTTTGAGCCTCGTCTTCCGCTCTACGACATACTGCCAATGTAGCTCAGGGGTAGAGCACTTCCTTGGTAAGGAAGAGGTCGCGGGTTCAAATCCCGCCATCGGCTCAACCGAACAACGAAGTGACAGCCCCGATAGTGCATTTACGCTATCGTGGCGTCTTGTTAGAAAAGTCAATCATTAATCAAAAAAAAATAATAATAGCAAAGTTATGGCTAAAGAGAAATTCGAAAGAACCAAACCGCATGTTAACATCGGTACCATTGGTCACGTTGACCACGGTAAGACTACTCTGACCGCTGCCATCACCACTGTACTGGCTAAGAAAGGTCTTTCTGAAGTGAAGTCATTCGACCAGATTGACAACGCTCCCGAAGAGAAGGAACGTGGTATCACAATCAACACCGCACACGTAGAATACGAGACCGCTAACCGTCACTATGCACACGTTGACTGCCCCGGACACGCTGACTACGTTAAGAACATGGTTACCGGTGCTGCTCAGATGGACGGTGCGATCATCGTAGTTGCTGCAACTGATGGTCCTATGCCCCAGACTCGCGAGCACATCCTTCTCGCCCGTCAGGTGAACGTTCCTCGTCTCGTTGTGTTCCTCAACAAGTGTGACATGGTTGACGACGAAGAAATGTTCGACCTCGTTGAGATGGAAATGCGTGACCTTCTTTCGGCTTACGAATATGATGGCGACGAAACTCCTATCATCCGTGGCTCTGCTCTTGGTGCTCTTAACGGCGAACCCCAGTGGGAAGAGAAGGTTATGGAACTCATGGATGCAGTTGACAACTGGATTCCCCTGCCTCCCCGCGATATCGATAAGCCTTTCCTTATGCCCGTTGAGGACGTCTTCTCAATCACCGGTCGTGGTACCGTTGCTACCGGTCGTATCGAAACTGGTATCGTAAAGGTTGGTGACGAAGTTCAGATCATGGGTCTTGGCGCAGACATGAAGTCGGTTGTAACCGGTGTCGAAATGTTCCGCAAGCTCCTCGATCAGGGTGAAGCCGGTGACAACGTAGGTCTCCTTCTCCGCGGTATCGATAAGAAAGATATCAAGCGTGGTATGGTAATCTGCCACCCCGGAGTTGTTAAGCCCCACAGCAAGTTCAAAGCTTCTGTCTATATCCTCAAGAAAGAGGAAGGTGGCCGTCACACTCCTTTCCACAACCACTATCGTCCCCAGTTCTACATCCGTACGCTTGACGTAACAGGTGAGATCACTCTCCCCGAAGGTGTAGAGATGGTAATGCCCGGTGACCACGTTGAGATCAACGTTGAGCTCATCAACCCGGTTGCTTGCGACGCAGGTCTCCGCTTCGCTATCCGTGAAGGTGGCCGCACAGTAGGTTCTGGTCAGATCACCGAGATCCTCGAATAATACCTGAGGTATCTTAACCAAAGCCATTCACGAATCCGTCTGAGACGGATCTCTGGATAAACCACACGAAACCGACCCTCATTGCCGAGGGAATAAGATTCTGAAACATGAGGGTCGGTTTTCTACCTACGGGACTAGCTCAGTTGGTAGAGCACCGGTCTCCAAAACCGGGTGTCGGGAGTTCGAGTCTCTCGTCCCGTGCTAAAAACACGACAAATGAGTAAACTTAAACTACTTACAGATATTGAGGAGTCTTATACCGAACTTCGGTATAAGACTACTTGGCCTACTAAGACACAGCTGATCAAAAGCGCGGTTATCGTGCTGATAGCTTCCATCATTATAGCAGCGATAATCTTTGTGATGGATCAGGTGGTCAATACCGTAATGCACTTTATTTACAGCCTCGGTCAGTAATCTTTTTAGACGAAAGAAATCAATGGCAGAAGAATTGAAGAAAGCTTGGTATGTGCTTCGTGCGATATCAGGTAAAGAAGCTAAGGTCAAAGAAGTATTGGATGGAGCCATCCGTAACACCGGCCTCGGCAATTACGTTTTTCAGGTCTTGATTCCGACTGAAAAGGTTATGTCCGTCCGCAATGGCAAGAAGGTTGTAAAGGAAAAGAACCTTTACTCCGGTTATGTCTTTGTGGAGTGCATTCTTACCGGTGAAGTTCTTTATGAACTCCGCAACACTACCAATGTGATTGATTTCCTCCGTGGACGTGGCAAGAACGCCGCCCCTGAGGCTCTCCGCGAAAGCGAAGTGCTCCGCATGATGGGTACGGCCGATGAAATGAGTGACACGACCGATGACGGAAACGATTATATGGTAGGTGAGACCGTGAAGGTGACCTTCGGTCCTTTCAGCGGTTTCTCAGGAACTATCGAAGAAGTTAACCGTGAGAAGAAGAAGCTGAAGGTAATGGTCAAGATCTTCGGGCGTAAAACCCCGCTTGAACTCGAAAATTCTCAAGTAGAGCGTGAATAATCATCGCGCGATTCTGCCGGCGTTTATCCGGCGGCGGAATCACGGGAGATGTTCCAGTTTCCGAGCCTAAAATAAATAATGACGGCTCTCCGGCTCTTGGTTACGAAAGCAGTCGGGGAGACATCATGGTGAAAGAACAGAGGACATCGTTTTAACCGAATCATTAACAAAAATTTAGATTTATCATGGCTAAAGAAATTGCTGGACAGATCAAATTGCAAATCAAAGGCGGAGCCGCTAATCCTTCGCCTCCTGTTGGTCCTGCTCTTGGTTCCAAGGGTATCAACATCATGGAGTTTTGCAAGCAATTCAATGCCCGCACTCAGGACAAAGCCGGTAAGGTTCTTCCGGTAGTCATCACTTATTACACTGACAAGAGCTTCGACTTCGTAGTCAAGACTCCTCCGGTGGCAATCCAGCTCCTCGAAGCTACCAAGCTCAAGAGCGGCTCGGCTCAGCCTAACCGTAAGAAAGTCGGTGAAGTGACATGGGATCAGGTAAAAGCAATTGCTGAGGACAAAATGCCCGATTTGAACTGTTTCACCGTAGCATCGGCAATGCGTATGGTTGCCGGTACAGCCAGAAGCATGGGTATCACCGTTAAAGGAACATTCCCCGAAAACATTTAAACTTCAATTGACATGAGTAAACTTACGAAAAATCAAAAGATTGCCCAAGAGAAAGTTGAAGCTGGTAAAGTGTATTCGCTTGCTGAAGCCGTACAGCTCGTGAAGGACATCACCTTCACTAAGTTTGACGCTTCTCTTGATGTGGATGTTCGTCTTGGCGTTGACCCCCGTAAGGCAAACCAGATGGTGCGTGGCGTCGTAACGCTTCCCCACGGAACAGGTAAGCAGGTGCGCGTGCTCGTGCTCTGTAACCCCGATGCTGAAGCTGCCGCTAAGGCTGCCGGTGCAGACTATGTCGGTCTGGACGAATATATCGAAAAAATCAAAGGCGGTTGGACTGACGTCGATGTTATCATCACTCAGCCCGCTATCATGGGTAAGATTGGTGCCCTCGGCCGTGTACTCGGTCCCCGTGGCCTCATGCCTAACCCCAAGAGCGGTACTGTGACCAACGATGTCGCCAAGGCCGTTGAGGAAGTGAAGAAGGGTAAAATCGACTTCAAAGTTGACAAGAACGGTATTGTTCACTCATCAGTAGGTAAGGTCTCTTTCGAGGCTCCCGCCGCTGCTGCCAACGTACGCGAGTTTGTCAATACCCTCATCAAGCTCAAGCCTGCTGCCTCTAAGGGTACCTATATCAAGAGCATTTATCTTTCGAGCACTATGAGTCCCGGTATCAAGATTGACCCCAAGTCAATCGATGAATAACTTCTAAAGCTGACTGTAGAAAATGAAAAAGGAAGATAAAATCATTGCTATTGAGAATATAGCTAAGACTCTTAAAGAGTACAGCTGTTTCTATCTTACTGAAACTGCCGGTCTCGATGCCGAAAAGACCACAGCTCTCCGTCGTGCCTGCAACAAGGCCGATATCAAGCTCATGGTCGTGAAGAACACTCTTCTTCACAAGGCACTCGAATCACTCGAAGGTGACTACTCAGAACTCTACGGAGCTCTCCACGGTTCAACTTCACTGATGCTTGCAAATGTGGGCAACGCTCCTGCGAAGCTCCTCAAGGACATCAAGAAGGCTGACAAGGATGCCACCCTTCCCCGCCTCAAGGCTGCTTACGTAGAAGAGACTATCTACATGGGTGAAGATCAGCTCGACACCCTCGTGGCTATCAAGAGCAAGAACGAACTCATCGCCGATGTTGTCGCTCTTCTCCAGTCTCCCGCCAAGAACGTTGTTTCCGCCCTTACTTCAGGTGGCACCAAGCTTCATGGCATCCTCGAAACACTTTCGAAGAAGGAAGCGTAAGCCGTTATCCCAGACGACCTCTCTGCTCACACTCAACAATCATCAAAATTAAAAAAACAACAAAATAAAACTATAATATCATGGCAGATCTTAATGCTTTTGCAGAACAACTTGTTAACCTTACCGTTAAGGAAGTAAACGAACTTGCTCAGATCCTCAAGGAAACTTACGGCATCGAACCCGCTGCTGCTGCAGTTGCAGTTGCTGCTGGCCCCGCTGCTGGTGCTCCCGCTGAAGAAGAGAAGACCTCTTTCGATGTAGTCCTCAAGGCTGCCGGCGCTTCTAAGCTCGCCGTTGTTAAGCTCGTGAAGGAACTCACTGGTCTCGGCCTCAAGGAAGCTAAGGAAATGGTTGACGGCGCACCCAGCGTTGTTAAGGAAGGCATGGCTAAGGCTGACGCTGAAGGCCTCAAGAAGCAGCTCGAAGAAGCTGGTGCTGAGGTTGAGCTCAAATAATATCACCCTTTATCAGGTACAATGGGTTAAGATTCTCCCTCACGGGAGTTTCTTAACCTATTTGCGTTAAAATGGACGGGTCGGTATAAAAAAACATAAATATTTATATTTATAAATAAAAATTTAATCACTTTTAATCTCGTAATCCCTTCATTTAAGCGGTTTTGGCTTTTTACGCTGAAATTCGGATATTTGAATGGGATGATTTTGTGGTTAAATAATGTTAATCGGGCGGTTTCAAAGCCAATCGGAATTATCACCGGTCAGAGTCCTGACAAAAGCCGGATCTGGAGGAGTCAATCCTGACCTCCGGCCCTCTCTATCCTCTTTCATCCCCCCACCTACGAGTTTCTTTTTTAATGTTTAATCCACAAGATTAGATGTCAGACATAACTTTAGCAAAACCCCGCGTAAACTTCGCGTCGGTTAAAAACCCTCTTCCTTACCCCGATTTCCTTGAGGTGCAGCTGAAGTCATTCCAAGACTTCCTTCAGCTTGACACTCCTCCGGAAAAAAGAAAAAACGAGGGCCTCTTCAAAGTGTTTGCCGAGAACTTCCCCATCGCTGACACCCGCAACAACTTTGTTCTTGAGTTCCTTGACTACTACATCGATCCTCCGCGCTACACGATTGACGAATGTCTTGAGCGTGGACTCACCTATAGCGTTCCCCTGAAGGCGAAGCTTAAATTGTACTGTACCGACCCTGACCACGAGGATTTCGCCACCGTGATTCAGGACGTGTATCTCGGCCCGATCCCCTACATGACTGACAAGGGTACTTTTGTCATCAACGGTGCCGAGCGCGTTGTCGTGTCGCAGCTTCACCGTTCACCCGGTGTGTTCTTCGGACAGAGCACTCACGCCAACGGAACCAAGCTTTACAGTGCACGTATCATCCCCTTCCGTGGTAGCTGGATCGAGTTTGCGACTGACATCAACAACGTGATGTATGCCTACATCGACCGTAAGAAGAAACTCCCCGTAACCACACTTCTCCGTGCCATCGGTCTCGAAAGCGATAAGGACATCATCGAGATCTTCGGTCTTGCCGAGGAAATCAAGGTCAACAAGACCAACCTCAAGAAAGCCGTAGGCCGCAAGCTCGCTGCACGTGTCCTCAAGACTTGGGTCGAGGACTTCGTTGACGAGGATACCGGCGAAGTTGTGTCCATCGAGCGTAACGATGTCATCCTTGACCGCGAGACAGTGCTCGAAGAGGATAACATTCAGGAAATTCTTGATTCGGGTGTGCAGACCGTCCTTCTTCACAAAGAGGATGCCAACACCTCGGATTACTCAATCATATTCAATACTCTCCAGAAGGATACCTCCAACTCTGAGAAGGAGGCTATCCAGTACATCTACCGACAGCTGCGCAACGCCGAGCCGCCGGACGATGCAAGTGCGCGCGAAGTCATCACCAACCTTTTCTTCTCTGAAAAGCGTTATGACCTCGGCGAAGTGGGCCGCTACCGTATCAACAAGAAACTCGGTCTCACTACCTCGATGGACGTGAAGGTCCTCACCAAGGAGGATATCATCGCCATCATCAAATACCTCATCGAGCTTATCAACTCAAAGACCGACGTCGATGATATCGACCACCTGAGCAACCGTCGCGTCCGCACTGTGGGCGAGCAGCTCTACAATCAGTTCAACGTCGGCCTCGCACGTATGTCGCGCACGATCCGTGAGCGCATGAACGTGCGTGACAATGAGGTGTTCACTCCGATCGACCTTATCAACGCGAAGACTATATCGAGCGTTATCAACTCATTCTTCGGCACCAACGCCCTCTCGCAGTTCATGGACCAGACCAACCCTCTGGCTGAGATCACCCACAAGCGTCGTATGTCGGCCCTTGGCCCCGGCGGTCTTTCGCGTGAGCGTGCAGGTTTCGAGGTGCGTGACGTACACTATACCCACTACGGCCGTCTCTGCCCGATCGAGACCCCTGAAGGTCCTAACATCGGTCTTATCTCCTCGCTCTGCGTCTATGCCAAGATCAATGATCTCGGCTTCATCGAGACTCCCTACCGCGAGGTTAAGAACGGCGTTGTCAACCTCAAGAACGATGAAGTGGTCTATCTCACCGCTGAAATCGAGGAGGGCAAGATCATCGCGCAGGGTAATGCCCCTGTCAAGGACGACGGCGAGTTTATCAACGACCGCGTGAAGGCCCGTCTGGATGCCGACTTCCCTATCGTCGCTCCCGATCAGGTCGAACTCATGGACGTTTCGCCCACCCAGATCGCTTCGATCGCTGCATCGCTCATCCCCTTCCTCGAGCACGACGACGCTAACCGTGCGCTCATGGGATCAAACATGATGCGTCAGGCGGTTCCTCTGCTCCGCAGCGAGTCGCCTATCGTCGGTACGGGTATCGAAGGCCAGCTCATCCACGACAGCCGTACTCAGATCATGGCCGAGCGTGAGGGCACAATCGAATTTGTCGATGCAACCGTCATCCGTATCCGTTATGACCGCACCGAGGACGAGGAATTTGTATCGTTCGAGGACAGCGTCAAGGAATATCACCTTCCCAAGTTCCGCAAGACCAACCAGAGCACCACTATCGACCTCCGACCCATCTGCAGCAAGGGTCAGCGCGTGAAGCGTGGCGACATCCTCACCGAGGGTTACTCTACCGAGAAGGGTGAGCTTGCTCTTGGCCGCAACCTCAAGGTTGCCTTCATGCCTTGGAAGGGTTACAACTATGAGGACGCTATCGTGCTCAACGAGCGTGTCGTGCGCGAGGACATCCTCACTTCAGTCCATGTCGATGAATACACCCTCGAAGTCCGCGAGACCAAGCGCGGTATGGAGGAACTCACATCTGACATCCCCAACGTGTCGGAGGACGCTACGAAGGATCTCGACGAGCGCGGTATCGTGCGTGTCGGTGCCCACATCGTCCCCGGCGACATCATGATCGGTAAGATCACTCCTAAGGGTGAGAGCGATCCCACTCCTGAGGAGAAACTTCTCCGTGCCATCTTCGGTGACAAGGCCGGTGATGTGAAGGATGCTTCACTCAAGGCTTCTCCCTCGCTCAAGGGTGTTGTCATCGGTACATACCTCTTCCAGAAAGCTGAGAAGAAGAAGACCAAGAAGAGCGCGAGCGCAGTCCTCCCGAAACTCGACGAGGAGTACGAGGATCGTCTCAACGATCTCAAGGATCTTCTTATCTCGAAACTCATGACCCTTACCGAGGGCAAGACCTCACAGGGCGTGAAGGACTTCCTCGGAACTGATATCATCCCCAAGGGTGCCAATTTCTCGGCAGCCACTTTCCGCGAGATCGATTTCGACACCATCAACCTCTCGAAGTGGACCTCCGACGCGCGCATCAACGACATGATCCGTGCCACCATCGTCAACTATCTCCGCAAATCCAAGGAGATCGATGCTGAACTCCGCCGCAAGAAGTTCGACATCTCAATCGGCGACGAACTTCCCTCAGGCATCATGAAGCTTGCCAAAGTCTATGTGGCCAAGAAGCGTAAGATCTCCGTCGGTGACAAGATGGCAGGTCGTCACGGTAACAAGGGTATCGTGTCGCGTATCGTCCGTCAGGAAGACATGCCCTTCCTCGCCGACGGTACTCCGGTCGATATCTGTCTTAACCCCCTCGGTGTGCCTTCGCGTATGAACCTCGGTCAGATATTCGAGACAGTTCTCGGATGGGCAGGCCGTGAGCTCGGCGAGAAGTTCGCCACTCCGATCTTCGACGGTGCTACCCTTGAGGACCTCAACGAGTGGACCGACAAGGCAGGACTTCCCCGCTACGGTAAGACCTACCTCTACGACGGTGGTACAGGCGAACGTTTCGACCAGCCCGCTACCGTGGGTGTGATCTACATGCTTAAACTCGGTCACATGGTCGAGGACAAGATGCACGCCCGCTCAATCGGTCCGTACTCACTCATCACTCAGCAGCCCCTCGGCGGTAAGGCACAGTTCGGTGGACAGCGTTTCGGAGAGATGGAAGTTTGGGCGCTCGAAGCATTCGGCGCCGCCCACATCCTTCAGGAGATCATCACTGTCAAGTCCGACGACGTTACCGGTCGAAGCAAGACCTACGAGGCCATCGTCAAGGGCGAGGCCATGCCCCCCGCCGGAATTCCGGAGTCACTCAACGTGCTTCTCCACGAGCTCCGCGGTCTCGGCCTGAGCATCAACCTTGAGCAGTAATATCACTCCCCTCATTGTCCCGCCGGGAGTTTTTTCCGGCGGGGCGAAAAAATTACTTAACATCGCTTTTGAATATCTAAAATATGGCTTTTAGAAAAGACAATAAACAAAAAAACAGTTTCTCTAAAATCTCCATCGGCCTCGCTTCGCCTGAGGAGATTCTGGAGAAGTCAAGCGGTGAGGTGTTAAAGCCCGAAACCATCAACTACCGCACCTACAAGCCTGAGCGCGACGGCCTTTTCTGCGAACGCATCTTCGGTCCTGTAAAGGATTTCGAGTGCCATTGCGGAAAGTATAAGCGCATCCGCTACAAAGGCATTGTGTGCGACCGTTGCGGTGTTGAAGTCACTGAGAAGAAAGTGCGTCGTGAGCGCATGGGCCACATCAAGCTCGTTGTGCCCGTGGCCCACATCTGGTACTTCCGCTCACTGCCCAACAAGATCGGTTACCTCCTTGGTCTGCCCTCAAAGAAACTTGATGCCGTCATATACTACGAGCGTTACGTGGTCATCAACCCCGGTGTTGCTGCCGAAGGTGAGAACCCCGTTCAGCGTCTCGATCTCCTCACCGAGGAGGAATACTTCGACATCGTCGATCGTCTCCCCCGCGAGAATCAGCTCCTTGACGACACTGATCCCAACAAGTTTGTCGCCAAGATGGGTGCTGAGGCCATCTATGATCTCCTCAAGGACATCAACCTTGACGACCTTTCTTACGCTCTCCGTGATCAGGCCAATGCCGAAGGTTCGCAGCAGCGCAAGACCGAGGCTCTCAAGCGTCTCCAGGTCGTAGAGTCATTCCGTGCGTCGCGTGAGCGCAACCGTCCCGAATGGATGATCCTTCAGGCTGTCCCCGTGATTCCGCCTGAACTCCGTCCTCTCGTTCCGCTGGACGGTGGCCGTTTCGCCACTTCCGACCTCAACGACCTCTACCGTCGTGTCATCATCCGTAACAACCGTCTCAAACGTCTCATCGAGATCAAGGCTCCCGATGTCATCCTCCGCAACGAGAAGCGTATGCTTCAGGAGGCTGTCGATTCGCTCCTTGACAACTCCCGCAAGTCATCGGCTGTCAAGACCGAGGCCAACCGTCCTCTCAAGTCGCTTTCCGATTCTCTCAAGGGTAAGCAGGGACGTTTCCGTCAGAACCTTCTCGGTAAGCGTGTCGATTATTCCGCACGTTCGGTTATCGTCGTTGGTCCTGAGCTCAAGATGCACGAGTGCGGTATCCCCAAGAACATGGCAGCCGAGCTTTATAAGCCTTTCGTCATCCGTAAGCTCATCGAGCGTGGCATCGTGAAGACTGTCAAGTCAGCCAAAAAGATCGTTGACCGCAAGGAACCTGTCGTTTGGGACATCCTCGAATATGTGATGAAGGGCCATCCCGTGCTCCTCAACCGTGCCCCGACACTTCACCGTCTCGGTATTCAGGCATTCCAGCCCAAGATGATCGAAGGCAAGGCCATCCAGCTCCACCCGCTCGCATGTACGGCATTCAACGCCGACTTCGACGGTGACCAGATGGCGGTTCACCTTCCCCTTGGCAACGAGGCCGTGCTGGAAGCCCAGCTCCTCATGCTCGGTTCTCACAACATCCTCAACCCCGCCAACGGCGCACCTATCACCGTGCCTTCACAGGACATGGTGCTCGGTCTCTACTATATCACCAAACTCCGCAAGGGCGACAAGGGCGAAGGTCTCAAATTCTACGGACCTGAAGAAGCCGAGATCGCTTACAACGAGGGTCGCGTGACACTCCACGCTCCCGTTTCGATCGTTGTCGATGACATCGACGAGTTCGGCAATCCCATCAAGCACCTTGTCGAGAACACCTCCGTAGGTCGTGTGCTCGTCAACCAGTACGTCCCCAAGGAAATCGGCTATGTGAACGAGATCCTCTCGAAGAAATCGCTCCGTACCATCATCTCGCGCGTTATCAAACGCTGCGGTATTCCCCGTTCGGCACAGTTCCTCGACGATATCAAGAACCTCGGTTACTACATGGCCTTCAAGGGTGGTCTGTCATTCAACCTCGGCGACGTGCTCATCCCCGCAGAGAAGGAGCAGTACGTCAAGGAAGGCTACGAGCAGGTACAGGAAGTCCTCAACAACTACTCGATGGGCTTCATCACCAACAACGAACGTTACAATCAGATCATCGATATCTGGACACACGTCAACTCCCGTCTGGCCGACACGCTCATGAAGCAGATTTCTGCCGACAAGCAGGGCTTCAATCCTGTGTATATGATGCTTGACTCCGGTGCCCGTGGTTCTAAGGACCAGATCCGTCAGCTCTCCGGTATGCGTGGTCTTATGGCCAAGCCGCAGAAGAGTGGTGCCGAGGGTGGTCAGATCATCGAGAACCCGATTCTTGCGAACTTCAAGGAAGGTCTGTCGGTGCTCGAATACTTCATCTCTACCCACGGTGCTCGTAAGGGTCTTGCGGATACCGCGCTCAAGACAGCCGACGCCGGTTATCTTACCCGCCGTCTTGTCGATGTGGCTCACGACGTCATCATCAACGAGGAGGACTGCGGTACTCTCCGTGGCCTCGTCTGCACCGAGATCAAGAACAACGACGAGGTTGTCGCTTCGCTCGGCGAACGTATCCTCGGCCGTGTGTCCGTCCATGACATTGTCGATCCCACCAACGGTGAGCTTATCGTGGCTGCCGGTGAGGAGATCAACGATATTGCCGCTGACCGTATCAATGATTCGCCCATCGAATCTGTCGAGATCCGTTCAGTGCTCACCTGTGAGTCAAAGAAGGGTGTCTGCGCCAAGTGCTATGGCCGTAACCTTGCCACTCACCGCATGGTGCAGATGGGTGAAGCTGTCGGCGTGATCGCAGCGCAGTCCATCGGCGAGCCGGGTACACAGCTTACACTCCGTACATTCCACGTCGGTGGTGTGGCTTCGAACATCGCGGCTGTCAACTCGCTCACTTCACGCTACGACGGTATCCTTGAAATCGAGGAACTCCGTACTGTCCGCACCGACGAAGTCGATGCCAACGGTCGCAACGTCGATGTGGTGATCGGCCGACTCGCAGAAATGCGTATCATCGACCCCACCACCAAGATGATGCTCACCAACGCCAACATTCCTTATGGTGCCAAGCTCTTCTTCGACAACGGTGCTACCGTCAAGAAAGGCGATGTCATCTGCGAATGGGACCCCTTCAACGCCGTTATCGTCAGCGAAGTCGGCGGTAAGGTCGAATACGTCAACCTTCAGGAAAACGTCACCTACCGAGTCGATTCCGACGAGCAGACCGGTCTCCGCGAGAAGATCATCATCGAGTCCAAGGAACGTGGCAAAGTGCCCGAAGCAAATATCATCGATGCCAACGGTGACATCGTCAAGACCTACGCACTCCCTGTGGGCGCACACCTTATGGTCGATGACGGCGCACACCTCAAGGCCGGTGAGATCTTCGTCAAGATTCCTCGTGCCGCAGGTTCTGCCGGTGACATCACCGGTGGTCTTCCCCGTGTCACCGAGCTCTTCGAGGCCCGCAACCCGTCCAACCCCGCCATCGTTTCCGAAATCGACGGTGAGGTGCGCTTCGGTAAGGTTAAGCGTGGCAACCGCGAGATCTCTGTCACTTCCAAGCTCGGCGAGACCAAGAAGTATCTCGTTCCTCTGTCGAAGCAGATCCTTGTTCAGGAAAACGACTACGTGCGTGCAGGCACACCCCTCTCGGACGGTGCCATCACTCCCGCCGACATCCTCAACATCATGGGTCCGACAGCCGTTCAGGAGTACATCGTCAACGAGGTTCAGGACGTCTATCGTATGCAGGGTGTGAAGATCAACGACAAGCACTTTGAAGTGATCGTCCGCCAGATGATGCGTAAGGTCAACATCCTTGATCCGGGTGACACCGGCTTCCTTGAGCAGCAGATTGTCGATAAGCGTGACTTCATGGACGAGAATGACCGTATCTGGGGCAAGAAAGTCGTTACCGATGCCGGTGACAGCGAGAACGTCAAGCCCGGTCAGATCATCACTGCCCGCAAGCTCCGCGACGAGAACTCATCGCTCAAGCGTCGTGACCTCCGTCCCATCGTCGTGCGCGACGCCCAGCCCGCCACTTCCGAACAGATCCTTCAGGGTATCACCCGTGCCGCTCTCCAGACATCTTCGTTCATGTCGGCTGCATCATTCCAAGAGACCACCAAGGTACTCAACGAAGCAGCTATCAACGGCAAGGTCGATTACCTTCAGGGCATGAAGGAGAACGTCATCTGCGGTCACCTTATCCCCGCAGGTACAGGTCTCCGCTCTTACGAGCGCATCGTCGTGGGTGGTAAGGATGACATCGAGGACGCCTTTGACATGCCTGTCGTTCCCCGTCAGGAAGCTCCCGAAGTCATCGACGTAGCTCACACCGAACTCTAAGCATATAACATAGCTATCCCAAATATCAGCGGGCGTCACTACCGGTAGTGACGCCCGCTGCATTTATTTATAATTATCAAAATTCTCAGATCACCTCGTCCAATCTCCATACCTGAACATGGCGGATTCCGTTCCGCGTAGGGTAGGTGATGTCATCGAGGGTCACGAGTAGTTTCTCACCAATACTGTTCACGCTTTCAAGTGAGGCATACTCACGTTGGGCGGTCGCATCGTCAGTGAGCATGTATGCTACCTGAACATATAGTGTCATATCATTTTTAGTAGCTATAAAATCCACCTCCTTGTCACGGATGATGCCCGTGTTTACCTTATATCCCTTGCGGAGCAATTCCATATATACAATGCCTTCAAGCAGATATCCGTTTCCAAATCGGGCTGTGGGAAAGAGGTAATTGTGGTATGCCTGATCGTTAATGTAAGCTTTGAAATTTCCTGCAAGCAATTCCTTTCCTGCCACATTGTAACGTTCGGACTTATGGATGAGATAGGCTTCCTGAAGATACATCATGTAAGATGCCACAGTGTCGTAGCTTGATTTGCTTCCACGGCTTTTTAAATAGTTGACTATACCGTTGATCGAAATCATGCTTGACGCATTATTTACGAGATAGGCAAATAGGTTTTCGAGCAGGCTCACATCCTTTATGAAATAGCGTTTCACTATATCTTTGAGCATGATTGAATCCCGCAAACCGGCAATGTAGCGTTGCTTTACCTCCTCGTCAGGAAGATTGATGAGTTCCGGGAGGCCTCCCTCATGCATATAGTGCAGGAATGACTGGCGGTCAGACGGTAAGCCGTGGACTTCAGTAAATTCAGCGAATGAGAACGGGAATACCGACAGTTCGACGTATCGACCGGAGAGCAGTGAGGCCAGTTCGCCTGAAAGCAGACGTGAGTTTGAACCGGATATGAATACCTCGATATTTACGGTGTAGTCCTGCGACATTGAATTTACCGCACGTTCCCAATCGTTGATCTCCTGCACTTCGTCGATGAATACATAGATCGTACCCTTCGGTTTGAAACGATATTTGTAGGCATCCACAAGGCGGTTGAGATCGTCGGCATTCTGAATGAAATCAAACACTGCGAGCTCACGGTTGATGAAAAGTGTGTTTTCCGCCTTGACACCGTTACTGATAAGTTCTACGGCTATCTGACGCATGATATAGCTCTTTCCGACACGCCGTTGACCGGTAAGTACCTTTACAAGACGGTTGCCTGTGTAACGCATCAGACGTTCGGTGTAGCTGCGTCTGTTGAATCCGATCGGCAGAGTGTTGCCGTTCCATAGGTTATATGGTGCAATTATGTCTAAAAATTCATCCATACTCGAAACTTTTTCACAAATATACGAAAAATTCATCCACAGTCGAAACTTTTGGTATTTAAGGCGAAATTTTCGACTGTACTCGAAAAAATTATCCTCTTTGATGAAAGTTTCGATTGTACTCGAAACTTTTCTCATTGATTCCTCTGATCGCTCCGATCTCTCTGATAAACTTTTGATTTTCCATTTTCCAGTGGTGGGATTTCGGATTTTGCGGGGTTTTCGTTAATTTTGCAGTGCTATGTTGCTATCGCTTGCCATACCGGCCACGGCGCCGATGATCACTGCCCCCGTCCCGATATTCCTAACCGTGATGGCTATAATCCTGTTGACCCCGCTCGTCATGAGCCGTCTGAGGATTCCCCATGTCATCGGTCTTATCATAGCCGGAGTGGTGGTGGGCCCTCATGGGTTCAACCTGCTTGCGCGCGACATGAGTTTTGAAGTCTTCGGACAGGTCGGCATCCTCTACCTGATGTTTCTTGCGGGTATAGAGATCGACATGTACCATCTGCGCAAGAATATGCGCAAAGGACTTTCGTTCGGCTTACTTACGTTCATTATCCCACTCCTGCTTGGCGCGCTGACAGCGATGGCCGCTCTCAACATGCATCTGATCGAGGCCATGCTGCTCGGATCGATGTTTGCCGCCCACACGCTGATCGCCTATCCGATAGTAACGCGTTTCGGTGTCACAAAAGCACCGGCCGTGGTGATAGTCATTGCCGGAACTATAGTGGCCGTGTTAGGCTCGCTCATAGTGCTTGCCGGAGTGCTTGGGGTCTATCGTGACGGTTCTGTATCCTCGCTCATACCCGTGCTCTGCTATCTGGTGCTCTACTGCGCGGGGCTGATCTATGTCTATCCGCGTCTGACGCGCTATTTTTTCAAGCGTTACAACGACGGCATATCGCAGTTCATCTACGTCATGGTGATGGTGTTCGGGGCGGCTGCGCTCGCATCGTTCATCGGCATCGAGGGAGTATTTGGAGCCTTCCTCGCGGGACTCGTGCTAAACCGCTTCATCCCTGCGCGATCCACGCTTATGGGTCGCTTGGAGTTTGTCGGCAATGCCATCTTTATCCCTTACTTTCTTATCGGAGTCGGAATGTTGATCGACCTCCACGTGGTGATGGACGGTTGGGGTACGCTCTACACTGCCGCTGTCATGAGTGCCGTGGCGATGCTGTCGAAATGGCTTGCCGCGAGGATCACGCAGAAGGTCTATGGACTTACTTCGATTGACCGTTCGATCATGTATCAGCTCTCCAATGCCCACACCGCCGTTGCGTTGGCAGTGGTCATGATCGGCTATGATATGCACCTCTTCGACGTCACGGTGCTCAACGGCACGGTCGTTATGATACTCGTGACATGTACAGTGTCATCGTTCGGCACGGAGCATGCAGCTTCTCGTCTCAAGGTTCAGCTTCTCGAACAGGCCGACGAGGAGAATGCCAAGGATGACTCCACGACTCACCCGCGCACGCTTATAGCCATCTCCAATCCTCTCATAGCCCCCGGTATCGTAGATCTTGCCCTCTCCATGCGCTTCCCTGACTCATCCGTTCCGGGTGACTTCTATGCCCTGCATGTGCGCAACGACAATTCCGCCTCGTCAAAGGCCATCAGCCGAAACTCGCTTGACGTGGCCGAGCGCGCATCGGCAGCTGTCGAGACTCAGCTCACCACCATAGAGCGTTTCGATCTCAATTTCATTACCGGTGTGCTCAACACGATGGAGGAACGTGACATCACCGAGCTTGTCCTCGGTCTCCACCGCCGCACGCGCATCATCGATTCATTCCTTGGCGACAAGATCGAACAGCTCCTGCGAAGCACCAATCGTATGATAGTCCTCTCACGCTGCTTCATCCCCCTTGCCACCGTCACACGTCTGCTTGTAGCCGTCCCTAAAAAAGCTCAGTTCGAAACCGGTTTCCGCCGATGGGTACAGGCTGTAGGCAATCTTTGCCGTCAGATAGGTTGCCGTGTGGAATTCTGGTGCGACGAAGCCACTGAGCCCCTTATCCGTACAGTAATAAGGCAGAGCAAGCTCGGCATACGCATGTCATTCATGCCCGTGGCGAGCTATGATGACTTTGTACTTAGAACCACCGATATCAACGATGACGATCTGCTGGTTGTCGTCAGCGCACGCCGATCGTCAGTTTCGTTTGACAGCGACATGGATGCTGTCCCCGAATATCTTCAGAAATATCTTGCCGCCAATAACCTTATCATAATCTATCCGGGTCAGTTCGGTACAGAGCCGCCCATGACTATGGCCGAGACTATGGCTACCGACATTGTTTCGCCCCCGAACCCCGTATTCCTTTTCGCCATGAATCAGATCCGCCGCTTCCGGAAGATGCTCCGAAAACTGTAAACGGCAATTCATTTTTTCAAAACAGTGTTTTTAAGAAAAGATTGTGCTCTGTAAACGGCTTATTAGCAAGTGAATAAAGATATGGTTGAAAATATCCTGCTGCAAATCCTTGCGGATTCGGAAAAAAGTCGTACCTTTGCAGTCGGGTAAGTCCTACACGACCAGCTCCCTGAGAACTCCGCCAGGTCTTGATCGAAGCAACGGTATCAGGTTGTAGCGGTGCGATGTAGCCAGCTTACCCTTTTTTTGTGCCCGTATATTTCCTCTATTTGCTACGGCGGAACGGGTTCAATGTCAATAAAAACGGTTGTATAGCCTGCGCCCGCACCGGCCGAGTTACATGCGATAATTGATTGATTATCACAAATACTTGAAACTCGACCGGTGCGGGCGCAGGCTATACAACCGGGGGAATTTTAATTATTTTGATGCGGCTTCCGGTTGCTTATAGGGCGTTTCATGACAAATGTTGGACGCCCTCTTAGAAGCGGATGACCATTTCCGCGCAGATCTTGTCTCCAGCACCGACGGCTACTAAAGCGTCGTGGTGGTAGAAGTATTTCTCATAGTCGAGACGCAGATCGCAGTGGACGGCCTTGTAAGTATAGGTGAGAGTTCCGCCGACGGTCACGCGGTTGCGTGCGTCGTTGGTAGTGGTTAGTTTGCCGAGTGAGTTTCGGATGCCGTTGCTGTAGTCAGTCATACCGTCGA
Source organism: Duncaniella sp. (assembly GCF_029056165.1). Lineage (NCBI taxonomy): Bacteria > Pseudomonadati > Bacteroidota > Bacteroidia > Bacteroidales > Muribaculaceae > Duncaniella > Duncaniella sp. The sequence goes on along the minus strand of NZ_JAIDBW010000046.1, from coordinate 51,687 downwards.
AGCGCGTCTGCACCGAAGCACGGTTGAACACTCCTGCTTTCACGGGGAAACCGTAGTCGATAAAGAAGTTGTAGCCGTGGGCGGTCTTGTAAGCGTGGTTGACGTAGTGTTTGTTGATATATTCGCCTTCGACTGTCCATCCTCCGTGAGTCCAAGTCGCAGAACCGGTGACTGAGTTGATGCGGATTGAATCGGGTATGAGGGTCTCCGCACCGGCCGAGAGCTGAACGTTTCCTACGGTATAGTGGGCCTTACCGGCGTATGCGAGTTTCTTGACCCATACGTTTTGCTCGCTCATTACTGTAGGGTTAAATGCTCCGGCTTCGAGAAGGAGCGAGGAGCTTTCGGGCAACGCAAATTCATAGCTGAGTTTCGCACCGACACCGCGGACATTGTTCATCGTACCGCCGATGAATGAACGGTTGGCAAAGATGTAGTTGAGCGGTGCGCGGAAACAGTCCGTGCCGAATGGCAGACGGAATTGGCCGGCCTGAAGTTTGAGGGCTGGGGTGAAGGCTATGCGTCCCCATCCGTCGAGAAAGAGGATTTTTCCGCGGTCACAGAAATTTGTCTGGAAGAAGTAATCGATTTCGGGGGCGAGCTTACCGTTGATGGTGACGCGCGCATCGCGCAGCTGAAAACGACTCTCGCCACCTTTGGTGTCCATCTCCCAGCGCGGGCGGATCACGCCGTGGATCTGCGGGACGATGTTGACTTTTTCCGTCTCTTCGGCGGATGATGTAAGCGGGATTATAGAAAGAAGCAGAAGGAGGATAGAGGAGCGTAATCGGATAGCGGACATGGATTGATGAAATGGAATGGATCTGAATTGATGTTGTGTATGAGACGTGAGGAGTGGGGGATAAGTGTAGGAACGGAATGAACTGACAGCAGCTTCAGGAGACGGACAGGGCACGCGATGCACCATAAAAAGCGTTGGCCGCCTGACCTTAGGTCAGATGGCCAATGCAATATTGTTTTCAGCTGCGATGCGGCGCATGTTCATTATAGCGTAGCGCATACGTCCGAGAGCGGTATTGATACTGACGGATGTGGCTTCGGCAATTTCCTTGAACGACATGTTGCGGTAGAAACGCATCACGAGCACTTCACGCTGAGCGTCGGGAAGAGCCATTACTATGCGGCGGAGATCCTCGTCAATCTGGGTGCTGACGAGTGCGTCCTCGATATTGCCTTCGCAGAGATCGCGGCGGTTGAGGATGTCAGATCCTTCTTCATCGGCCGAAATGGCATTCTCGGTTTTCTCCTGACGGAAATAATCGATGATGAGGTTGTGGGCTATACGTGTGAGCCAGCCGGAAAATTTCCCGTGCTCCATATAGCGGCCCTGCTTGATTGTCATGATGGCCTTTACGAAGGTTTCCTGAAAGATATCGTCGGCGACATCCTTGTTTTTCACAATGTGTAAGATATAGGAATATACTTTTTGCTGATGACGTTGCAGAAGCACGTCGAAAGCCTCATTGTTGTTATTGGCGTAAGCGGCGACCAGTTCACGGTCCGCAAGCTTAGTCAGTTGTTCCATTTTGTTCGTTTGATTGGTTAGAGTAGATATAGTCAATAGGCAACGAAGATTGGTTAAAAATATTAAAAAATTAAAATTTCAATGTCTGGCACACAATAAATTGAACTTACCTATGCAAAAGTACCAAATTCCATGCATTTTTCCAAACGGGTTTGCATAATTTAACCACTGAAAAATCAGCGGTGACACAATAAAATCGATCCAAGTCAGTAGCAGCTGATGCGTCAGGCGTGGTTCCGGTAGTGTTCGGACCGTGAAATGCTGCAAGCGGAGGGCATTTGATCAACGCTGCCAGTCTTATAAAATAAAATCAGGCTACTCTCACGAGTGGCCTGATCATAACCTATGATTCACTTATTAGTTAACGTAGGTTGATTTTCTAACATATGCAATAGTTTAGAATAATACGTTATACATTTTGTGAATTTCAGGGTCTTGCAAATTGTTATGTATCCGATTTAATTGCTTGTGCAAAGGTAGGCTTTTCTTGCGAGAAAGCCTACCTTTACCGGTATGTTAAAAAGCATATAGGGCTTCTTTTAACAATTATTCAGCATTGTGTATGCGCTTGTTTCGCGCATCGGTTATTTTCCGCCGGGGGTATTGATGTCGCCACCCTTGGCTCCTTCTGGACGCGGAGTGAGGCCGTGTGCGCGGAGGAGGGCATCGACCTTAGGCTCATGTCCGCGGAACCGCTTGAAGAGGGTCATGGGATCTTCGCTACCGCCCATTTCGAGGATGTTTTCCTTGAATGACTTGGCTGTTGCGGGGTCGAATATTCCCTTTTCGCTGAAAAGCTCGAATCCATCGGTGTCAAGCACCTCCGCCCACATGTAGGTGTAGTAACCTGAGGCATAACCGTCGCTTCCGAATATATGTTTGAAATAGGGCGAGCGGTAACGGTAAGCGATCTGGGAGGGCTTGTCGAGTTTGGCGGCCACCTGCTCTTCGAAAGCATCAACGTCAATTTTGTCACTGTCGGTAGGATTGAGCTCACCCCATTCGAGGTCAAGAAGAGCGGCGGTGACGCGTTCGGTCATCTCGAAGCCCTGATTGTGGGTGGATGCGGCCTGCACCTTCTTCACGAGGCTTTCAGGGATGGGCTGACCGGTCTTGTAGTGGAAGGCATATTCCTTGAGCAGTTCGGGTTCGAGAGCCCAGTGCTCGGTGATCTGCGACGGAAGTTCGACGAAGTCGCGGTCAACATTTGTGCCGGCCTGACTGCGGAGCTTGGCCTTGGTGAGCATACCGTGGAGACCGTGGCCGAACTCATGGAACATGGTGGCTACTTCATCAAGTGTGAGGAGGGCGGGAGTATCGGCAGTCGGACGTGTAAAGTTTCCGACGTTATAGACAATGGGGCGTGCCGATGTGCCGTCGGCGTCTTCATACGCGCTTCTGAATTCGCTCATCCATGCGCCCTGACGCTTTGAGGGACGCGGGAAATAGTCGGTCATGAAGACAGCCACGTGATTGTTGTCCTTGTCCTTGACTTCATAGACCTTGACTTCGGGATTGTACTTTGGTGCGTCGGGCAGTTCGGTGAAAGTGACGCCATAGAGACGTTCGGCAAGGGTAAAGATACCTTTGCGGACGTTATCGACAGAGAAGTATGCGCTGACTTCGTTCTCGTCAAGATCAAATTTCTTCTGGCGCACCTTTTCCGCATAATAGTAGTAATCCCATGGAGCGAGGGTGAATTTCTCGCCTGACTGATCGATGTAGGTCTGCATTTCAGCGACCTCCTCCTTAACGCGATCCTTGGTCGGACCCCAGATCTGAAGGAGTAGATTGCGGGCGGCATCGGGGGTCTTGGCCATTACATTGTCGGTCATGTAGGCTGCGAAGGTGTCATAGCCGAGAAGATGAGCCTTCTTGGCGCGTGCCTTTACGAGCTTTTCAATGACGGGACGGTTGTCGTAGGGGGCGGTGGATGCAAGATTCATGTAGCCCTGATACATCTTTTCGCGCAGGTCGCGGTTGTCGGCATACTTCAGTACGGGCAGACGGCTCGGTGCATGGAGGGTGAACACCCATTTGCCGCTCTTGCCACGCTTGTTTGCCTCCTCGGCTGCTGTGGCTACGATGCCGGCGGGAATACCTGCGAGTTGTGCGGGATCATCGACCACGATCTCGAAACTGTTGGTCGATGCGAGGAGATTCTTGTTGAATGTCAGGAAGAGGAGTGAAAGTTCATTGTTGAGGGCTTTCAGTTCCTCTTTCTTTTCGGGTGAGAGGAGTGCACCGTTGCGGGTGAAATCCTTGTAGGCGAGTTCGAGGGCACGTTTCTGCGGGCCGTCGAGTCCGAGCTGATCGCGGCGGTCATAGAGATATTTCACGCGCTGGAACAGCTTGTCGTTCATCATGATCTCGTCAGAAGCGGCTGACACCATGGGATAAGCCTTTTCGGAGATGGCGAGCATCTGCTCGTTGTTGTCAGTCTCATCGAGAGCTCCGAACACGAGCATGACGCGTTGGAGAAGATCACCGCTCTTTTCCATCGCAAGGATGGTGTTGTCGAATGTCGGAGTCGCGGGATTGTTGGCTATGGCCTCGATCTCGGCTCTCTTGTCGGCTATGCCTTTCTCGATGGCAGGCATGTAATCCTCGTAAGAGATCTGCTCAAAGGGAGGAATCCCGAACGGAGTCTCGTATGGGACCATGAAGGGATTCTGGCGTGTCTGTGCGATCATGTCGTTGGGTGTGCTGAGTGCCACCGGCAGGAGCAGTGCTCCGAGGGCGGCTGTTACTAATTTGTTCATTGGCTGATCGGTATATAATTAAGGTATATGATTAGTCGTTGAGTCGGTCGGCTCTGCCGTTGGCATATCGTAACGTTTTGGAGCCGGGATGACACCTTTGTCAAACAGGAAGGTGGTGATAAGCGGGTTGTGGTCGCTCGAATCGATGTCGCCGCGTTCGGTATCGATGGCCTTGAACGGGCCGCGGTAGAGCACTTGGTCAATGCGGAAATAGAAGCGGTCCGCGTGATAGGTGATTGTGGGGCCGAAAGCGGCGTCCGCGTATGCGTCATGCATGTCTTTGCCACGTATTGTCCGGACGGCATAACAGTCGGGGATGTCGTTGAAGTCACCGGCCACGATGAACGGTCCGCCGATAGAGTCGATGATATGGCGTATGGCATGAGCCTGCTGCGCACGGATTTTGAATGCCTCGGCAAGTTTGGACAGCAGCTGCGATTTCACCTCCTTTATCTCGCGTTTCAGTTCGCCCTTGGTCTGGGGGACGGCAAGAGCCTCCTTGTAAAGTTCCTTGTCCTCGTCGGTCAGACCGATGGATTTGAGATGAAGGTTCAGGAGATGGACTTCATGGCCTTGGATGTCGAGACGGAAGCCCATGGCAGGAAGCTGACTGAACTGCTTGAGACCGATGTCGATCGGCTGGAAAGGATATTTCGAATAAAGGGCGTAGCTTAGATAACGGGATTCGTAGCGGTGTGGATAGCGCGCGTAGAGTGAATCTATCTGAGCCTGCATGATCTTCCACGGACCCTTGGTATCGAGCACGTCATATTCCTGAATGCTTACGATGTCCGGATCGGTGTCGAGTATGTAGTCAAGCGTGGCGTTCTGCATAACGCCGGTATGATTCTCGCCTCGGTAATCCCAGAAATGGAGCACATTGTAGGTCATGAATGTGAACGAGTGTTTGCGCTGTTCGGCTGTGAGGGTCGGTTTCCAGCCGTTGAGAGGTGCGAACACTCTGATAGATGGTGCGGATATGGCCCATCCTGCAATAAGGATGAGTATGAGACGGCGGTCAAAGAATAGATTGATGATAAATAGCAATCCACCCGCTATCAGAAGCAGAGGAAGCACCATGGCGGCCATCGCCGCTATGACACGCTCTTCAGGATCAAACATTCCTCCGTATGCCGAAAATACCGTCAGCATGGCCACAAAGAGATTCAGCCCTACTCCTATGGCGAGCACGGTTGATCTGACGGGTCTATGTCGTTTGGGAAAATTCACTTTATCTTACGGCTTACGTCGAAGAGACGCTGACGCTCTTCGGGTGTGAGGGCCGAATAGCCCGATTTCTTTATCTTATCGAGAATTTTGTCAAGGGTCTCGCGGTCGGCCTTAGAGCAGTTGGGTCTTTCTGTCGCAGCCGCCTGTCTCCTGCCGGAGTCCGTCGAAGTGGCTGTACGTTGCGGGTCGATTTTAGTTTTGGGTATCCGTGATGAGGAAAACATTCCGCTGACGGAGCATACAAGACCTCTCCACAGGTTGGCAATGTGGTCGAAAGCATTGTTCAGCGGGCGCGTGATATCGTGGCCGCGTTTCATGCGCAGACCGTAGATCGCGCCGACGGCGATACCTCCTATGTGTGCGATCTCGCCACCGGCATTATTGCCCGTGACACCTATCAGCACAAGCACTATCGTGGCGATTGCTATCCATTTCAATGATATCGGCCCGATGAGCAGCAGGTGCATCCTGAAATCGGGCATGAGGATAGCCGTGGCGGTGACGATGGCTATAACCGAAGCTGACGATCCGATAAGCACCGCGCTCCTGTAAGCAAATGCAGGGAGCAGGGCATAACTCAGCAGGAACAGGGCCGCACCGCCGAGGCCGCCGAGCAGATACAGGGCGAATAGCTGACGCTTCGTGGCCACCATCATGAACAGTGTGCCGAACCAGTAGAGCCACAGGAGATTGAACAGGATATGGAGCACATCATACTGGGCAAACATGTAGGTCACGAGTGTCCAAGGATGGGTCAGCAGCGAGGGCAGTGAACTGGGCAGTTGCACATAGGACATTATGGTGATCAGGAAGGCGGGATTGCCTGCGAATACGCAGATTATGGCTGCCAGACGCAGCAACACGAATACTGCGATGTTCACCCAAATAATCTTCATCAGCGTCGATGAGGCGTCAAACGAACGCCACATCCGCTTGACGGTATCAGTAAATCCCATGGAATGTGCCTTTCTTTTTCCAGTAGAGGATTATCAGGAAGCCGAATATCATGCCTCCGAGATGGGCGAAGTGGGCCACTCCGTCGGCTTTGCCTGCCGATTCGCTTAGTCCGATGAGGAGTTCGATCGCACCCATGCCGATCACCATCCACTTGGCCTTGATGGGTACGGGGATAAAGAAGAGATAGAGCGGGGCATTGGGAAAGAGCATACCGAAAGCGAGAAGAACGCCATATACTGCGCCTGATGCACCGATGGTGATGAATATGTTCATGTTTCGCGCCAGCCATTCCTTTCCTTCGGCTGAAGCGGTCATCTGTTGCAGATATTCCTTGGCTTCAGGGAAGTCAAGATGGAAATTGGTTGATAAGAGGCGGACGAATGTATCTTCCCATGTCAGCATCCAGATGAATTCCTGAACGAGTGCCGCTCCCACACCGCATGAGATGTAGTAGAAAAGAAAACGTGCACTGCCGAGGGTGCGTTCGAGCGTCATACCGAACATCCACAGGGAGAACATATTGAAAAATATGTGGGCGAAGCTCTGCGTCGAGTGCATGAACATGTAGGTGATCAGCTGCGCGGGATTGAAGTCGGCAGCATGAAAATAGTGGAGACCTCCGTAATTTTCGAGTCCTACGCCCAGTCGTCCGGGCAGGATGAACATCGCCAGCCATACGATCAGATTGATGATGATCAGATTCTTTGTCACCGGCGGAATCTGTGAAAAAAATGATGTACCGTTTTGCATAAGTGCAAATTTACGAAATCCACGTTGAATAATCCCTCTCACCTATGGTGAAATTTTATTTTATGGCGCGTATGGTCTCCGATAAATTTGAAAATAAGGCTAAAAATGAGCTATTAACTTTAATTAACTATTAAATATCCTCATAAATTTGGTCAGTAATTATAAAATATCTACCTTTGCACCACGAAAATGACACCGCGGGGTGGAGCAGTGGTAGCTCGTTGGGCTCATAACCCAAAGGCCGCAGGTTCGAGTCCTGCCCCCGCCACTAAGAAGTGAGATCCGGATTCCGGGTCTCACTTTAATTTTGTATCGTTATTTCCGGAATAGCTCCGGCCAGTGGATTAATAGGTGAGCACTGCGGGCACCGGTTATTGAAAAACATTATGAAAAAGGGCATGGACGGCTTCACGTGAAGTCATCCATGCCTTAATTAAGTACCTGAAAGTTTTTTATCGGTTGATATATTTGTGGTTACGGGTAATGACGATACCTTTTGCATCGGATGAAACCGGTCGGCCGAGTATATCATAGCCCTGTGTGGCGGTAGCTGTGTCGGCAGTAACGTCGGATATTGCCGATGCGCCGATTGCCGTAAGTTCGATTTCCTGACCGGGCTCGGTGGGAATGTCATATAGCCATGTCTCCGGCAGACGGGTTTCGGGTATCTTTTTCATATTGGCTACTATTGGATCAGGCATTATATATGGACGGTTGAGCTCGTTGCTGTTCTCGCCTGATGCGGCGGTAAGCGCGGAACCGTCGGCATTCTTCAGGGGTGTCAGTGAGCGCAGACGGAGATTGCCGCCAAGGTTCGACTTGATTACGACGCGCTCAAGTTTGCCGTTTTTCCAACTCATTTCCTTAATTTCAAAACCGCCGCGGGCACGCAGACCGCTGACATTACCGTCGGTCCACTTGGCCGGAAGCGCGGGAAGCAGGTGTACGAATCCAGCGTGTGACTGGAGAAGCATCTCGGCTATGCCGGCAGTGCAGCCGAAGTTGCCGTCGATCTGGAACGGTGCGTGCGAGTCAAACATGTTGGCATACGTTCCGCCGTTGGGATCAGATGAAGTGATGTTGGGAGACACGAGACGCATCTGATTCTTGATGATGTCGAGGGCATGGTCACCGTCGAGCATACGTGCCCATTCACATACTTTCCATCCCATCGACCATCCGCGTGCGGCGTCACCGCGACCTATGAGTGACTTATGCACCCCTTGGAATATGGTTGTGTTGACGTAGGGCGATACCTGATTTCCGGGATATGCTCCCCAAAGATGTGAGAGGTGACGGTGAGATGACGACTCGCGATCCCAATCCTCCTGCCATTCCTGTATCTGACCGTATTTTCCTATCTTGTATGGTACAAGCTTGGCTTTCAGCTCATCGAGTTCGTTGGCGAATTGCGGATCGGTGTTGAGGATGCGGGCAGCTTCGGCAGTATTCTTCAGCACATCATAGATCATCTGGTTGTCCATCGCTACTCCGCCGAAGAGGGCAACGTTCATGCTCTTGCCATCAGCGTTCTCATACGACCATAAGCCGGGATGATTTTCCGGAGAGTTGGATGGAGCAGCCACCTTGTAGCCGGTATTGGGATCTGTGACGAGGAAATCCTGATAGAATTCGGCACAACCTTTCAGCACAGGGTAGATTGAGGCAAGATACTCCTTGTCGCCCGAAAAGAGATATTTTTCCCAAAGGTGTGAGGCGAACCATGCATTACAGGTGGGCCATACGCCTACAGAACCGTTGTCAACTGCGCCGGTAGTGCGCCAGATGTCGGTATTGTGGTGTAGAGTCCAACCGCGTGCTCCATACATCTCGCTTGCTGTCACGGCACCTGTCACTGCTACGTCTTTTACCATCTCGATGAACGGATTGTGACATTCAGCGAGATTAGTGACTTCGGCGGGCCAGTAGTTCATCTCGACGTTGATGTTGGTGGTATATTTGGAGTCCCATGCCGGATACTGGCGTGCGTTGGGATTCCAGAGTCCCTGAAGATTGGCAGGCTGGCTTCCGGGTTGCGATGAACTGATGAGAAGATAACGGCCAAACTGGAAGTAGTTGGCTATGATCTGGGGATCGTCAGCATAGGTGTAATATTCCTTTATACGCTGCTCGGTATCCTTGACTTCTTGCGCGGGATTGTGGCCGAGATCTATGCTCACGCGGTCAAACTGCTCGCTGTAGCGGTCCGAGTGTGCGGTCATAGCTGCTTCTGCGTCGATATTCTTGTTAAGATAGTCGTTGAGATAACCGAGAGCCTTAGCTTCGGCATTGCCGCTTATGTCAGCGTAGTTTACGAAGTTGGTCGCCGAGGAAATTACGATAGTGGCTGAATTGGCATCGCTGACCTCGATGGAAGGTACATTGTTCTGCCCGGCGACAATACCATAGTGGATCACATTTCTTTTTGAGGATGACAGTTTACCACCGTTATTGATTACCTTGATGAAGGTGAAGCAGTTGAGTTTGTTGTTGACACCTTCGGTCTGGGTCTTGGCGGGAACGAGCGAAGCCTTGATGAGACCTTCGTCTGCAATAGTATTGACTCCGGCCTTTGCCATATTGTCTTTAATGGGGGCAGCGAAGCAAACATTGAAGTTGAGTTTGCCCGGTTCGGACGCTTCAATATGCATTACGGTCACGTTATCGGCCATCGAAGTAAATACTCTACGGGTATAGGTCACGCCATCGACCACATAAGTTGTCGTGGCCACGGCGGTGTTCATATTGAGATCGCGCACGTATCCCTCGGCGTCGGTTGCATTCTCGGTTGCGCCGCGTTCTTCATCGTTGAAGCGATGTCCGGGGAAGCCTACCAGCACACATCCGGCTGCTTGATATTGAGCACCATGCGAAGCCTTTGACTGCCAAGCGGGTATGGCGAGTTTCTGAGCCTCGGTATATTTTTTCTCGAAAATGAGCTGCTGGACCTGTGAGAGGACACCCTTGGCGGCGGAATTGTGATTACTGTTAGGTGATTGTCCCCAGAAAGTGTCTTCGTTGAGCTGAATCGTATCGCATGCGACACTGCCGCTTACCATTGCGCCGAGCCGACCGTTGCCGAGTGGTAGAGCCTCTTCCCAATAGGTTGCGGGACGGTTGTACCACAGGCGGTTATGACTGTCGAGTACAGGCGGAGGGACGGGTCGCTTGTCACCGGTAGTGAACGTGAAGGTCACCGGCTCTGTAGCTACGTTTCCTGCAAGATCTGTCAGCGATGAGCCGGGTAGGGTGAAAGTATATAGGGTAGAGAGGTCGAGGTCACCGAAGTCCATGATCAGTTTGTTGTTGCTCACGGTTGGGGTAGCGGTCTTGGTTACGTTACTGCACGTGAGGGCGGCCGTCACGTCCTCTTTGAGAACTATACTCTCGTTGAAGACGAGCGAGACACGGCCTGTGGGTGATACGGATGTGTCACCGCCGGCAGGAGTTGAGCTGAGCAATGCGGGAGCCTGCCGGTCATCGGCAAGTACGTTCACATATTTAAGGTTGTAGTTGCTTGTCTTGGTGGCGGACTGGATGAGCATGCGTACGATGAGGCTATCCTTGTTGTCGGCGTTAAGACTGTAGCTTTGTTCGTTATATGTGTTCCAGTGCGATGCGGCAGTGTAGTCGGGGAGCACTGTCCATGTGGTGCCACCGTCCGTGGAATAGACCACACCGAATTTCGTAGAAGAGCTTGAGCCGTCGCCTATGGCAAAATTGATGTTTACGTTGGCGAGTGAGGTCGTGGGCATCGAGATCTCGAAATACTGGTCGTGTTTCGAGCCGTCGGTATAGTCGGCTTTGGCCGTGAATTTGTTTGTCGATGCAGTGTTGAGTCGCAGTAGATAGCTTGGAGTGGAACCGCTGGATGTGATTTGCCATTTTCCATCTGATGTCTTGAGCGACACACTGCACTTGTCAATGTCAAGCGCACAAGTGTTGGGTCGTAACTGTGGCTGAATGGTTTTCCATGCCACATTGGCAGTTGCTGACCATCCGGCATTGTTGGGGGTATAGGTAGCGGTTGTGCCGTCCTTTGCCTCGTCGTAACCGGATGTAAATTCCCAGTGTGCCACCACCGACTGCTCGGCTGCCCGGAGTGATACCGGTGTCGAGATAAGTGCGGCCAACAGGATTGTCTGAAGGGTCTTCATTGGAGGAAATAATATGGAGTTTAAGGTTAAGAAATTTCTGGCAAAAGTAGCTATATAGGGGGGTATATCAGGTAAAAATCGGCTCAATGACCTTGAAAATCGGCTCAAATTGCCTCAGAATGACAGAAAATTAACTATCTTTGAGCCGAAAATCGGATACCTATGAATCTATGTCGGCTCTGCCTTCTTTTCGGACTGTTTTTCTCGCTTATGACCTCATGGGCTGACGTGGTGCACTATGGCCGTACCGATGGCTTGTCCAGCCCGATTGTGGGAGGTGGAGTGCAGGGTGACAATGGGCTGATGTGGTTCGCTACATGGAACGGACTGCACTGTTTTGACGGATATGATTTCTACCGCGTCAGTATCGCTCCCGGCGACAGTGCCACAATAAATACCAATCTTATCCGGACTATCGCCAAGTCACCGGAGGGGAACATCCTCTGCCGGACAGATGACGGTGTGTATGAATTTGATCTCTCCACAATGTCGTTCCGTGACATCCCGGCCTCCGATGCCGACTCGCTCATGCGGTTGTTGAGCCGGGTATGGCATGGCACTATGATCCGTCAGGGCGATACAGATATTCTTTGGACGGGTTCGACAAATGGTATCGGTAAGGAATTTGAACCTCATAACCCGGCCCGGCTCTTGGCGGGAAGCGACGGGACAGCACCGCGGTCAGTAATGGCTGACCACATGGGGAGGCTGTGGGTAGGAGCGCGGGATTATCCACAGCTTTCGGTATATGAAAATGATGTGCGGATCGATTCTTTGTCGCTCGGATTTACACCGTATTGTATATATGAAAGTTCGGCCGGACCAATATTCATCGGAGGTAAGCCCGGTGGATTCGTGAGAAGCGACGGAAAGAAGATAAGTGACGATGTGGTCTATGACATTGCCGAAGATAATGCCGGACGGCTGTGGATCGCCACATGGGGCGAGGGTCTGAAGTATGTCACAGATGCGGCAGGGACTAATCCCGTTGTCACTCCCCTCGGTGTGGGGCGCAAAGTGAGGAATATCCTTGCGACACGCGGTGGAAATCTCGTGGCGGCAACTTCCGACGGGCTTATCGCCGTCACCATCGACAGCCTGACGGTGAGAATAGTTCGCCGTGTCCCCTCCGATGAGGCGAGTCTCAGTTCTAATGCTACCATGAGTCTTGCGCAGGATACAGCAGGGAATATCTATGTGGCAACCGAGAGTTCGGGCGTAAGCCGTGTGACTGAAGAGTCGCTTTTCAGTCACAAACCTGCATTCAGCCATTATAATGTGGGAAACTCGTCACTTGACCGCGATGAGATCTATGGTATGGCTATCGAAAACGATACCACCCTAATCATTACCGGGCCGGACAGGGTGACTATCCTCAATCCTGCCACCGGTGTCAGTACAGGCTATAGTATGCCGTTCTGGGGCGAGGATCTTACTTTTGTCGAAGGTACGCCCGCCCGACTGCCGGATGGTTCGTGGGCTTTCGCGACTTCAAGCGGCGTGCTGACCGCCTCGGCACGCTCGCTTTATTCGCGTGAATATATACCCCCTCTCGTTGTCACGGCCGTATCGGTCAACGGTGGGCCGTATCGGCTTAACTTTCTGCCTGAGGGGTGTCTCGATCTCGACAGTCGGAGCCGCAATGTCACTTTGCGTTTTGCCGCGATAGACTACGTGGATAATACCCATATTCTTTACCGCTATCGTGTCGATGGTTCTCCGTGGTCGGCCTTACGTTCCGCACGCACCCTGACGCTCTTTAATCTTTCAGCCGGCGGTCATACCGTAGAACTGCAATCGACTGACCGTTATGGCCGACGGATCGACAATACGCTTACGCTCACGGTCAATGTGTCACCGTTGTGGTATGAGACTTGGTGGGCAATGATACTGTTTATCCTTGTCGGAGTTTCAGCGGTAGCTGCCGGAGTATGGCTCGCGGTTTATATACGCCGCGTCAACCGTCAGCGTCGCGAACTCCTCGCCAAGTATATGGCACTCCTTGAAGCTCCGGTGGCGGCTGTTACGTCCGAACCGGAGGAAGTACCTGTGGTGGAATCAGCTGAGGATGCAGCCTTCCTGAAGCGGGTACAGGCGTATATCGAGGAAAATATTTCTAATCCTGAAGCTAATATCGACCGTATGGCAGAGGCTTCGGCAGTGAGCCGCGCCACGCTAAACCGTCGCCTGCGGTCGCTGATGGGTGTATCAGCCGCGCGCCTTCTTCTCGAAGCGCGTATGAACCGCGCTACAGCCCTACTCGCCGACGGTACTCGACCGGTGGCAGAAGTCGCTGAGGCTTGCGGCTACACCGATCCCTATTATTTTACACGCGTTTACAAGAAGCACACCGGTAAATAGTTGTTTACCGGTGTGCTTCCGTTTACGTTAGAAATATTATACCGGATGTGTAGAAGTCCGGACTCTTTTGTGGTCAATCCCTTTAATGGAGATCAACTGTTTTAGTGTCCTTATCTTCATATTTCTTGACAGCACTGTTGAATTTGTGTGTGATAATATTGGGTCCCCAACCTGACCAAGCATCTATAAGAGTGCGGTCCGGACCGAAGATGAAGAACGTCGGGTAGCCTGTAACACCATATTTCAGACAGGTTTCGCCGTCAGGTCCGCTGCCGTCCCAGATGGTAGGCCATGTTGCTTTGTCTATTTCATGTGTGCGTTCCATATCTTTGCGGCTTTCATCGGTCGAGTAGCTGACGACCGTGACCGTGTCGCCGTATTTTTCAACGAAGCCCGGCAGCTCTTTTTTAGCGGCGCCGCGACAAGCCCCGCATCCGAGTGAATTGAAATCGACAATGATGTAGGGGGTAGTGAACTGTGAGAGCCGGATTGGAGTCCCATCCACATTTTCACCGACAATGTCAAAGTTGTCAAGTTTATCGCCCATTTTGATCCTCTTTGTGGAGTGAATTTTATTGACATACGCTTCTTCAGGGCTACCTTTCATATATTCCGGTATCTTCGGCAGGATAGTCCCGATTTCATCATCTGTGAAGTATTTGTATCTCCATTTCAGATCTGATAAGGCATCCGGACTATTGGGATTAGCCAGTATGTGGTCATGCTGCGTCGCAAAATAATCATCCTGAAGCTTAAAAATGATATTGGACAGTGAATCAAATCTTATTTTGCCGATAGAATCAAATTTAACCCTGCTTTCCGATCCTTCAATAAGATAATTTTTACTCAACCGGTCACTCTCCTCTCTTATCCTTGTCTTTTCGCGATTGTTTTGGTCGCGGTATCTTTCCCATTTCATTTTTGCTTTATCCCATGGAGTGCCTGAATAAACGATGCTGTCAGTTGAGAAACCGTTAGCGTTTGAAACGATGATCTGATCGAGACCTTTCATTCCATAAAAATGGATGAGGAAGCGGTCGTTTTTCGGATCAGCGGGATTTTTACCGATAAGATAAAAACGGACAGGATAATTCTCTGAAATATCAAGCGCGAAATGCAGACGGTTGCCGGAGGTGGAGACTTTCTGTTTGTAGGCGTCATCATCGGAGCCGAGGGTAAAGCGTACGCTGTCGGGAATGTTTTTGAACTGGACATCGAGCGTATAGTTCGTCGTGTCGGAAGCGGATAGATTCATCACGACAGAGAGGAGGAGAGTGAAAAAGAGAGGAAGTCTCATGGTAGAAAAAAATAGTTGATTTTTGTGATGGGTTATAAATATGGGTGATTGACTAAATCTAACGATGCACAAAATTATAGCCAAAATCTACTATGCGCAAGGTGATGGTATTAGATTTTAATTAAATTAACAATATTAGGTGCTAATTTATTCTATTAGTTTTAATAGCCTTGATTGCGGCGCGTCAGGAAACAAGGATAATAAATGGCTGAGGATACGCTGTCGCGACTCATCGGAGCTACGCCCTTCGCAGTTCGACAGAAGTTCTTCGCCATAAAGGGCTTCAGGAGTTGTGTAGCGGGCTATACCCCAGCCGTATGGCTCGCCCGATCGGGAAATGTTGTATTCAAAATCCGCGATAACGATACGCGTTGCCATCTGAAGTCCGGTCAAGGCCGGTTCAAGACCTCCCCGCCGGCGGTTTTTGGTTACAGGGATAGGTTCAAGGGTATCGATGAGGTCAAATGAGCGGCGTCGGCGTTTTGATGTCAGTCCGCAGAGATCTTTCAGTTCCTTGGACAGCAGTGATTCATGTGCCCTGACTGTTTCAAGGATCATTTTTTCGCTTATGCCTGTCTCCGGATCGGCTACCGTGGAAGTGACCGGATGAAGAGCGCGACGGTGATTGGCAAAGTCGGGAAACCAGTCGAGGCTGATGTACCCGGCTTTGCCGTTGAAAAATTTACCGTAGGCGCAATTGAGATTGCGTATCACCTGTCCTTTCCACTCCCAAGGACCTTCTTCCTCTGAAAACCAGAGACGTGGATCGACCATTTCCTCAATGGAAAAACCACGCACGGAGTTACGGAAGAATGGTAGGAAACCGAGTTCAAGCACGCAGGTCTCAAGATCGGAAGCGGAACGGAGCATGTTTTTTTGTTTAGTGTCTATTGTTTGAGAGTAGGATGCATTAACCTGATCACAAGATCACGATTGACGTCAAATGCGTTCGAGGACTGTGGCCACGAGATCCTGAACGGCTGTCTTGTAATTGGGATTCGCATCGTTGTTCATGCGGTTGGCGATGATGGAGCATACGGTCATCGCACGATGTCCCATGAGGCGTCCGAGACCTTGGAGCGGCGCCGATTCCATCTCATAGTTAGTCACCTTACGACCATTGTGACGGAACTCCTCGATGCGGCGGTTGAGATCTGGATTAGCGAGCGGCAGACGGAGTTTGCGCCCCTGAGGTCCGTAGAAACCGACGGCTGAAATGGTATTGCCGCGCACCATGTCGTCACGGCCGATCTGATTGACAAGTTCCTCATCGGCATTGACCACGTATGGCTTGGCCCAAAGAGGATTCCATCCGACGGCCTCGCAGAAATCATGCTCGAAGTCAAGATCTGCCACGAGGTCGCGTCCGGCATAATAGTTGAGCACGCCGTCAAATCCTATAGCCTTCTCGGCAATGACAGGAGTGCCCAATTTCAGTTCCGGCTGGAGTGCACCGGAGGTGCCTATGCGTACGAGTGTGAGCCGGCGTTTCTCGTCCTTGACCTCACGGGTCTTGAAATCGACGTTAGCAAGTGCATCAAGCTCATTGATCACGATGTCTATGTTGTCAGGGCCGATGCCGTGTGAGAGACACATGATAGGTTTGCCATTGAAAGTACCGCCGATGGTGTGAAATTCACGTGAAGACACCTCAAAATCAGTGGTGTCAAAAAACGATGCCACCATGTTGACGCGGCCGGGATCACCGACAAGGATCACACGGTCGGTGAGCTGTTCGGGACGGAGATGGAGGTGAAACACTGACCCGTCAGGGTTGATAATGAGTTCGGAGGGTGGTATGATTTGTTTTTCCATGATAGTGGTATTTTTTTATGTGTGTCTTTATACAGAAGTGTTTTTTTGAATGGTGGAAGTATGATACAGTAGCCGTGAACCCTGATCACCGCAGGCGATAGCGGCCACCGGGGATATTCATGATCAGTGACCGGAATTCCATGTCGATCAGCATTGCCATCAGGCGGGGGATAGGCATGTCTATGCGGCTGCTGAGTTCGGGAAGCGTGACTTCGCCGCGCGCGGTCATTACATCGATCACAGCTTCCTCTTCGGGAGTCAGGGTAGGGAAGAGGCTTGGAGTCTCGGCCTTTGCATCGGCCATCTGCCAGCCGAGATGTCGGCATAGATCCTCGGCAGAGGTGATGAGTGCCGCCGTGTTTTCGGCGATCAGTGCATTGCATCCCGCCGAATATCGGTCGGATGTGCGGCCGGGGAGCGCGAACACATCGCGGTTATAGCCGGCGGCAAGCCGGGCGGTGACGAGCGCGCCACCCTTGGACGCGGATTCGGCTACCACAAGCGCGTCGGACAGACCTGCTATGATACGGTTGCGTGCAAGGAAATTACCTTTGTGAACCTGAGCTGACGATGGATAATCAGTCAGTAGCATTCCACCGCTGCGTATGATCTCCACGGCGGTCTGGCGGTGCTGCGCCGGGTAGATGGTATTGAGGCCGTGGGCGAGCACACCGATGGTAGGAAGTCCGGCATTCAGGGCAGCCCTGTGGGCGGCGATGTCTATTCCGTAGGCAAGCCCGCTGACAATTATCACTTTTTCGGGAATGAGTGCCGACAGATCCTCGACAAGCCGGTTGACAAAATCAACGCCGTAAGCCGTGGCATGGCGGGTACCTACGATCGAGACGAAGTGCGAATGGTTAAGGTCACAGTCACCGAGGCCGTAGATCATCAGAGGGGCATCGTCACATTCCAGCAGACGGTGCGGATAGTCATGGTCGCGGAAGTAGGTGGCGGAGATTGAATTTTCAGTTATGAAGCTGACTTCCGTCTTTGCGGCTTCAAGAGCCTCGGAGCGGGTGGATGATTTGAAGAGGCGGTTGGAAAAGCCCATCATGGCTGACAGTTGTGACTCCGAGAACTCAAAAAAGTTCTCTTCCGATCCGGCACGGTCGAGGATCGACGTTGCAAGAGCGGGAGTCAGCGATCGCAGGGATGCGAAAGCGATGCGGTATGTCAGCTCATCCGTATTCATGTCAGATATTCGCGGAACGCTTCGGCAAGGAGGTCGCCACGTGACAGACGGCCATTCTCCAGACAGACCACCGTCACGAGAGCATGGACCACATGTGCTCCCGTAGCGGCGTTATAGATGTCCTGAACGAAGATGAAACGCGCACCTTCGCGCTTCATGCTCAGGCGTGATGTCATTGTCTCGCCGAGCGTCAGTGACGTGAGGTATTCGATTTCTATTTTTCTCACTACCGGATCGAGACCCTGTTCCTGCATTGCGCGGAAAGAAGTCCCGGCATATTCACAGAAATCATGTCGGGTTATCTCAAGGTAGTGCAGATAGTTCGCGTTGTTGACTATTCCTTGTGAGTCAACCTCATAATCGCGGACTTTTATCTTTAATTCATAATCCATATCTGGTCAATTCATAATGCACAATACATAATTCATAATATTTGGTTGATGGGCGATGCATCCATAATTGTCAGAGGCATCGGCAGTTGATTGTGTCGGCCCATTATGAATTATGCATGAAAATAAGAATTAAGCATTATATAAGTAGCGTTTGATCGAACGTTTAGGGGTCTTTTCAAACTCGTTGGCGATCAATTGGATGCGATCGATACGCTCGTAGGGAGCGACAAGTTTGTTGAGATCCGTGCGAACCTGCTCCATGATCTCAGGAAGTTTCTCGTTTGTGATCTTGTCGCGGTCCATTGCCTCATAGTCGGGATATACAAGGGCTATGAGATGCTTTCCGCGCTCTACGACGAGACTCTCCGCAACGTATGGCATATTGTTGAGCTTCGCTTCGATCTCTTCGGGATAAATGTTCTGTCCGCTTGCACCGAGAATCATGGTCTTGTAGCGTCCACGGATGAATATTGTTCCGTCGTGTGAGATCGTGCCCATATCGCCCGTGTGAAGCCAGCCTTCAGCATCGAGCACGGCCTCCGTCGCTTCGGGATTCTTGAAGTAGCCTTGCATCACGTTTTCACCTCTGACACAGATCTCGCCGGGGATATGCTCCGGATCATTGCTGTCGGCAATCTTACTTTCCATATTGGGAAGTGTCCGGCCTGATGATCCGATGAGGAATTTACGCCAAGGAGTGTAACTGATGAGCGGGCCGCATTCAGTCATGCCATAGCCTACCGTGAAGGGGAATTTGATGCGATGGAGAAATTCTTCCACCTCGTGGTTCAACGGCGCACCGCCGACAATCACTTCCTCAAACTCTCCACCGAAGGCTTCGATGAGCTGCGAACGGATCTTACGGAAGATGATGGTCTTGAGTCCGGGTATCTTGAGCGAACGGCGTATGGCCGGTTTGTCGAGAATCGGACGCAGCTTGTTGCGGTAGATCTTCTCAAGGATCAACGGCACACAGAGGATGAGGTTGGGCTTTACCTCGGCAAAGGCTTTGAGAAGGAGTTTGGGTGTCGGGAGTTTACCGAGGATGGTGATATGCGTACCGGTAGCGAGGGGTGTCAGCATATCGAACGCGCATCCGTAGGCATGGGCCAGCGGAAGGAATGAAAGCGCACGTGAACCGCGATAGTGCAGACGCGAACGAATACCGAAACGCACGTTGCCGCCGAGATTTCCGAGCGTAAGCATCACGCCTTTTGAAAACCCCGTGGTTCCGGATGTATAGTTGATCTCCGCCAGCTTGTCTTCGCTGATCTCAGGATAGTCGATGTCGGCGGTAGTGAATCCGTGAGGATAAGTGCGCCGCATTTTTTCCGGGAGTTTGGCAAGGAATTTTTCTGCTACACGGTTAGTGACGGGATGTTCGGCAAGCACAGCGCGCCGGTCAAGCGACAGTACAGACTTTACTTTCGGGATCTTTTCAAACTCCATGCTGTCAAAGATACTCTCGTTGATGAAGAGCATCACGCTGTCGGAGTGGTTGATGATATGCTGGGCATCCTGAATATTGAAATCGTTCAGCACGGGCACGACAACAGCACCGTAGGTGAGAGTGGCCATATAGACCACCACCCAAGAGAATGAGTTCTTACCCATGAGGGCTATCTTGTCGCCCTGACGGATCCCGCTTTCCTTGAACAGGAGATGGAGTGCGGCAATCCTGCGGGCAAGATCAGCGTAAGTCATCGTCTGGCCCATACCGAACTCCGAAAGAGCCGGAAGCTCCCAGTTTTTGCGGAAACTTGCAGCGTATATATTGAGTAGGTTATCGTTGCTCATAAATAAAAGTTGACTTTTTAATGAAGTATGTTCACACACTTCTAACGCTGATTACGAGACCATTGTTTTTGGCTGACAGCTCTTTTGAAACGTGAATCCATAAGGATGATACAAAATAACTAAAAAACGCCCGAATATCCAAATCTCATTTTCCGTTTGTGTCGCTTCCCAGTGATGACCGACTGATAAAAAGCAAACCCGGAACTGCGTTGCGGTGTCCGCATCCGTCAGTTCCGGGTTTGGTGTGGGTTGAATGAATGTTACGGCATGTCAGCCGCAGTCATTAAAACTTTTTGAGATATTCGCGGAGAGCCTCGTTTTCGGGATCTACTTCAAGGAACTTCTCGAAGTATGCGCGGGCCTGCTCCTTGTCACCTGCCTTGAGGTAATAGTTGGCGAGGTTGTTGTATGCGCTCTTGTAAGCGTCGGCATACTTGGTCTTGTTCTCAGGATTCTCATCGTAAGCTGCAAGCATCTGCTGATAAGTCTCAACGAGATCGGGAGTGATTTCAGCACCGTCGCGGATCATCATGAGAGTGGCCTTGTTGCGGTAGAGGGGACCCTTGTTGGCAGCTGACTCGATGGCAAGTTCCACATACTTGATACCGTTGTTGGCGGCTTCTGCACGTTCGGGTGATCCTTCGGGGAGTGACACACCGAGGTTCTTGTAACGGTTCGAGAGAAGGAAGTAGTCATTGAGCGATGCATCGCCGGCATCTACATATTTCTGCATGAACTCAGCAGCCTTCTGATAGTCCTCAAGATCGGTGTACATAGACGAGATGTTGGCAAGGATCTGCTTGTTCTTTTCAGGGTTGAGCTCGTAAGCCTTGGTGTAGGCCTCGACAGCTTCCTGCGGACGCTTGAGTTCGCCGAGGATGTCACCGTATGTAGTGTAGTCCGTAGCTGTGAACTTGGCATTGGTGTGAGCGAAGAGCTTCTTGGCTGCTTCCTCTGCGCCGGCGTAGTCATTGAGGGCTGCCTTGTTGAGCATCACCATGCGCTGCATGTATTCGTTGTCGGGGTCAGCTGCAAGCACCTGATTAGCCACGTCGAGTGATTCCTGATACTTCTTGCCGAAGTAGAGGAGACCTGAGTAACGCTGCTCGTCACCTTGGAAGTGGTTGGGGTTCTTGATATATTTGCCGTACTGCTCAGCAGCCTTGGTGAACTGGTTGCCGTCATAGTACTTCTCGGCGAGCTCGCTCTGTGCGAGGGCTGAGTTGGGGAGCTTCTGGTTGAGCTCGACGAGCTTGCCGATAGCGAATTCAGGATTTACTTTATTGTAAAGGTTGGCATACTTCACGTAAGCCTGCGGGTTGATGTCGCCACCTTCCTCGTCATAGATGATGGCCTGCTCGTAGAAACCGGCAGCCTGACCGATGTCAGAACCCTTGGCCATGTCACCCTTGAGGACGTAGATCTGTGCTTCCTTGTTTTTGGAAACTTTCATCGCATTGGCGATGTACTTGTCGATCTCTTTTGCGTATGTGGTGGGATCTACGTTGAAGTAAGCGCGTGCGATAGCTGCCATGAGCGATGCGTCCTTCTTGTTTGACTCGAAAGCCTGCTTGAAGTTGCGCTCGGCCTCGCTCTTGTTGCCGTTTTTGAGGGCGATCTGACCGAGACCTACATAGTTATAACCATAGGCGGGATTTGCCTGCACACCTTTGTTGAAGAAGTCGGCGGCTGCAGATGCGTTGTTGTTGTCAAGTTCGAGTGAACCGAGGTAGAAATAGGATACAGCCTTGTCGGTCGAGGGGTCGTTGAGGGTTTTCTCAAGAATGGTTTTAGCTTTTTCAAAACGCTCGGCGTTGTAGTAGTCAACGCCGTCCTGATAACCGCCGCCCTGTGCGAAAGCGGTCATGGCCATACCTCCGAGGACGAAGGAAAAGAATGTACGGAATTTCATATTGATTGTCTATTATTATATTTCTGATGGTTTATAATTAAGTCTTTATGATTGATTTTTAGATGTCTAAGTAATACGAGAGAGTTTCCTGAGAGGCCAATGATCAGACCTTGGGACATGACGAAGTCACGGCTTGTGTGAGCCTGCATTAGATTTCATAACGCAAAATACGACATTTTATTTACAATATGCAAGAATCTGCCTGAAAAAATT